>CAVJRQ010000089.1:0-64616 GCA_963652075.1 Acutalibacteraceae bacterium
ATGCCTGTATAATGTTTTTTGGAAAAAACAAGCCTTTTTAAATGAAAGAGCCGTGTGTGTGAGTTCATAAAATTCTTGAAATTGTAGATGCATTGCAGTTTTTATGCTACCTTTGCGGTTCGATTGCAAAGAGATTAGACATAGGGCATGTTTCGCATAAAGAAATTGGATATATTCATCATCAAGAGTTTTTCTTTCTTGCTGATAGGCACGTTCTTCATTTGTCTGTTCATATTCATGATGCAGTTCCTTTGGATGCACGTGGACGACATGGTGGGCAAAGGACTGAGCGTCGGTGTCCTTATCCAGTTCTTCTACTACTCCGCACTGTCGCTGGTGCCCATGTCACTGCCTTTGGCCATCCTGCTCGCATCGCTCATCACGTTCGGCAACTTCGGCGAACGCTACGAGCTCCTCTCCATGAAAGCCGCCGGCATCCCCTTGATGCGCATCCTGCGGCCGTTGGTCATCTTCGTCGGATGCATCTGTTGCCTCTCTTTCTATTTCCAGAACGTCACGGGACCCAATTCGCAAACGAAACTGTGGACGCTGCTCATGTCCATGAAACAGAAGTCACCGGAGCTGGACATCCCCGAAGGGGCTTTCTACCGCATCAGCGACTACAACCTCTACGTGAAGAAGAAAAACCCTGACACCGGCATGCTCTATGGCGTGATGATATACAACTTCTCCGACGGTTTCGAGAACGCGCACATCATACAGGCCGATTCGGGCCGCATGATGGTGACGGCCGACAAGGAGCATCTGCTGCTCCACCTCTACAGCGGGGAACAGTTCGAGAACCTGCGCCAGCAGACGCAGCTCTCGCGCAACGTCCCGTACCGGCGCGAATCGTTTGTCGAGAAGCATAGCCTCATCGAGTTCGACTCCAACTTCAACATGATGGACGAGAGTTTCATGAGTTCGCAGTCACAGTCCAAGAACATGAACGAGCTGAGCCACAGCATCGACTCCATGTCGCACCGTTTCGACAGCATCGGGCGCAGCTACTACACGGACGCCAAATCGCGCATCAGTGTAATCAGTTCCCTCAACAAGCACGACTCAATCATGGTGGAACAGTCGCCCGTGAAATCGCTCAGCCTGGACAGCATCTTCCGCATGAAGAGCAAGGTAGACCAGAAGCGTCTGCTGCAGACCGCCGTTACCCGCGTCAACAACATGAAAAGCGATTTCTCGTTCCGGGGCTCCATGATGAAGGACTCCGACCGTTCCCTGCACCGTCACCAGATAGAGTGGAACACCAAAATCGTGCTTTCACTGGCATGCATGCTTTTCCTCTTCATCGGCGCTCCCTTGGGAGCCATCATCCGCAAGGGAGGACTGGGAATGCCGGTCATCATCTCCATCATCATCTTCCTTATCTACTACATCGTGGATACCATGGGCAGGAAGATGGCGCGCGACGGCACTTGGGACATCTGGTTCGGTTCGTGGATCAGCACATTCGTACTATTGCCGATGGGTGCGTTTTTCACCTACAAGTCGAACAACGACTCCGTGGTGTTCAACATCGATGCCTATAAAGAGGTGTTCAGCAAACTGTTGGGACTGCGCACCAAACGTCACATCACCAAGAAGGAGGTGATTATCGACGACCCGGACTACAGCGCGATTGCGCAGCAGCTGTGCCAGCTGAGCGACACGTGCAGAGCCTACGCCCAACAACATCAACTGGACAAGGCACCCAACTACTTCCGCTTCTTCTTCCACTGCCAACCGGACAATGTCGTGACGCAGCTCAACACGCAGCTGGAAGCGGTGATAGAGAATCTGTCGAACAGCCGCGACAACCACGTCATACTGGCACTCAACGAGTATCCGATACTCCTCGTGGGAGCGCACAAGAATCCGTTCGGCAAGCCGTGGATGAGCGTTGTAACGGGTATCCTGTTTCCCGTAGGCTTGTTGTTCTACTTCCGTGCATGGCGCTTTAGCCTGCGATTGAACAAAGACCTGAAACAGATTGTGGAGACGAACCAAACGATTCTGACCTATATGAAACAAATCAAATAACGCCAATCAATAAAAACCAAGAATATGGAACAAGTTAAGTTAAACACCATCGATGAGGCCGTTGAGGACTTCCGGCAAGGGAAGTTCGTCATCGTGGTCGATGATGAAGACCGTGAAAATGAAGGCGACCTGATAATCGCCGCCGAGAAGATTACGGCCGATGACGTAAACTTCATGCTAAAATACGCGCGTGGCGTGCTCTGTGCGCCCATCACAATCTCCCGCTGCAAAGAGCTGGAGCTGGCACACCAGGTGGACGACAACACGTCGCTGCTGGGCACACCATTCACCGTCACCGTAGACAAGATTGACGGCTGCAGCACCGGTGTCTCCGCTGCCGACCGCGCCAGCACCATCCGCGCCTTGGCAGACCCGCAGTCCACCCCACAGACCTTCGGTCGTCCGGGACATGTCAATCCCCTCTACGCCCAAGACAAAGGAGTGCTCCGCCGGGCAGGACATACCGAGGCGGCTATCGACCTGGCACGCATGGCCGGGCTCTACCCTGCCGGTGCCCTGATGGAGATAATGAACGAGGACGGTACGATGGCGCGTCTGCCCCAACTGCGCGCTTTCGCCGATGAGCACAACATGAAGCTCATCTCCATACACGACATGATAGCCTACCGGCTGAAAGAAGAGTCGATGGTGGAGAAGGGCGTGGAAGTGAGCATGCCCACCGAGTACGGGCAGTTCCGCCTGATTCCTTTCCGCCAGAAATCCAATGGGCTGGAGCACATCGCCCTCTTCAAGGGCGAGTGGAAAGAAGACGAGTCGATACTCGTACGCGTACACTCCTCCTGCGCCACCGGGGACATCTTCGGTTCCCTGCGTTGCGACTGCGGCGAGCAGCTCCACAAGGCGATGCAGATGATTGAGAAAGAGGGAAAAGGCGTGGTTGTCTACCTCAAGCAGGAGGGTCGCGGCATCGGGCTCATGGAAAAGATGAAAGCCTACAAGCTGCAGGAAGACGGCATGGACACCGTGGACGCCAACCTCTGCCTGGGACATTTGGCGGACGAGCGCGACTATGGCGTAGGGGCTCAGATTCTGCGCGAACTGGGCGTACACAACATGCGTCTGCTCACCAACAACCCCGTCAAGCGTATCGGACTGGAGGCATATGGGCTAAAGATTGTGGAAAACGTACCCATCGAAATCACGCCCAACCCCTACAACGAACGTTACCTGAAGACCAAGATGGAGCGCATGGGACACACGTTGCATTTCTCCAACGAACAAAAGAACTAACAAACAACGAAATAAAACGATTAAAGTTATGAACAATCTATCAGACCGCTTAAACAGACTCTCCCCGTCGGCCACTCTTGCCATGTCGCAAAGAAGCAACGAGCTCAAGGCACAGGGAGTAGATGTCATCAACCTGAGTGTAGGCGAACCGGACTTCAACACGCCCGACCACATCAAAGAGGCAGCCAAACAGGCTATCGATGACAACTTCTCGAAGTACTCTCCCGTCCCCGGATACCCGGCCCTGCGGGAAGCCATCGTGGCCAAGCTGAAAAACGAGAACGGCGTGGATTACACCGCCGCACAGATTAGTGTTTCCAACGGTGCAAAGCAATGTGTCTGCAATGTTATCATGACTTTAGTAAGTGACGGCGACGAGGTAATCGTGCCGGCTCCTTATTGGGTCAGCTATCCCGAGATGGTGAAGTTGGCGGACGGTGTCCCCGTCATCGTCAGCGCAGGTATCGGCCAAGACTTCAAGATAACCCCCGCCCAGCTGGAGTCCGCCATCACGCCGAAGACACGCGCCCTCATCCTCTGCTCACCGTCCAACCCTACGGGTTCGGTCTATAGCAAGCAGGAGCTGGCTGGTCTGGCCGCCGTGTTGGCGAAGCATCCGCAGGTGATGGTCGTTGCCGACGAGATTTACGAACACATCAATTACGTGGGCAAGCACGAAAGCATCGCACAGTTTGCCGAAGTGAAGGATCAGGTTGTCATCATCAACGGGGTTTCCAAAGCCTATGCCATGACCGGATGGCGCATCGGATTCGCTGCCGGACCGGACTGGGTCATCAAGGCTTGCAACAAGCTGCAGGGTCAGTACACCTCCGGCCCGTGCTCCGTTTCGCAGAAAGCCGCAGAGGCTGCCTACCGCGGCACTCAAGCCCCGGTTGAGCAGATGCGTCAAGCCTTTGAGCGCAGACGTGACCTGATTGTCAAACTGGCGAAAGAGATTCCCGGGTTCGAGGTCAACGTGCCGCAAGGAGCATTCTACCTCTTCCCCAAGTGCGACCAATACTACGGCAAGTCAGCGGGTGATCGCAAAATCAACGACTCCAATGACCTGGCAATGTACCTGTTGGAGGTAGGCCACGTGGCCTGTGTAGGCGGTGCCGCTTTCGGCGCTCCCGAATGCATCCGCATGAGCTACGCCACTTCCGACGAGAACATCGTTGAGGCAATGCGTCGCATCAAGGAAGCCTTGGCTGAACTGAGATAAAGGCCAACGTGCCGAACGGGCACTCCACACGGTCTTGAACAAAAATCCGCACATCCTTCAGAGGGATGTGCGGATTTTCATTTAGGGTCGTTTGCCAGCCGGATGCCGTTATCTTCCAGCAGGATGAGCCGATTCCTGTACAACTCGCCAATGGCTTTCTTGAAGGTCTTCTTGCTGACCTGAAACTCCGCATAGATTTCTTCCGCATCACTTTTGTCGTGGAAAGGGATGAATCCCTGATGCGACTTTATGTAGTGCAGCAAAGACTCGGCAAAGTCGTCCACCTTGCGGGGGCCGCCCCGTTGCAGTTCCAAGTCAATCTTTCCGTCGGGACGCACCTGCTTGACGAAGGCGGAGAGGTGATTGCCCATCTTTATGGGCTGGAATATCTCGGACTGATAGATTAGGCCACTGTAGCGGTTGTCCACTATCACCTTATAGCCCAAATCCGTGCGTTGCCACACCAATGCATCCACCACGCTGCCTTCGCGGTAATGAGGCTGCTCCTTGGAGAGGAAGTGCTCTACCTTTGCGGAGGCCATGATGCGATAGCTTTCTTCATCGATGTAGACATAAACGAGATAGCGGTGACCCACCTCCATCTTCATCTTCTGTTCACGGAAAGGAACGAAGAGGTCTTTCATCAGACCCCAGTTGAGGAACGCGCCAAACTGGTTGGTCCACGCCACTTCGAGCGACGCGAACTCACCCACCTGCACGTAGGGGGTAAGCGTTGTGGCCACAAGCCGTTCCTCGTTGTCGAGGTAGATGAAGACATTCAGCATATCTCCCGGTTTGCAGTTCTCGGGTACATACCGGGCAGGGAGCAAAATCTCGCCATCGTCGTCGCCATCGAGGTAGACACCGAAGTCCACGGTCTTCACTACCTTTAGCTGGTTATATTTTCCAAGTTTTATGTGCATATCGTTGTTTATTCTTTTGTTTCGTTGTTGCTTGCCTCAGTCAGAATGATACCGTCCACCAAGTGAATGGTGCGGTCGGTCATGGCCGCCAGTCCCTCATCGTGGGTAACGATGACGAAGGTCTGCCCGAAGGTGTCGCGCAGATGGAAGAAGAGTCGATGCAGTTCCTCCTTGTTGCGACTGTCGAGGCTACCAGAGGGTTCATCGGCAAGGATGACCGAAGGGTGGTTGATTAAGGCGCGCGCCACAGCCACACGTTGTTTCTCGCCACCGGACAGTTCGCCGGGTTTATGGTGAGCACGCTCCATGAGGTTCATAAAGTCGAGAATCTCACTCGCCCGTTTTCGGGCTTCCTTCTCAGAAGCTCCGGCAATGAAGGCAGGAATCATGACATTCTCAATGGCAGTGAATTCCGGCAAGAGCTGGTGGAACTGAAAGACAAAGCCGAGGTGGCGGTTGCGGAAGTTGGACAGAGCCTTGCCCCGAAGAGCCGCCACGTCCACGTCATCGATGCGCAGAGTTCCGGCATCGGGCTTGTCCAGCGTACCTATAATCTGAAGCAAGGTGGTCTTCCCCGCCCCACTCGGTCCCACGATGCTGACCACCTCTTTCTTGTCGATGGTAAGGTCGATGCCCTTGAGCACCTGCAATGAGCCGAAGCTCTTGGTTATTCCGTGAATCTCTATCATGATTGTTTGTCTGTCTACGGGGTTTTAGATGTCGTTCTTCTTGAGCCACCGGGCAATCCAATGCGAGAGGATTTGGTAGACGCGTCCCTCGACCACGCCACGCGGTTCGGAGAAGGTTACCAACTCTTGCGCCTCGCCGAACTGGTCGGGATAGATAACCATGAGACTGTTGTTGGCGAAGTAGCGCATAATCTGCTCGGGCAGGTGCTCGAACGACGACTGGTAAGAGATGGAACCCCTACGGGCCACTACCACCACGAAAAGGTGATCGTAGTTGACCTTTCCGGTAAGGAGCAACAGGTCGTCCCAAGACTCCAGCACGGAGAACTCCGCCCGAGTCCCGTTGTGCTTGGCACGCACATAGTCGCTGATACGCCTCAGCGTCTCTTTGGTTGCCCAGAAGTCGATGCGGCATCCCAGTTGTTCGTCAAGCCGACAAAGCCGTTCCACCCATTTATAGAATCCGGCCTCGTGCTCGGCATTCTCGGGAACGGCCACGATGATACGCCGCAAGGTGTTGACGGGTATGAGGCATTTCACTATCGTCAGTTGACGGGCGGTGCCCTTCACCACGTTGGTGGTAATGTTGCCAAAGAACGAGTCTACGATACCTATCTTATGATGAAGTCCCAGCACGATGTCGGACGAATCGCTCTCACTGAGCGTGTGGAGTACGCCCGAAGCCACGTTGTTGCTCACCCGGTTTTGGGTACGCATGGGCACGTCCGCCGAAGCGGCGATACGGGCAGCCTTGGCAAGGCTTTTCTTTCCGAGGGACTGTTTGCGTTCGCGGTCCGCCCCGTCGCATGTCACGTTGAGGGCAATCAGTTCGTTGGTCGACTTGGGGTTACGCATCATCAGTGCCATTGTCACCAAATCGTCCACCGTATGGGGGTTCTCGATAAGAATCAGTGTCTTTTCGTCCTTTTCGGAGATGTCCTGCGCACCATCGTCCATAGCGACTGCCAGCTTACGCGCCGCGTTTTCCGTGGCCAACGAGCTGATAATGCACGACACAAGTATCATGATGACCACCCCGTTGAGTACATCTTCGTTCATCAGCGGCTGACCGGGCGTGAGTTCGATGCGCGTACCCACCATCACCATGGCCAAGGCTCCGGCGGCATGGGCATTGCTTAGTCCGAACATCAGGCGACGGGAGACGCTGTTCATGCCACAGAGTATCTGTGTGGCAAACGCCGCTATCCACTTGGTGCCGGTAGCTACCAGCAACATGACACCTACCACGAACAAGGTCTGTCCGCCATTGAACAAAGCTCCCAAGTTGATGAGCATGCCCACCCCTATCAGAAAGTAAGGGATGAACAGCGCATTACCCACGAACTCGATGCGGTTCATCAAGGGCGAAGCGTGCGGGACGAGACGGTTGAGCAGCAGTCCTGCCAAGAAAGCGCCGAAGATGCCTTCCAGTCCGGCCAGCTCCGCCAACGCCGCGCTAAGGAAGACGATTGCCAGCACGAAGATGTACTGCATCACATTGTCGTCGTAGCGACGAAAGAAGGCACGGGCGATGCGTTGCACAAAGAAGAAAAGGAAAAACAGGTAGGCGGCACACTTGATGCCGAACAAGCACCAGAACAGTGCGTTGTGTTCACCATTGGCACTGCCCGATATGGTCGCGAGCACCAACAGGGAGACCGTCAAGGCGAACATGGTGCCTCCGATGGAAACGGAAACGACCGCATGGCGGCTCAGACCGTAACGGATGACGATAGGATAAGAGACCAGCGTGTGCGACCCGAAGATGCATGCCAACAGGGCAGAAGCAAGCACGCCGAACTTGAGCCAATAGAGACCGACAAAGAGCCCAATCCCCGCAGGGATGAACGTGGTAAGCACACCGAACAGCAACGACCTCCCCTTATTCTTCTTGAACCCTTCCAAGTCCATTTCCAATCCGGCCAGGAACATAATGTAATAGATGCCCACCTTGCCAAAAAGCTCGAAGCTGCTGTCGTACTCGAGTACATTGAAGCCATGGTTGCCCACCAGCACGCCGGCCAATATCATGCCCACGATGTGAGGGATTCGCAACCATCCCATAATCATGGGAGCGAACAGGATGATGACCAAGACCAAGAAGAAGGTCCATGTGGGGTCGGTCACAGGTAAGTCAATATGAAAGTTGAGCCATTCCATCTGTTTCGTTGCGCCGCTTACGTCGTTTTCTCGTGCAAAAGTATAAAAAAGCGGAGGAATATCCGTGTCGGGGAGGAAGAAAAGACGCAAACATCAAAAGAATGCGATTTTTACAATGCGGTTTGCTCTTATGAATGAACATTTATTGTATTTTTGCAAGCTGAAGTACTATTTATTATAAATACAATAAAAGAAATACAGGATGAAAGTAGCAATTGTTGGAGCGAGCGGAGCTGTGGGACAAGAGTTCCTTCGCGTGCTCGATGAACGGAATTTCCCGATTGATGAGTTAGTATTGTTTGGTTCGCAACGCAGTGCCGGACGAAAATACACATTCCGTGGCAAAGAAATCGAGGTCAAACTTTTGCAGCATAACGATGACTTCAAAGGAGTGGACATCGCTTTCACATCCGCAGGAGCAGGCACATCGAAGGAGTTCGCCGAGGACATCACCCGTTACGGAGCCGTGATGATTGACAACTCAAGCGCTTTCCGCATGGACAATGACGTGCCTTTGGTTGTCCCCGAATGCAATGCGGAGGACGCGCTGAACCGTCCGCGCGGCATCATCGCCAACCCGAACTGCACGACCATCATGATGGTCGTCGTGCTGAAGCCCATCGAGAAGCTGTCGCACATCAAGAGTATACATGTCGCCTCGTACCAAAGCGCAAGCGGTGCGGGTGCCGCAGCCATGCAGGAACTGCAGGAACAATACAAGGCTCTGGCCGAGTCGAAAGACCCGGTTGTCAGCAAGTTCGCCTACCAACTGGCATACAACGTGATTCCGCAGATTGACGTCTTCCAGGACAACGGTTACACCAAAGAGGAGATGAAGATGTTCAACGAGACCAAAAAGATTATGCATACCGATGCCAACTGTTCGGCCACATGCGTCCGTATCTCTTCACTCCGTGCGCACAGCGAGGCCGTGTGGGTAGAGACAGAACGACCTATCTCCGTTGAAGAGGCGCAGAAGGCCATAGCCGCCGCTGAGGGAGTGATTCTGATTGACAACCCGGCACTGGTAGGAGCCAAGGCCAACCCGGACGCGACAAAGGAGACCATGGAGGGGTTGCCTTATCCGATGCCTCTCTACACGGCCGGTAAGGATTGCGTGTACGTGGGACGCGTACGGAAAGACCTCGCCAACGACCACGGACTGGCGTTCTGGCTCTCGGGCGACCAAATCAAGAAAGGTGCCGCACTGAACGCCGTGCAGATAGCGGAATACCTTATTAAAGTAGGGAACGTGAAATAAACCGCTGTGCGGTCGGCCGGATACACGCGGCCGTATACAAAGAGATTCCCGGTTGACCGATGGTCAACCGGGAATCTCTTTGTTTCAGCGAGTGCAACGCCTATCTCCACTCGGGGACAGGGTTGTCACTGTTATATTCTTCCGCCGAATAGACCTTCACCAAGTCGAGGTTAAACACCAGTACGCTGTAGTCCAGTATCGAGCTGCTGGTTCCGGCCATCGTACCCGGCCCGTAGCCCAACGACCAAGGGATGTAGACAAGCCAGCTGTCACCCTCTTTCATCTGCTGCAAGGCTGTGGTCCAACCATTGATAAGCGCGGAAGTCAGGAACTTTGAAGGTACGGCAGTGTTGGTATCCAACGTTCCTTTATACGACTGGTCGAACACCGTGCCGTTTATGTAGCTGCCACGGTAATGCACACGAACCGTGTCGTTATAAAGAGGCGTAGCGCCCGTGCCGCTCTTCACCACCTTCACGAAGACATAATCCAACGGGTCTTCCTCCAACAGGGAACCGCCGGCCTGGTCGGCAGGCAAGGTGTAGGACTTGAGTACCTTCCAATCGCCCGAGGCGTTGGCCTGCGCCACGTCGGCTATGGAATCGAGGTAGGCCTTGTTCCTCACCTCCCAGTTGTCATACTCACTTTCTTCACCCGTCTCGTCGCACGCCGTCATCACGGACAGGGCAGCGACAAAAGAGCACAACACGTAAAATACGTTTCTTTTCATCCTATTCATTCTTGTTAAATCAAGGTCTTCAGCAGACTGGTGATGCTCACCTTATCGGCGATGATGGAATTCAGGTCCGCTATAGCCACACGCTCCTGCTCCATGGTGTCGCGGTTACGCAAAGTGACGCAATTGTCCTCCAATGTCTGGTGGTCAACGGTCACGCAGTAAGGAGTACCGATGGCATCCTGACGGCGGTAACGTTTACCGATGGAGTCTTTCTCGTCGTACTGACAGTTGAAGTGGAACTTGAGGTCATCGATAATCTCACGCGCTTTCTCGGGCAGCCCGTCTTTCTTCACCAAAGGCATCACGGCCAACTTCACCGGAGCCAACGCCGCAGGCAACTTCAGCACCACACGCGTCTCCCCGTTATCCAGTTTCTCCTCGCAGTACGAAGCGCACATGACGCTCAGGAACATACGGTCTACACCGATGGAAGTCTCGATGACGAACGGCGTATAGGACTCGTTCAACTCAGGGTCGAAGTATTTGATGCTCTTGCCGGAGAACTTCTCGTGCTGACTCAAGTCGAAGTTGGTTCGGGAGTGAATACCTTCCACCTCCTTGAAACCGAACGGCATCAGGAACTCGATATCGGTAGCGGCATTGGCGTAATGCGCCAGCTTCTCATGGTCGTGGAAGCGGTAATGGTCATCACCAAACCCGAGAGCCTTGTGCCACTTCAAGCGGGTCTCCTTCCACTTAGGGAACCATTCCAGTTCGGTGCCCGGCTTCACGAAGAACTGCATCTCCATCTGTTCGAACTCACGCATACGGAAGATAAACTGGCGCGCGACGATTTCGTTGCGGAAAGCCTTACCAATCTGCGCTATGCCGAAAGGCACTTTCATACGGCCGGTTTTCTGTACGTTCAGATAGTTTACGAAGATACCCTGGGCGGTTTCCGGACGGAGGTAAACCTTCATGGAACCGTCAGCGGTTGAACCCATCTCCGTAGAGAACATCAGGTTGAACTGACGGACCTCGGTCCAGTTCTTCGTTCCCGAGATGGGACAAACAATCTCCTCGTCGATGATAATCTGGCGGAGCTCGTTCAAATCCGTAGCGTTCATCGCCTTGGAGTAGCGTTCGTGCAGAGCGTCGCGCTTGGTCTGGTGCTCCAGCACACGGGGATTGGTAGCACGGAACTTGGCCTCATCGAAGCTGTCGCCAAAGCGTTTGGCGGCCTTTGCCACCTCCTTGTCAATCTTCTCGTCATACTTGGCAATCTGATCTTCAATCAGCACGTCCGCACGGTATCTCTTCTTGGAGTCTTTGTTGTCAATCAATGGGTCGTTGAATGCATCCACGTGTCCCGAAGCCTTCCAGATAGTGGGGTGCATGAAGATAGCGGAATCGATACCCACAATATTGTCGTGCAGCAGCACCATGCTCTGCCACCAATACTGTTTGATGTTATTCTTGAGTTCTACGCCATTCTGACCGTAATCATACACCGCTCCCAATCCGTCATAGATGTCACTTGACGGGAAAACGAAACCGTATTCCTTGCAGTGGGACACGATTTTCTTAAATACATCTTCTTGTGCCATTTTATTATATTCTATAAATTCTTACTTCTTAAAAGAGCCACAAAGATAGCTATTTATCCGCAACAAGAACAAAACGTGTACTTAATAATTATAAACGGCCGCTCTTTTCCGGAAAAAGTCGTACTTTTGCACAGCTCACAACGAATCGACAATATTTTTACTATGAACGATGATACCTTCGACAAAGATGATTTGAGTACCGAACACTCCGACTACAGACCGGCCGACACCTCCGACCAATCGGTAAAGCATCAGTTGAGCGGCATGTACCAGAACTGGTTTCTCGACTATGCCTCTTACGTGATACTGGAACGCGCCGTGCCGCATATAAACGACGGGCTGAAGCCGGTGCAGCGACGCATACTCCACTCCATGAAACGGATGGACGACGGACGGTACAACAAGGTGGCAAACATCGTGGGACACACCATGCAGTTTCACCCGCACGGTGACGCATCCATTGGCGACGCGTTGGTACAGCTGGGGCAAAAGGAGCTGTTGATTGACTGCCAAGGAAACTGGGGAAACATCCTCACGGGGGACAGCGCCGCCGCCCCCCGTTACATCGAAGCGCGCCTCTCCAAATTCGCCTTGGACGTAGTGTTCAACCCGAAGACCACGGACTGGAAGCTGTCCTACGACGGGCGCAACAAGGAGCCTATCACACTCCCCGTGAAGTTCCCGTTGCTGCTGTCACAAGGAGTAGAGGGTATCGCCGTGGGCCTTTCAGCAAAGATTCTCCCCCACAATTTCAACGAATTGTGTGACGCGGCGGTGGCCTATCTGCACAACGAACCATTCAAACTCTATCCCGACTTTCTGACGGGAGGTTCCATAGACGTGTCGAAATACAACGACGGCGAACGGGGCGGCGTGGTGAAAGTACGCGCCAAGATATCGAAACTGGACAACAAGACGTTAGCCATCACGGAGATTCCTTACGGCAAGACGACCTCCACACTGATAGACTCCATCCTGAAGGCTGCGGAGAAGGGAAAGATAAAAATCCGGAAGGTGGACGACAACACGTCCGCCAAGGTGGAGATACTGGTACACCTGGCTCCAGGGGTCTCGTCGGACAAGACCTTGGATGCGCTCTATGCCTTCACGGACTGCGAGACAAGCATCTCGCCCAACTGCTGCGTCATCGACGAACAAAAGCCACACTTCCTCACCGTGAGCGACGTGCTGAAGAAGTCAGTGGACAACACCATGGACTTGCTCCGTAAGGAACTGGAGATACGCAAGCACGAACTGGAGGAGAGCCTGCACTTTGCGTCACTGGAGAAAATCTTCATCGAGGAACGCATCTACAAGGACCGCGAGTTTGAGCAAGCCCCCGACATGGATGCCGCCTGTGAGCACATCGACGAGAGGTTAACGCCCTTCTACCCCCAGTTCATTCGGGAGGTGACCAAGGACGACATCCTACGGTTGATGGAAATAAAGATGGCACGCATCCTGAAGTTCAACAAGGACAAGGCAAACGAGGCCATCGCCCGAATGAAAGAGGAGATTGAGGGTATCGACCGTGACCTCAGCGAGATGGTGCGCGTGACGACGGAGTGGTTTGAGATG
Organism: Acutalibacteraceae bacterium; assembly: GCA_963652075.1. Classification (GTDB taxonomy): domain Bacteria; phylum Bacteroidota; class Bacteroidia; order Bacteroidales; family Bacteroidaceae; genus Phocaeicola_A. The sequence continues at coordinate 13,408 of CAVJRQ010000089.1, forward strand.
CTGAAAGAGAAATACGGCAAAGACCACCCGCGCCTCACCGAACTTCGGAATTTCGACACGATAGAAGCCACCAAGGTGGCGGAGGCGAACGAGAAACTCTACATCAACCGCGAGGAGGGATTCATCGGTACGGGACTGAAGAAGGACGAGTTTGTGGCCAACTGTTCGGACATTGACGATGTCATCCTGTTCTACCGCGACGGCAAGTACAAAGTGGTACGCGTCAGCGAGAAGATGTTTGTCGGGAAGAACGTGATATACATTAATATATTTAAGAAGAACGACAAGCGAACGATATACAACGTGGTGTACCGCGACGGCAAGGATGGCATCCATTACCTGAAACGTTTTGCCGTGACGGGTATCACGCGCGACAAGGAGTATGACCTGACGCAAGGCAAACCGGGCTCAAAAGTAGTCTACTTCACCGCCAACCCCAATGGAGAGGCCGAAGTGATTAAGGTGACGCTGAAGCCCAACCCACGTCTGAAACGCATCACGTTGGAGAAAGACTTCAGCGAGATTGCCGTCAAAGGTCGTCAGTCGATGGGCAACATTCTGACCAAGAACGAGGTGCACAAGATTAATCTGAAACAGCGAGGCGGTTCTACCTTGGGAGGTCGTCAGGTCTGGTTCGACCGTGACGTGCTTCGTCTCAATTATGACGGACGCGGAGAATACTTGGGCGAGTTCCAAAGCGACGACACGATACTCGTCATCATGGACAACGGAGAGTTCTACACTACGGACTTCGACTTGAACAACCACTACGAGCCTGGCATACAGACCATCGAGAAGTTCGATGCCGGCAAGGTATGGTCCGCAGCCCTCTACGATGCCGACCAGCAAGGGTATCCTTATCTGAAGCGTTTCATGTTTGAGAATACCAACCGCAAGCAGAGTTTCTTGGGCGAGAACAAGGGAAATCGGCTCATCCTGCTCACTTGCCAGGTATACCCTCGCCTGCAAGTCACCTTCGGCGGCAAGGACAGTTTCCGCGACCCCTTGGAGATAGACGTGGACGAATTCATTGGCGTGAAGAGCTTCAAGGCCAAGGGCAAGCGTATCACCACCTACGAAGTGGGTGAGATTACCGAACTGGAGCCTCTTCGTACGCCCGAGCCGCCAACTACCGACGACGAGAGTGCGAATCCCGATGACTTCATCAATGAAGACCCCGACGCAGGCAAGAGCGACAGTGACCTCATTGACGAAATCACCGGGCAGATGAAACTCTTCTGAAAACGATTTCGCCCCAACATGAGTTCATGAATGGCTCATGTTGGGGCGAAACCAAAAGGGACGTGTGCAAGATTACCGATTAGCGGATGGTAACCATCGTGGCACCAAAGCCATATTCGCGGAAAGAGGCATCCTGATAGGTGTACTCCTTATACTTGTACTTCAATTCTTTCAGGATAGCGTTGCGGAGCACGCCGTCTCCCTTGCCGTGGATAAAGACGATGCGCTGACCTTTCTTGGTTTTGTATTCATCCAGCGTCTTGCGAAAAACGTCCAACTGATAGTTGAGCATCTCCCCATTGCTCATCCCCGTGGTATTGTCGAGCAGTTCGCCGATGTGAAGGTCTGTCTCCACAATGCCGTTCGCATGTGGGCGTTTCTCCGTAGCCTGAGGACGTGCAGTGTCCACCGTTTTCTTCTGCAACAGGGCTTGCTGCAACGACTCCGCATTCACAAACACCTGATGAGTGGGGAGGTCATCCTTCACGATGTCATAACGCAATGAGGGTTCTTCAAAAAAGTCTGATTCGGTGAAGGTGTGCAGTTTATAGAACTTCACGGTATCGATGCGCAGTTCCACGCTGATGGCGGGCTTCAGCTGAAAAGCGCGGCCATCCTTGTAGGCAATCAACTGCACGGCGACATGCTCCAGGCTGTTAAGCGCCTCCTTACCAAACTCCTCCAAAAAAAGTTTGGTATTCGGTTCTATGACACCCGTAGAGCGCACCTGCCAACTTTTGTTCTCCGCACTCATATAGGTGTAGCAGAGGTAATAGTTGCTGTCATTCACCAGATAAGCGTCGAAGTCCGTGGTGGAGATGGCTTTCACGTCCTGTGGCACATAGGCCAACACGACATTCAGTTTCTCACCCTCCTTTGTCTCTGCCGGGCGATAGGTAATCTTTGGTTCGTCGTTCAGTTCAATAGGTGTGGGTCTGCGTGATTGACCGGTTTGCTGCGGAACGGTCTCTTTGGGCTGAGACACCTGCGGCTTACGCCGGATGTTATAGTCGTCCGTGTCAATCACCACACACTCCCGTATCAGCATGGGGATGTCGAATCCGTCTTCATCCTCCACCAACACGGTGTCTTTACCCTGAAAGGCTTTCACGATGCCGCCTCCCTTTTCGCTGAGGAAGCGTACTTTATCTCCTATCTTCATATGCTATCTTCTTTTTAGTATCCGTTTCGTTCCGCAAATATCGTCATTCTTACGGGAAGTGTAGGCTATTTGGCAGGTTTTTCTTACTCCTCCGTCAACCACACGGGACCAATGATACCCGATGAAACCAATTCATCGTCGGGCTTGGCAATGACAGGAAAGGCATAGGTGATTCGCTGTGCCTCGGGCAAAGCGGCATCGCCTATCATTCGGTTTGTCAGCGCATTGGCGACCTCCAAGCGTAGCGTATTGTCGCCCTCTTGCAAGAATCCGGTCAGTTCCATGCGCCAAGGCGAACACCATACCGTACCTACTTGTTTCCCGTTCAACGTAATGCGGGCGACAGACTCCAAGCGGCTGAATTGCAAGAACTGACGCTTTGTAGGCGACAGTGAATCCACCCGGAATGTATGTTGGTACACCGCCGTGCCCGAATAATAGCGGATACGGGTATCAGTGGATTGCGACCAGTCGGTCAGTTCCGTCACCTTCACGAGACCCGGACCTCCCAACTTGGAGGAAAAGTCTATCGTCCATTCACCAGAGAGTTCCTTACGGGTCTCCTCCGTACCGAAAGCGAGCAAAGGAAGAGCCTCATCACGCGCGTCCCCTTGGTGCAGCACGATGACGCAGGACTCGCGGGGTTGCAGACGGAGCGGCACGGCTATTCGGCCGTCCGCTGAACGGGATGAGAGGATGCGGTAACGTTTTCCCGTCACGCCATTCCACAGTTCGGCATCCTGTTCGCCGCTACGGAACAGGAAGGTATGACTAAGAGGCGTATCCTCGTGATTGTCGATGAAATAGATGTCACCGTCCGCCAACCTGCGATGCGCAAAGAAGCATTTCCTTCCGGCAGGCAACGCCACATCGGGCAGCATGCCTTCCGCCTCACAGGCTCCCTGAAGTGACATTCCCCAATATACGACACCTTTTCCGTATTCATTCGCAACCGAAGTCTCAGAACTGCTTCCCCACAACGCATCCGCCAACTCACGATACGCTTCCATTTGGCTCTTGTCCTGGAGCGTACCCGAGTAGCGAGGACGAGGACCATACACGGACAAACCTCCTTTTACCAAGAGGGCAATCTTGCGCAGTGCCTCTAAGGTCATCTCCCCGTTAGTGGGCAGCACCATCATGCGATAGACAAGTCCATCGGGCAAGGTCAGTTTGCCGTTCTTCATCGCCATACGGGACAGCAACGCATCCGTAGTGAACGCATCAAAATCATATCCGGCGGGTATCAACGGCAAGCGATGAGTCAATATCTTCACCGGGGCGTTCTCTCCAAGGTAGACACAGAAGTCCACCACCGGTTTGCCTTGACGCATGAGGCAGGAGCAACGGGCCTGATAGTCCCAGAAGCCACGACTGTAAGGCCAAAAGGTATTGTTACGGTTGAGGCAATAGTGACGGCCGCCTCCGGTGTTCCCCGGCATGCGGTCTGTCCAGGGCTGCGCCGCGGAAGCACAAACGACAAACTCATTCAGTCCGTAGCAGTAGGCATAGTCCGCCAGCTGTTTGATGTAGGCCAGTGAATGGCTGAACTTGGCATCCGTAAAGGCTTCGCCCGAAGCGATGGATTTCCCGTAGAGATGAGCTGCCGAAGAACTTTCCTTGATGTCATAATTGCCATCCGGATGCATAGCCCAGAATTCCCCTTGCGGTTTCGTCACCCGTCCCTTTGCCTGCAACTGGTCTGCCACCATGCAGAGGGCATTGCCCGTGGCCTCTGCCGTGAAGGTTAGGCCTCGGCTGCGGCACAGACTGTCGAACACGGCATAGTGATTGTCCGCCACCAAGTCCGCAATGGTGCGGCGCACGTCATAGAGTACGGCATCGGACTGTTCCGCGGTGTTGACCACATAGCCGGTCATCACCGGAAGCCACGTCAAGAGGTCATACCCACGCAAACGGCTGAAGCTCCGTTCAAACCCGGGTGTCCAGTTTTGCGAGCCCGCCTCGTTGCTGTCCATTGCCACGCCGTGCAACACACCTCCGTGCGCTGCGATGGAATCGGCTATCACGGCTGCATAATGGTTCCACTGAACCCGGGCAGCAACGGGTGAGAGTTTGTCACACTCAAGTCCAATCAGGTTGGCACGGCCATGTTTGGTGCGCGTGCCGATGGGCAGATGAACAAAGCGCATCACCAACCACTCCCCCTCCGGAGCTTGCCAACGGAGTCTGTCGTGAACGGAATCCACATGGGCGGACAGGTCAACGACTTGTTCAGCAGCGACCAATTCATTCTTACCATATTGGGGTGTACGGTCTTTCTCTATATACTCCGCATAAAGTCCGGCTTTCTCCTCCCATTGGTCTACACAGGCACGGGCGGACAACACGATGTTGCCTATCTGTAGGTCACGCCGCTGCTCGTCCGACTCCAGCCAATCATGGAAATGCAGCCGATAATAGCGACCCCGTGTCGTGGGGAAAGCCAAGGTCTTCCGTTTCCAGCTGGAGTGTGCCTTATAGAGGGGTTTCAGTTGACACACCGTACGGAAATGCACACCGTCGTCAGAGACTTCCAGCTCACCCAAATCGGGCAAGACCCGATAACCGGTACCCACGAAAGTATCTTGGGGAGGAGCCGGCACATTGGTAGCGCTGGTGGTAGCCTTTCCACGGGGACGGGTACTGTAGGAGATGCTCCGTGCCGTAAACGCCTCCCCGAAGTCGAGCGTGATAGTGATGGGTCCGTCATCCTTCTGTTGGGGTATGGTAGGCAGTTTTCCGTCATTCATGAGACAGAGCCCTGCGTCAAAGCCTTTCACATTGGACGTGACAACGGGTTGCAACCTTCGGCTGTCCGCCCCGGTCTCTTTCGTATAAGGGATAGCCACAAGAGCCACATCCCTGTAATGGTCCGACGCGACGCACGGCAAAGGGATGTCCAGCGATTCGCCTCCGCTGACCAACGTGTCCACACAGGCAAGCCGTTGCATGCCCAGTTCCGGTGTAATCCATGGGCCTCCCGCCACATATCCGTTAGAGATATGCACTTCGAAAGTCAGTCCCAGCCGTTTGGCTTCCTGCGAGGCGAAGATTAGTGACCGCCACCATTCGGGCGAGAACGCGTCGCAAGCCTTTTCGCCCTTTCCGTGCACCTGGTCGTAGTACACCACTCCGCCAACGCCCGCATTCTTGAATGCTTCCAGGTCGGCCGTGATGCCTTCGTCCGTGGACTCCGTCTCCCCATGAAACCACCACACTTTGGTGCGTGCCGAGTCTTGCGGATTGGAGAATCCCGCCCAAGCCTTCCGCACATCGTCCGTTGTAACACCCGTTGGACGGCAACCCGTCGTGATGACGAGCAACGCCAGTCCCGCAACAACCCAATAGAATTGTCCTTTTGTCATATCCTTTATCATATCCTTTGAATTTCGACTGTATCTTTTCGACTGATTATTTACCCCGTCCAATACTGGAGGAACTTCCGTTCATGAAAGCAAGCACTCCCGCATCGGTGACATCCGAGGCTATCACTTTTCCGCAAAGGTAGCAAATTCTTTTTACCGCAGCAATTCGCTCAACAATCCACAGCCAAACGTTGCAACGAAATACAGCCAAACGCTGCAACGAAACACAGCCAAACGTTGCAACAAAACACGGCCAAACGTTGCAAAATTGCTTAAAATATTTGGCGTTTCTAATTCATCATTGTACTTTTGCAACGAAATCAACCGGGAATAGGCATGAAAGATTATAAAAAAAGAATAGCAGACAAACTATTGGAATATAGGCTTGAAGAAGTAGGCGCAGTACTCATAGAAGGGCCAAAGTGGTGCGGAAAGACGACCTCTGCCGAGCAACAAGCCAAGAGTGTGCTATATATGGCAGACCCGGACAACCAAAAGAACTATCTGGAAATGGCTGAACTTGGGATAAAAATGCTCCTCAAAGGAGATAATCCCCGATTGATAGACGAGTGGCAGATAATCCCCCAGATTTGGGATGCCATCAGATTTGAAGTTGACCACCGAGGCAAAGAAGGGCTATTTATCCTAACCGGTTCGGCCGTTCCGGCATCGACAGAAAGAATCCACCACACAGGTACCGGACGATTCGCATGGATTACGATGCGCCCTATGTCGCTATGGGAATCCGGAGAATCCACTGGCGAAGTAAGCATCAGCCGACTTTTCAAAGGGGATGCAGATATTGAGGGCTATAACAAACTCAATATTGAAGATATCGCTTTCCTTGTATGTCGCGGTGGATGGCCCAGTGCCACGACCAAAAGCAAACGTGCCGCCTTACGGCAAGCATACGACTACCATGACGCTGTCGTAAAAACCGACATTTCAAGAGTAGATGAAGTAACAAGAAGCAGCGAGCGTACCAAACTACTGTTACGTTCGTACGCTCGGGCACAAGGCGGTCAAGTGAGCATCGAAGCCATTAGACAAGACATGATAAACAATGACGATGAGAGTCTGGCCGAAAGAACCGTTATGAGTTACATCGGTGCTCTCAAGAAGATTTTCGTCATCGAAGACATGCCTGCATGGAATCCCAACCTACGCAGTAAAACCGCCATCCGCACAGCCGAGACCCGATATTTTGTAGACCCGTCCATTGCAGTAGCCGCTTTAGGCTTAGGCCCAGACGACCTCATCAACGACTTGGAAACTTTCGGGTTGCTCTTTGAAACCCTCTGTGTCCGTGACCTTCGCGTATACGCCGATGCGATAGACGGCAATGTCTATCATTACCGCGACAAGAACGGTTTGGAATGCGATGCCGTGCTACATCTTCGCAACGGCTCTTATGGTCTCGTCGAAATCAAATTGGGCGGCGCACCAGCCATCGAGAAAGGGGCTTCTACCCTAACCAGTCTCGCCTCAAAGATAGATACCACCAAGATGAAGGCTCCCGCTTTCATGATGGTACTCACCGCCATTGGCAACTACGCCTATCGGCGCAAAGACGGAGTATACGTTGTACCTGTCGGTTGTTTGAAGGACTGATATCCCCCATTGGAAGTTCGTTCATAAATGACAAGCAATAGGTATGCACCATTTCGCAATATTATTCGTATTTTTGCAAGCAATCAACAAAAATACAATATGGACAAGAAACTACTCTACTGTACAGGCTTATTGGCCGTTGCCTTACCAGGTCAGGCTGCCACAGAAGCCCATGCTGCCGACAAGCAAAAGGCGACCCCCGACCGCCCAAACATCATATTTATCCTTGCCGACGACCTCGGACTGGGCGACCTGTCATGCTATGGCAGCCAGTGTATCAAGACACCAAACATCGACAAGCTGGCCGAAACGGGTACCCGGTTCACGAATAGCTATGCAGGCTCCGGCATCAGTTCGCCATCACGCTGCTCACTCATCACCGGCAAGAACACAGGTAATACCACCATCCGTGACAATACCTGCACCGCCGGAGGACTGACGGGGTACAAGATTAATCCCAATGGCGACACCACCATCGTGAGAAGAGCCAACATTCTTCCAACAGATACCACCATCGCCACCGTCCTGAAGACAGCAGGCTACAAGACCTGTCTTGTCAACAAGTGGCACTTGGACGGTTACGACCCTAAGGCATCCCCCATCTACAGAGGCTTCGACGAGTTCCACGGTTGGTTAATCAGTACCGTAGAGTCAAACTCACCTTATTATTACCCATACAACCGATTCGAGAACGACAAACTCATCCACATCGAGGCGAATGAGCACGACAAGCACGTGCGTCATAACACCGACATATCCACCGATGATGCCATCGGCTTCATCAAGCGCAACCGGAACAATCCTTTCTTCCTCTATCTCGCCTTTGATGCACCCCACGAGCCATACATTATCGACAACACCTCTTGGTACGACGATGAGTCGTGGGACATGAACGACAAGCGATACGCCTCGCTCGTTACCCATATGGACGCAGCCATCGGAAGACTTCTGAAAGTATTGGATGAGTTGAAACTCCGTGAAAATACCCTAATCATCTTCGCTTCCGACAATGGCGCCGCCGTGCAAGCTCCCCTGAAACTCTTCAACTGCAACGCAGGCTTCCGTGGTCGCAAAGCACAACTCTACGAGGGCGGAATCCGTGTACCTTTCATCGTCAACCAACCCAACAAGGTACCCGTGCAGAGCTTGGACAACATCATCTACTTCCCCGACGTGATGCCTACCCTCGCAGCCCTCACCGGTTCAGAAGGGGCATTGCCACAGGGATATAACGGCATCAACATACTGCCACTCTTCTATGGCAAGCAGAACTACCAAGACGGCAAGCCGGTAAATACCGACAACCGGCTCTTGTACTGGGAATTTCCAGGCAAACAGCGTGCGGCACGCAAGGGCGACTGGAAGTGCGTAACCATCCAGAAGGATGCACCCCTCGAACTATACAACTTGAAGGAAGACCCTACCGAAAGCCACAATCTCGCCAAAGAGTATCCCGAGATGGTGGAACAATTCGACAAGGAGATGAGAGCGGCACGCAAACCGTCGCCCAACTGGCCTCTCCCCGATGACAACAAGTAAAGAAGGTATATGGCCGACCAAGACTTCGCGCGCCCCTTCTCCAGGCCACTCTACGTGATGCTGAAACCAACAGGAGCCAGCTGTAACCTTGCCTGCAAGTACTGCTACTATCTGGAAAAAGCGGATTTATACGCCAAGGGCTTCATGGACGAAAAGCTGTTGGAGCATTTCACCAAGGAGTATATCGAGATGCAAACCGTGCCGCAAGTACTCTTCACCTGGCATGGAGGCGAGCCGCTTCTGCTGCCCGTCTCCTATTACGAGAAAGCACTGGAGTTTCAACGGAAATATGGCAGGGGAAGAGAGATAGACAATGTCATCCAAACCAACGGTACACTGCTCACCGACGAGTGGTGCGAGTTTCTGAAGAAGAACCGTTTTCTTGTGGGCATCTCCATAGATGGCCCACAAGAATACCATGACCGTTATCGCCAAAACAAACAAGGCTTGCCTTCATGGCAAAAGGTGATGGATGGAATCCACCTGCTCAACAAGCACGGCGTGGAATGGAACGGAATGGCCACGGTAAATGCCTACAACGTAAAACACCCCCTGGAGTTCTATCACTTCTTCAAGGAGATTGGCTGTAAATACATCCAGTTTGCCCCCATCGTGGAACGGAAATATCAGACACATCTCTCCCACTTGTTGGATGCACACCACTCCTTACTGACAGAGGAGAGCATCACTCCCGAGGACTGGGGCAACTTTCTCTGCACCATCTTCGACGAATGGGTACGCCACGACGTGGGCGAATATTTCGTGGAAATCTTCGACAGCATCCTATCCAACTGGGTGGGAGAAGCACCAGGCATCTGCATTTTCGGAAAAGAATGCGCCAATGTCGGCGTGATGGAGAAGAATGGCGACGTATACTCATGCGACCATTTCGTTTTCCCCGAGTTCAAGTTAGGGAACATCAAAGAAGACTCATTGGTCTCCTTGTTCTATGGCAAAAAACAACAAAAATTCGCACAGTTGAAGTCCCGCAGTTTACCCCAACAATGTCGAGAGTGCAACTTTCTTTTCGCCTGTCACGGCGAATGTCCCAAGAACCGTTTTGCCAATGACAGATACGGAAATCCAGGGCTCAACTACCTCTGCGAAGGCTATCGTCACTTCTTTGAGCATGTAGCTCCCTATATGGAATGGATGAAGAATGAATATCTGGCAGGCGGTGCGCCTGCCAACATCATGAAAGTTCTATAATCCTTTGTAACTTCACGGAACAAAGATTACACGGGCAAAGGCAAAGAGTGGCATTCCGAAACACAGCCAAACGTTGCAACAAAACCCGTCCAAACGCTGCAACGAAATACGACCAAACGTTGCAACGCCGCCATTGGCAACTACGCCTATCGGCGCAAGGACGGAGTATACGTTGTACCTGTCGGTTGTTTGAAGAACTGAAATTCTTCATTGGAACTCTGTTCGGAAACCGTTGATACAGTGTAAGAAAGCCCTTGCATTGATTGAATGACAATTGTCAGCAAGGTGAATGACAATTGTCAGAAACGTTTACGACAATTGTCAGCAACATGGATGACAACTGTCAGCAACCTTTACGACAGTTGTCAAAACAGCTTGATGGCCGTAAGCTTACCATCATGTATCTGGTAGAGTCGCTGATTGGTGGTAGGGGATTTGAGTCCTCCCAGACGTTGGATGTAAGGACCGAGTTTGAGGTAATCAAGCCATGCGGCATCGTAACCATCCGGAAGAACGGAACGTCCGGAATACCATGCGGTCTTGAGGTCAGAGAACCGCTCACGAAGGAGAAGAGAGAGGCGACGCACCTCGTCCGGCTCACCGTCACCTCCCATAAAACAGACGCAAGTGACAGCAGGGACATAGGTACGGACAAGGTCTGTCAAGAAACCGTCCGTGACAGCCTCTCCCTTGTCCTCCCACAGCCAAGGGCTATGGCAGCCCTGGCAATGGATGGGACAGTTGGAGATGTTGAGCGCCAACGTCACTTCGTCCGGGATTTCCTGACAGACGATGTCGTAACTATAACATTTCAGCATTTTATCTCTCCGTGTTCCTTTGCGTAATAGCGACGGGCCGCTTCTTGTTGACGGGCCGCGGAGAAGTTGCTGACACGTTTCATGTATCCGATGATACGCGTCAAGTAGTCCAGATTCTCACTGCCACACTTAGGACATTTATGCAGATAGTGCTTCGTAATGTGTCCGCAGTCGTTGCAGACGGTGTTGGGGATGTTGAAGGTGAAGTAGTTGCAACCCTCCACCGCAGCCACGCGCAGCAACTGACGATATTGTTTTTTGGAGAGGTGCTCCGCCAGGTTGAGGTGAAGCGCGGAACCTCCCGTCAGGTGTTCGATGTACTTGCGACCATGCAGGCGGAACTTGTCGATGATATTCTTCGAGTGGTCCTCTACAATATAGAAATAGCTGTTGTAGCAATCGCGCGGCACCACGTAACCGTCCTCCTTGTCCCACTTGGCGTGCTTCACTCCCACGTTCTCCGCAGGAATCATCTCGCAGTTGAACAAGGTATCCTTGGTACGGTAGCGTTTGTTGTACTCTTCCACCAGGCCAAGTACCTGTTGCACATACTCCACGTACTTGGGATTGTCGCTAATCTCGATACCCAGGAATTCGGCGGACTCCACCAGACCGTTGATACCCACCGTGAGGTATTGGCGGCCGATGTTGATATAGCCGGCATCGAACAGAGGCAACATGCCGTTGCGCTGCAGGTTCTTCAGGTTTTCGTCGTAGGCGAGCTGCACTTTATGCACGAGGTCTACCACCTCTGTCAGGAACGACATGTAATCCATGCCGTTGTTAACGGCGTATTGCACGCAGCGGTTGAGGTTGATGGTGAGCACGCTCTTCGAGCCCGTGGAGACACCGCCGGCACCCAACGTGTAGCTGAACCCATTGTCCTGTATCTCGTTACGCAAGCGGCAGCAGGATGCCAACGAGTCGGCGTTGTCGCTCATGTAGGTAAAGAAGCTATGTCCCTCGGCATACATCTCCGCGGTGAAATCACCCCATTCTTCGTCCTTCACGTCATTGTTTTCAGTGAGCAGCGCCATGGTCTCTACGGGGAAGGTCAACGGAGTCTTCAGTCGCTCGGCGTTGAACCACTTCATGAAGCGCTTCTGCAACCAGGAAAGGGAGTCCCATTCAGGCTTCTCCCCGTCGGGGAAGACAAACTCGCCGAAGAGGCTCTCAAAGTAAGGTCTGTCGTAGTAGGAGATATTCCAGAACACCGCCTGAAAGTTACGCGCCCCCGTAGGTTGGTTGATGGAATAGACAATCTGCTCGAAACAGTCGGTGATAACCTTGTCGATGGTGCGGTGTTTCAGGGAGAGGTCTACCACCTCGTCCGCCCGTTTATAATAATCCTTACCGTACTCCTTACCGATGAAGTAGTTCATGTACATAAGGAATTCGGGAGTGGCGCAGGCACCGCTCAACATACTGGAGACGATGAACACCAGATTGACGAAGCCGCCGCAAAAAGACTTCAGGTTGGTAGGTTTGGAGGAGTTTCCGCCCACGGAGAGTGTTCCGTTGAGCAACCATGGATACATGGTGATGCTGGCGCAATAGTTGGCCAAACTGGTCTCGTCGTTTTTGTAGACGAAGTGGTTGTTGAGCATACGGATGTATTTGTCGGAGAACTCCTTGCCATACATCTCCTTCATGCGGTCAGTGAGCAAACGCCGGTTAAGACGGATGAAGCCGGACTTGGGCAACTCGCCTATCAACGTGGCGATGTTCTTGCGCTCCACGTTGGCGTTGGAGTCATACTTACTGCCCGTAGCGGGATTCTCTGCCCGGCAGTAGCTTATCAGAAAGTCGAGACGATCACGCACCTCGCGATCCTCGGTATGACTTTGGCGATAGAGCATGTAGGACTTTGCCACGGCGAAATAACGTTCAGACATCAGTGCCGCCTCCACCTGATTCTGTATCTCTTCCACACTCATCCCGTTGGTTATACGCAAATGGGACAGGATATTCGTCAAATCTTCCTCGGTAGCGAATGCTCCCACGGACAAGAAAGCCTTGCGTATGGCATTCTTGATCTTCTCAACAGAAAACAGTCTGCGTTTCCCGTCGCGCTTCACAATAATCGTTTCCGCACTACTCATAATCGTTGTTTTTTGCTAACTGTGCTTATTATTAATCGTTATATATTTCGGTGTCATGCAACAAGGTTTGCCATCGAACGAACCTGCGGAGGGGTATCTCCGCTCTTGCCCGGCAAAGATAACAAGGCTTTATAAAATGCCAAACGAGTAATGCGAATTTATTCAACCCACAAAGTGATTTAGAAAATAAAGTTGTCCAAAACCGGCTATGCTACATCTGTATATCAATATATTACGAAGACGTACAAATGAAAAAGTTTTCCAAAACGAAAACTCTTTCCAAATTACAGGAGCACAAAAGACAAGATTATCACCTCACTGACAGCCCTTAGCAGAAAGGCTTTCCGATGTGTTTGTAACAGGATTGTAACACCTATGACACTACATTATAACATGGCCTACCGACCTTTGCGGCCATAATAACTAACGCTACAACAAATGGAAACAATTTATTTATGTTTTGTCATTTTCTTGTTCGTGTTGGCTGTGTTCGACCTCTCCGTGGGAGTGAGCAACGACGCGGTGAACTTCCTCAACTCCGCCATCGGAGCCAAGGCAGCCACGTTCAAGACGATTATCATTATTGCCGCCGTGGGCGTATTCTGTGGTGCGGCCATGAGTAACGGCATGATGGAGATTGCCCGTCACGGCATCTTCCGTCCCGAGCAGTTCTACTTCAATGAGCTGATGTACATCTTCCTTGCCGTCATGGTAACGGACATCGTGCTGCTGGACGTATTCAACTCGCTGGGCATGCCCACCTCCACCACCGTGTCGATGGTGTTTGAGCTGTTGGGTGCCACATTCGCGCTTACGCTTCCGAAAATCATCGCGGACAGCTCGCTCAGCATCGCGGACTTGATGAATACCGAAAAGGCGTTGTCCGTCATCATGGCGATATTCGTGTCGGTTGCCATCGCGTTCGTCTTTGGCGTGGTGGTACAGTTTCTGTCACGACTGTTGTTCACCTTTAACTACCGGTCGAAGCTGAAATGGAAAATCGGTCTGTTCGGCGGTATCGCCGCCACGTCCATCATCTACTTCATGTTGATAAAGGGCATCAAAGACCTCTCGTTCATGAACGACGACCTGAAAGCGCTGATTCACGACAACACGGTGTTGATCATGGGCGGATGCTTCATCTTCTTCACCATTCTGATGCAGATTCTGCACTGGTGCAAGGTGAACGTTTTCAAGATTATTGTGTTGATGGGTACTTTCGCGTTGGCTATGGCTTTCGCCGGTAACGACTTGGTAAACTTCATCGGTGTGCCTTTGGCCGGTTATTCTTCCTATATGGACTACATGGCCAACGGCAACGGCAATCCGGGTTCTTTCCTCATGGGCTCACTCAACGGGCCTGCACGCACGCCAGCCGTCTTCCTGATTGTCGCAGGGGCGGTGATGGTCTATTCATTGACGACCTCGAAGAAGGCGTATAACGTGGTGAAGACATCGGTTGACCTCTCCCGTCAGGACGAGGGAGACGAGATGTTCGGTTCGTCACGTATGGCCCGCAGCCTTGTACGTTCGGCAAACATCACCTCGCGTTTTGTGTTGAACATTATTCCCGGTAGTGTCAAACGCTGGATAAACATACGTTTCAACAAAGAAGAGGCTATCATCGAAGAGGGTGCCGCTTTCGATATGGTGCGCGCCGCCGTCAACCTGGTGTTGGCGGGACTGCTCATCGCCCTGGGTACTTCACTGAAATTGCCCCTTTCTACAACCTACGTAGCTTTCATGGTAGCCATGGGTACCTCGTTGGCAGACCGGGCCTGGAGCCGCGAGAGTGCCGTGTTCCGCATCACCGGAGTGCTCTCCGTCATCGGTGGTTGGTTCATCACGGCGGGTGCCGCTTTCCTGCTCTGTTTCGTCGTGGTGCTGGCCATGTACTATGGAGGCATGATAGTGACCATCGCGCTGGTCATCCTTGCCGTCGTAATCCTCATCCGCAGCAACATCCAATATTCAAAGAAATTGAAGAGCGAGAAGTCGGACGACCTGTTCCACAAGATGATTGCCTCAAAGGACAAGGCCGAGACTTACGAGTTGCTGAAAGCCCATATGGCAAAGAACCAGACGGACTACATGACCTATGTCACGACCGTCTACCAACAGATAACGGACGGTTTCATCAACGAGGACTTGAAGAGTCTGCGTCGTGCCGGCTCTACCATGAAGAGCAAGAAACAGGAGCTGAAGAAGCTGCGCCGCCGCGAGATGATAGGCATGCGCCGCATCGACCGCGACTTGGCTATCGAGAAGAACACGTGGTTCCACCTTGCCAGCAACAGCACCGAACAGATGCTCTACTGCCTCGTGCGCATCTGCAACTCTTGCGAGGAGCATGTGGACAACAACTTCTCGCCCATCGGTCAAGACCGCGTGAAGGAGTTCATCCCCTTGCGTGACACGCTGCTTTACCTGTTGAACCGCACAAAGACTTTGATTAACAACGGCAATTTCACCGAGATTGACGAGGTGCGCAACGAGTGCGACAAGCTGAAAGAGTCTTTCTCACGAGTGCGTAAGGAACAGATGAACCGCATGCAGGACGACCATGACAACTTTGCCGTGTCATACGTCTACCTGAGCACCTTGCAGGAATCCCAAGAGTTGATAGCGTTGCTGCGTCATCTGTTGCGCGCCATCCGCAACTTCAGGGATGTACCCCAACTCCGATAATGCGAACAGACCATGAATGCAAGATATGTTTTCCCAGTGCTGTTGTCCTGTGTATGCAGCCTCGGCATGCATGCACAGGATGACGACAACGCCAAATACGCGGCGGAGATTCACGGAACAATCCGCGGGAAGTATGAGTACCAGCCGGACATGAAAGCCGGACGCTTCGAGGTGCGAAACGCGCGTTTCAGTCTGACGGGAAAGGTGGCTCCGACAGTCTCCTACAAGGCGGAGATAGATCTCTCTGACGAAGGGAGCATCAAGATGCTGGATGCCTACACGCGTCTGACACCGGACAATCACTTCAACTTCACTATCGGACAGATGCGCGTGCCGTTTACCATCGATGCCCACCGCTCACCGCACCAACAATACTTCGCCAACCGTTCGTTCATCGCCAAGCAGGTAGGTAATGTGCGTGACGTAGGCGCCACGTTGGGCTACAAGTTAAACGGCGGTCTGCCGATGGTATTGGAGGCTGGACTTTTCAACGGTTCCGGACTGACAGACCAGAAGAACTTCTGGACCCAAGGCATCAACTTCTCCGCCAAGATGCAGTTCTTCCTGCCGCAAGGTTTCAACGTCACGCTTAGCGCGCAGAAAATCAAGCCGAGCCTCCACTCG
Organism: Acutalibacteraceae bacterium; assembly: GCA_963652075.1. Lineage (GTDB taxonomy): Bacteria > Bacteroidota > Bacteroidia > Bacteroidales > Bacteroidaceae > Phocaeicola_A. The sequence continues at coordinate 29,771 of CAVJRQ010000089.1, forward strand.
GTGATGATGTATGACGGAGGAGTCTATTACCACAGTCGCGGATGGCACATCGAGGCCGAGTACCTGTTCAAGCACTACAGCGACCATTCGTACCACGATGTCAATGCCTTCGACGGGTTCGTCTGCTACGACTTCCGGCTTCGCAAGAAGTTCTTCAGTAAGGTGTCCGTCCTGGCGCGCTACGACTACATGGGCGACCACAGCGACGGCAAATGTTACACGGACGGCAAGGAGGATTCGGAAAACGGAGTGCTCACCACCAACGACTATCGTCGCCAACGCGTCACGGGCGGAGTGACCCTGAGCATCGCCAAGCCATTTATCTCGGACATCCGTATCAACTACGAGAAGTACTTCTATGGCCGCAACTCCATCGCCAAGACCTCGGAACAGGACAAGTTCGTCATCGAATTCATGACGAGGTTCTAAGACGGCCATCAGCCGGACATATAGTAATAGGTATACACCCCAACCGGACAAATGCCCACAGAGGCAGTCCGGTTGGGGTGTAACAGTTCTGAAACATCATCGTAACCGAAACTTATCCTCGCCGTTATGCGAAAGAAACGCCACAGGCCGACCTTTGCAGCGTAAAACAAAAAAGGATATACGATGAAACAATTGTTGAGAAAAACCATTTTGCTTGTAATGCTCCTCGCCGTATGGTCGGCCACTCAAGCCGCCATCCTGAAAGGTACGGTGAAGGACAAGACTACAAAGGAACCCCTCGTGGGGGCAACCATCCAGCTGGTAGGCACTACGCTCGGCGTGGTAACCGACCTGGACGGCAACTATCAATTGGCAAACCTGAAAGCAGGTACATACGATGTGGAGATTAAGTATATTTCGTACCAGACCATGGTGGTCAAGGGTGTGAAGGTGACGGAGAAGGAGCCTTTCACGCTGGATGCTGAACTGGCTACGGAAGATTTGGCGTTGGGCGAGGTCACCGTGGTGGCTCATGCGAAGCGCAACACGGAGATGGCTCTGGTATCGGCCACCAAAAACAGTTTGGTAGTGCAGAGCGGTGTCTCGGCACAACAGATTCTGCGCACACAGGACCGCGACGCGTCGGAGGTCATCAAGCGTGTGCCAGGTGTCAGCATCATCGACGACAAGTTCGTGATGGTTCGCGGTCTCTCACAACGATACAACAACGTATGGCTCAACGGCAATGCCGTACCGAGTTCCGAGGCGGACTCGCGCGCCTTTTCATTCGACATCATTCCCTCTTCGCAACTCGATAACATGGTAATCGTAAAGAGTCCGGCTCCCGAATACCCTGCCGACTTCACAGGAGGTTTCATTCTTATCAACACGAAAGATATGCCAAGCGACAACGGGTTTAGCGTTACCGTTGGAACGGGTGTCAACGACCAGACTCACTTCAAGGATTTCTATAAGAGTCAAGGTTCCGGTTTGGACTTCCTCGGCTTGGGTTCGGGATACCGTTCTCTGAATGCGGGCATGAAAGGGGCACTGAATATGTATCCGGGATACGCCACCGGCAACAACCCGCGCATCGATTTGCTCAACAACGGATTCCACAACGACTGGACCGTGAAGAACTCCTCTCCCGTTGGCGACCTCAAGGTGAACCTCTCCTACAACCATCGTTGGGAAACGGAAAGCGGACGCTCCGTTGGTTTGCTCGCAGCCGCCAACTACAGCAACACCTACAAGACCTATCTCGACATGGAGAACTCGCTCTATGGACCCTACGACACGGACCACGACACGGAAGTCTTTCTGCGTAAGGCTAAAGACAACCAGTACAGCAACGACGTACGCTTGGGAGGTATGCTCAACCTGACCTACCAACCGGTCAACCGGAACCACACCTATGAGTGGAAGAACATCATCAACCAAATCAGCAAGGACCGCTACTCGGAACGTACGGGTTACAATGCGCAACCCGACCAGATCAACAACATGGAGTACTACTACTCCTCACGTATGACCTACAACACACAGTTCACGGGTAAGCACAACTTCAACAATACCGACTTCATTGACTGGAGCGTGGGTTACGCTTACGCCAACCGCAACCTGCCGGACCGCCGCCTCATTGAGCGCACGGACCGTACGGACAACCGCATGAGCATCTATCGCATCAGCCGCGAGTTTACCAAGTTGGACGAGAACATCGCTTCGGCCAATGTCAACTACCGCAAGGAGTTCAGCATCTGGAATATCAACCCCACACTGAGAGCCGGTGCCTACGGTGAGTACCGCACACGTACCTACAGAACCCGTGAGTTCCAATATGCATGGGAACCGACCAACAGCCTGCCCGACGGATTCCAGTTCGACGACAACGTGCAGAGCAACGTGCTTATCGATTCCAACTACGGTGCGGACAAGCTCTTCATGCAGGAGGAGGTGGACTACACCAACAACTATGACGGAAACAATACACAGATAGCCGGTTACATGGGATTGAACATCCCCTTGGGCAAGTTCAACATCTACGCCGGCGTGCGTTACGAGAACAATCGCCAGGAGCTCATCATGAACACCCGCTCCTATGAAGAGAGCAAGCACAGCACGTTCTACGACTACAGCGACTTCTTCCCCTCGTTCAACGCAACCTATAAGTTGAACGACAAGCACCAGTTGCGTCTGGCCTACGGTAAATCGGTGAACCGCCCTGAGTTCCGCGAACTCTCTTCCTCTGTCTACTACGACTTCGACCTCGGTAGTAACGTGATGGGTAACTCCAGCCTGAAACCCGCCTACATCCAGAACGTAGACCTTCGTTACGAGTGGTATCCGAACAAAGGCGAGCAGGTTTCGGTAGCGCTCTTCTACAAGAACTTCAAAGACCCTATCGAATGGACCTATACGGTAACCGGAGGTACAGACCCTGTCTACTCTTACATCAACGCCAAAGGCGCCAACAACTACGGTATCGAGGTGGACATCCGCAAGAACCTGGACTTCATCGGACTGAAAGACTTCAGCCTCTCGCTGAACTACGCATGGATCAAGAGTGAAGTGGAATTCGAGAAAGGCAGCAAGGAACTCAACAGACCGATGCAAGGACAATCTCCCTACCTCATCAACACGGGAATCTTCTACAACAACACCCGCAAGGGCTGGAACGTGGCACTGCTCTACAACCGCATCGGAAAACGAATCATCGGCGTAGGCAACCGCTACGGTACGTCGAGCGAAGGCGATGCCAAGAACATTCCAAACTCTTACGAAATGCCCCGCAACACCATCGACTTCTCTGTCGGAAAGAAACTTGGCAAATGGGAAGTGAAGGCTTCCGTACGCGACCTGCTCGCGGAGAGGTACTACTTCAAACAGTTTGAGGACGTGACCGTGAACGGACAGAACCGTACCATCGAAGAGGTGACCCGCAGCTACAAGCCGGGACGGAATTTCAACCTGAGTGTAGGATACAGTTTCTGACAACAAGGCAAACAACCGGCCCGGCTCGCCAGGCCACAAAAGATATTAACTAAAACATTAGATGACTAACCAAATTCTTAAGTAAAAAGATTATGAAAATGGAAATCAAAAAGATGGGCTTGAGCCTCCTTATGGGTGCAGCCATTTGTTCAGGATGTTTGTTCACCGCTTGTGACGACAGCAACAACGGAGACGACAAAAAAGACCAAAAAGATCCCGAAGTGACTTATGACGGAACTACCGCTATCAGCAGCGGCATCCTCTTCAACGGAGGAACGCAGTTGGGTAACGGCGACCAGAACTTCGTCTTCACCGGCGACGTGACATTGGAGAAGGGCACTTACCTGTTGAAAGGATGGGTTTATGTAGCCGAGGGCGCTAAGCTCTACATCCCCGCAGGTACAATCATCAAGGGCGACAAGCAGACGAAAGCCGCGCTGATTGTTGAACCGGGTGGATACGCCGAAATCAAAGGAACAAAGACGGAGCCTGTCGTAATGACCTCCGAAGAGGCTGTAGGAAACAGAAAACCGGGTGACTGGGGTGGCCTCATCATCTGCGGTAAGTCTCTCAACAACAACGGTACACTGGGACAGCAGATTGAAGGCGGCCCGCGCACAAAGCACGGCGGTGAAGTGGCCAACGACAACTCCGGTATCTATCAGTACATCCGCGTAGAGTTCGCAGGTTATCCCTTCGACACCGACAAGGAAATCAACGGTATCACCTTCGGTTCCGTTGGTAGCGGAACGACCATCGACCACTTGCAGGTTTCTTACTCCAACGACGACTCTTTCGAGTGGTTCGGCGGAACGGTAGACTGCAAATACCTTGTAGCGTTCAAAGGATGGGACGATGAGTTCGATACCGACAACGGTTTCAGCGGCAACGTGGAATACTGTCTCTCTATCCGCGACCCGCGTATCGCCGACACGTCACAGAGCAACGGCTTCGAGAGCGACAACAACGCTTCCGGTTCCACCACTACTCCGTTCACAAACTGCAAGTTCAAGCACGTGACTTTCATCGGCCCGGCCGCAGGCAACGACTCGTTTGACTACTCCACCACAGCAGACGGTGGCGACATGAACCCGAACAACGGTTCAAAACTCGGCAAGTTCCAAGCCGCTATGCAAATCCGCCGCAGCAGCAAGCTCAACTGCGAGAACTCTTTGGCCGTAGGCTATCCCATCGGTCTGATGATTGACTGGGAGAAGGGTAACTGCAAGGAATATGCTGAGAGCGGTGACATCAAGTTGAAGAACATCATCTTCGCTGGCATGAGCTTCCTCGGTAGCGATGCCAACAAAAAATACGCTGACGTGCTCTGCACTGGCTACGACGCTGACAAGAAAGCCACTTACGACGAGAGTCAGTATTCATTCTCACACACGTTCTTCTTGAACGAGAAGGGTTCTTACACGGGTTCCGTAAACAACAAGGTGATGGAGTACTCCGCACTGAACCTGACCGACCCGAAGAACACGGGTAGCAAGTACTGTCCTTCCACAGCCCTCTCTGACGGCAACGGTGGTTACATCGGCGCCTTCAAGGATGCCAGCGACAACTGGCTGGATGGGTGGACGGAATTTGACCCTCAACACAAAGAGTATTAATTAATACAATTGTTTTATCACCCTTTTACGCAGGAGGGGCGGCTTGCGATAAGCTGCCCCTCCTCTTTTGTGTGACAGTCCCCACTTTGCCATAGAGCCATCGTCATATTGAGAGAGGAGTAATCCTACTTTTTCTTATGACACAGGGATATAAATCGTGATTTATGTCTATATTTGCCACACGGTATTGCAACCTTAATTGAAAAACATACAAAACCTTGGAATCTATGAAACGGACAATCTTTACCATAACCTTGGCGACGGCCACCCTACTGCCTGCTTTGGCTCAGAAAAGCGGAAACCCGTCAAGCGGCTACCCCATCACGCCCGTCCCCTTTACTTCGGTGAAAGTAGAGGGAAATTCCTTCTGGGGGCAACGACTGGAAACCTCACGCAAAGTGACCATCCCTTTGGCCTTCAGCAAGTGCGAGAGCGAGGGACGCTACAAGAATTTCGAGCGAGCCGTGCATCCTGACGAGAGCTATGATGTCACCAAACTGATGCCTTACAGTTTCGATGACACAGACCCCTACAAGACCATTGAGGGGGCATCGTATATCCTGCAGACCTATCCGGACAAGAAACTGAAGGCATACATCGACAGTGTGCTCAACATCATCGGTGCGGCACAGGAGCCGGACGGCTACCTCTACACCGCACGCACGCAGAACCCCAAGCATCCTCATCATTGGGCGGGGTCTACCCGTTGGAGCAAGACGGAGGACTTGAGCCATGAACTCTATAACTTAGGCCACATGACGGAAGCCGCCGTAGCCCACTATCAAGCCACCGGAAGCCGCAAGTTCCTGGATATCGCCATCCGCTATGCGGACTGCGTCATCCGTGAGGTTGGTCCCAACAAGGGACAGGCTTGTGTAGTACCCGGCCATCAGATAGCGGAGATGGCACTCTGCCGACTCTATCTCGTCACGGGCGACAAACGGTATCTGGATGAGGCCAAGTTCTTCCTCGATTATCGCGGAAAGACCACCATCAAAAGCGAATATTCACAGAGCCACCAGCCCGTCGTAGAACAATCCGAGGCGGTGGGTCATGCCGTGCGCGCGGCTTATATGTATGCCGGCATGGCGGATGTGGCGGCTCTCACGGGCGACACGGCCTACATCCATGCCATTGACCGTATTTGGGAGAATATCGTCAGCAAGAAACTCTACATCACCGGAGGCATCGGTGCCACCAACAGAGGAGAGGCTTTCGGAGCGAACTATGAATTGCCCAACCTCACGGCTTACTGCGAGACTTGCGCCGCCATCGGCAACGTCTACGTCAACCATCGGCTTTTCTTGCTTCATGGCGAGAGCAAATATTACGACGTGTTGGAGCGCACGCTCTACAACGGCCTCATCAGCGGTGTGAGCCTCGACGGCGGCAGTTTCTTCTACCCCAATCCTTTGGAGAGTACCGGAGGGTATGCACGCCAACCTTGGTTTGGCTGTGCCTGCTGCCCCAGCAACATCTGTCGTTTCCTCCCCTCCCTGCCGGGTTATGTCTATGCGGTAAAGGACCGCAACGTCTATGTCAACCTCTTCCTCGACAACAGCGCATCGCTCTCCGTTGTGGGCAAAAAGGTAACACTCAGTCAAGAAACACGCTATCCGTGGGATGGCGACATCTCCCTCACCGTAGACCAGAACAGAGCCGGTCAGTTTAGCCTGAAGGTTCGCATCCCCGGTTGGGTGAAAGGTCAGCCTCTCCCCTCTGACCTCTATGCGTATACCGACAACAAACAGGCTTCTTATTCCGTTACCGTCAATGGTGGTGAGGCTGAAGGGCAGCTCACCGAAGACGGATACTTCACCATTGAACGCAAGTGGAAGAAGGGCGACCAAGTCCGCATCCATTTGGATATGCCCGTTCGCACCGTATGCGCCAACCCGCAAGTGACGGCAGACCGCGGTTGTGTCAGCGTGGAGAGAGGACCGTTGGTTTACTGTGCCGAATGGCCCGACAACAAGGGTACAGACCTCATGAGTATCCTCGTGAACCGCAAACCGACGTTCACCGAAGGACAGGAAGCCTATGACGGATTCATTGCCACAGGCTACAGGGAGGTGCTCGCCCTCTACAAAGGCCAGCAACTCGTCACGCTGCAAACTCCGGCACAGTCGTTGGCTTACGACAACGAGGGACGGCTCACCGTCAGGGACACCACCCTCACCCTCATTCCCTACTTTGCGTGGGCACACCGCGGCAAAGGCAGCATGAGGGTATGGCTTCCACAGGATGTACGGGCTACCCACCCGACATCATCCGCTACGGCAAAATAAGAGGAAGAGGAGTTGTTACAGCAGCGACATGCAGCTTAGCAGCGCGAAGCCTACGGCAGTAAGCAAAGGAAGGAAACCGTGTTGCTCCGTTTCGTTGTCGAAGTATTCGCGGAGCTTCTTCATGGCCCGTTTCTTTTGGGTCTTCACGGTAAGCACCGACAGATTCATCCGTGCCGCTATCTCGTCGTTGCTGTATCCATCCAGATGGAGCAAGAAAATCTCACGGCAACGTTCGGGGAGTTTGTCTATCTCCTTGAAGAGCAGTGTCATCACCTCTTCGTCAAGCTGCTCCTCCCATTCCGCCGCTTCGCTTTCCGTGCGTTCCGCTTGTTCGGCGTAACGGTTCTCCATCTCCGCACGTCTCAGATAATCGATGGCGGCATTCTTTACGCTGGTAAACAGATAACCCTCTGTCAACTGGCTCATGTTCACGCCTTTCTCCCACAAACGGGTGAAAAGTTCCTGCACCAGGTCTTCCGCCACATCGTGCCTGTCCACCATTCCCGTGACAAAGTTCACCAGGTCGACGTACCGTTGTTCATACATCTGCATGAACTTGTCGTGCGCTTGACTGTATGTAGTATCTGAGCTAACCATTCAATTCTCTCTGCCGCGTCGCTTACCGTTATCTGGTTGCAAAAGTATGAAAAATAGAATAAAAAGAACCTTTTCCCGTACAAAAGTTTATCAGCAAAGGAATTTAGTATCAATTTGCGGTAATTTTCACCATCACCGCTCCTTGATGATTCCCTTGCGATAGGCGGTGAGCAGCTTATAGAGGTCATCAATCTGACGCTCCAACTCCTTACCTTTGTCGGTATCACGCACCATGACGCGCTTACTGCTCAGTTCCACCAGTTGGGTAGTGGAGATGATGTCCTTACCGTAACGGATAGCCTCTTGGGCAGAGGTGAAGGGTTCGTGCTGCACGAGCTGCAGGCCGCGCGAGTGGTAAACCAACGTGTAGCCGGCAATGCCGGTCTCGGAATGGTAGGCTTTGGAGAATCCGCCATCGATGACGAGAAGTTTACCGTTGGCCTTCACCGGGTTCTCTCCTTTCTTGGTCTTCACGGGAACATGACCACTGATGATGTGACGGTGTTCACCGGTCACTTGGAACTCGTCGAGCAACATGTCGCACATCTCTTCAGAGTCGCGAAGGGCATAGTATGCCCCTTTCTCCTCGGCATGGAGAGATTTATCCTTGATGAAGTACCGTTCGAAGGTGGCCATCTTCGACTTGTCGAAGAGCGGAGAGTCCTTGCCGCACCACAGATACCACATATAGTCAATGGCAAAGGCTTTGTCCTTCGACGGGTCATCGTTGAACGCCATGCGGGCGAGGTTGTCTACCTTATCGAGCAGCGCCTTGCCTTTGTAGGGTTTGTTTTGGATGAAGACTTCCTTCAGGGAACCGTCGGCATTGAGGGGGACGGAAGCATGGTAGAGGAGATTGGAGTTCATCACCAAGTACATGCTACCGTGGGTATAGAGGCACTGGATGTGACGTTTGAGTTTCTCGCTGAGGATGAACGAGCGGTGCATCTTCTTCACGATATCCAACTCTTCAGGGGTCAGCTTGGTAGGGTCTTTGGGGTCAATGGTGGGGAAACAGCAATCGCTCAGTTCGTATTCAGTTCCATCGACGCGAAGCACGCCTTTCCCGTAGTCTATCATTTCCAACAGGTTGCGGTCCGCCATGCCGAACTCCGGACGGCGTTTGACGATAGCGGCCTCAAGTTTGAACTGTATCACGCTGATGGCCTTGTGCATTTGAGCGATGAGCTTGCGGGTGCGCTCGTTGTGTGTCTTGTCGTCCTCGTCTATCTTGGGATAGAACACCGCACAGGGGTCGTCGCCATACGTATCCATTGCGAAGGTGGCCAGTGGCAAAAGGTTGATGCCATAACCGTCTTCCAACGTGGCGAGGTTGCCATAGCGCATGGCGATGCGAAGGACGTTGGCGATGCAACTGTCGCAACCGGAAGCGGCCCCCATCCACAGGATGTCGTGATTGCCCCATTGGATGTCCACGTTGTGATAGTTGCACAGGAGGTCCATGATGAGGTGAGCGCCCGGACCGCGGTCGTAGATGTCACCGATGACGTGGAGCGAGTCGATAACAAGGCGCTGGATAAGGTTACACATGGCCTCGATAAACTGGTCTGCCCGGTGGGTGGCGATGATGGTTTGTATGATGACGTTCACATAGCCGTGCTTGTTTGGCTCCATGGAACTCTCGTGGAGCAACTCCTGAATGATGTAGGAGAATTCCGTGGGCAAAGCCTTGCGGACTTTGGAACGGGTGTATTTGGAGGAGACGCTACGGCAGACCAGAATCAGGTGGTTCAGTGTGATGACGTACCAGTCGTCGAGGTCGGTCTCCGCAGACTTCACCAACTCCAGTTTCTGTTTCGGATAATATATCAAGGTACAGAGATCCTTCTTCTCGGACTCGCGCAGCGTGTTGCCGAAGATTTCGTTGACCTTACGTTTCACGTCACCCGAAGCGTTCTTCAGTACGTGTTGGAAAGCCTCATACTCACCGTGGATGTCGCTCATGAAGTGTTCCGTCCCCTTAGGGAGGTTCAGTATCGCCTCAAGGTTGATTATCTCGGTGCTTGCCGCAGCGATGGTGGGGAATTGGTTGCTCAGCAGCCGCAGGTATTTCAGCTGCTGTTCAACGGGGTCTTTGGGATTAGTCTTGTCGTTTTCCATAGTTTATTTCTGTTTAGAGTGCAAATATAGTCTTTTTTCATGCCATGCGCAAGGCAAATGCCTTTTTACGGACACGGTAGTAGGTAAACCATACCGCCGTGCCGGTGACAATCCACGAAATGGGATAGACGGCCATCAGCACTTCGTAGGTGGGATACTCACGCGCCACGGTGTAGACCCAGACAAGACGCAGGACGCACGTACCGAAGACCGTGAGGATAGTGGGTGTCATGGAATGGCCAAGTCCACGCATGGCGGCACCGCTGATTTCATAGGAACTGGCGAGGGACTGGAAGCAGAGCACGTAGAACATCCGCACGGCGGCATAGTTCGCCACCTCGGGACTGTCAGTGAAGAGACCGATAAAGAACGGGTTCTGCCAGGTGATGAAGAGGTTGAGCGCCCCGCAACAGAGGACACTCAGAATCATGCCCAACCGGAAGATGCGCCGGCAACGTTCTATCTCGCCGGCTCCATAGTTCTGGCTGGTGAAAGTAACCGTGGCCTGCACAAAGGCGCTGACGACGAAATAGCAGTAGTATTCATAGTTGAGTTCCACGGCAGACCCGGCCACGGCATCGGAACCGAATCCGTTGATGGCGGACTGGATAAAGACGTTGGCAAACGAGAAGACCATGCCCTGCAATCCGGCCGGCACGCCGATACGCAACATCTTATGGAGTTCGGGCTTGGCAATCTTGAGTTCCTTGACGTTGAGGCGGAACGGATAAGTCTCATGCTTGAGGATGTAGACGATGATGGCAGCGTTGACCACATTGGAGACCACGGTCGCAATGGCCACACCCGCCACGCTCATGTGGAAGACGATGACGAGAACCAGATTGAGTACGGTATTGATGATGCCCGATACCACCAAGCTGTAGAGCGGACGTTTGGTATCGCCCATGCTGCGGAGCACGGCGGCGCCAAAGTTGAATATCATGATGAAAGGCATGCCCAGGAAATAGATGCGCAGGTAGAGACTGGCCAAATCAATGACATCATGCGGCGTATCCATCAGTTCGAGGATGGGACGCGCCGCCACGAAGCCCACCACCATGAGCAACAGTCCGCTCACGACGGCTATCACCCCCACGGTCTGCACCGAGCGGTAGACTCCGGCATCGTCTTTCTGTCCGATGTAATTGCCTATCACCACGCTGGCACCCACGGAAATCCCTACAAACAGGTTGATGAGCAGGCTGATGAGGGAGCCGTTGCTACCCACCGCCGCCAAGGCCTGACTGCTGGCAAAGCGGCCTACCACCGCCACATCCACCGAGTTGAACAACTGCTGCAGGATGCTGCTGGCAGCCAAGGGCAGGGCAAACATCAGCATCTTTCCCAGCAAGCCCCCGTGAAGCATATCCATGCGTACTGTGCCGTGGCCGCTCTCTTTCTTCATCTTCATTTTGTGCAATACCTATTGTGTGTGTAATACCTATTATATACGCTCCTCACGCACCACCCCACTCCATGCGAAGCCGTGCCTCGGGGAATCGGGTGCAAAATTAGCTATAAGTTCGTTACGAACATTACTTCTTCCGTTGTTCCTTTTTCTCCTCGGCGGAAATGCGGAACGAAGTGTAGAGTTCAAGGACGGCGGCGACGGTAAGGCAAAGCACCCACTCGTTATTCTCGAAGAAGAACATGAAGAAGGTGGTCATCATGAGCAGCAAAGCGGCCAGTATCTGTTGACGGCGGAGACGGCGGATGATGAAATTGCCGCCCTCGTAGCGGTCGAGCAACTGCGGTATGGCGAACAGTGCGGAGCCTATCCCATAGAGATAGGGCGAAGCCGACCAACCGGTAACAAACGAACCGCAACCCAACAGCAGCAAGACACCGCCCGAATAATACATCCACGAAAGATTCTTCATAGTCATTCCTCCCCCTCTATAATATATATGTCCTCGTTGGCCGTTTTCATCAGATACTTCTCACGCGCGATTTTCTCTATCGCCTCCGGGTTTGTCTCCAACTGGTTGAGCCGTTCCGTGTCGCGCACATAGATGCCGCGGTATTTCTCAATCTCTTCATTGAGCGTGCGTATCTCCTGCTTGTGTTGGAAGCGGCGAATCAAGTTATTCTCGTCCAGAAAGACAAAGATAAGCAAAAACACCGATACCGCTATAAGGTATTTGTTTCTGCCCACTATATGATAAATGGCAAGAAAGACGGAGAATAATCTGCTCATGGCCTAATTATGAATTAACTACGGCAAAGGTAGAAATATTTCCGGCTCCACAGGCACGGGAAACCGATATTTTAATGTACATTTGCAACATTACTTCTAAAGAAACACGTTTCCGCCATGGATAATTATATCGTATCGGCCCGTAAATACCGCCCCTCCACCTTCGACACGGTGATAGGGCAGCGTGCGTTGACTATGACACTGAAGAACGCCATCGCCTCGCACAAGTTGGCAAGCGCCTACCTGTTTTGCGGACCGCGTGGCGTGGGAAAGACCACCTGCGCCCGCATCTTCGCCAAGACCATCAACTGCCTGCACCCGACAGCGAACGGAGAGGCGTGCAACGAGTGCGAATCGTGCAAGGCCTTCAACGAGCAGCGTTCGTACAACATCCATGAACTGGATGCCGCGTCGAACAACTCGGTGGATGACATCCGCGCCCTGATAGAGCAGGTACGCATCCCTCCCCAGGTCGGCAAATACAAGGTGTACATCATCGATGAGGTGCACATGCTGTCGCCCGCGGCCTTCAACGCTTTCCTGAAGACGTTGGAAGAGCCTCCCTTGCATGCCATCTTCATCTTGGCGACAACGGAGAAGCACAAGATTATCCCCACGATTCTCTCCCGCTGCCAGATTTACGATTTCAACCGCATCACGGTGAACGACACGGTGGAGCATCTGAAATACGTGGCGGAGAAGGAGGGCATCGAAGCCGAGCCCGAAGCCTTGAACGTGATTGCGCAGAAAGCGGACGGAGGTATGCGCGACGCACTTTCCATCTTCGACCAGATGGTCAGTTTCTCGGGCGGCCACATCACCTACAAGAGCGTGGTGGAGAACCTCAACGTACTGGACTATGAGTACTTCTTCCGCATGACCGACATCCTGCTGGGGAACAAGGTGGCGGAAGCGATGTTGCTCTTCAACGACATCCTGAGCAAAGGTTTCGAGGGGAACATCTTCATTGCGGGACTGGCAGGCCACTTCCGCAACCTGCTCGTGGGCCGCGACGCTTCGACACTCTGTCTGCTGGAGGTGAGCGATGCGGTGAAGTCGCGCTATCAGCAACAGGCGCAACAATGCAAACCGACCTACCTCTACAGGGCGATGAAACTTTGCAACGACTGCGGAATGGCCTATCGGGAAAGCAAGAGCAAACGCTTCTTGGTAGAGCTGACGTTGATAGAGTTGGCACAGGCAGCCGCGGATGACGACGGAGACTCGTGTGGGCATCGCCCTACGAAGCGATTAAACCCCATCTTCAAGGCACAGACCCAGGCTCAGCCTCAGGTCACAGCCACCGCCACAGGCAATAAGGACACCGGCAACGCGAATCGTGTGAACCCACAAGCAGTGAACGCGCAAACGGGCAACCCGTCTGTCGGTAACCCACAAACAAGTGGGACAGAGAGCCCTTCACCACAAGCCGATACGATCCGGAAGATTCCTACGATGAACATGAATCGGGTAGGATTCTCCATCAAACGTACACAAGAGGTGCTGGAGAGCAAGAACGTTGTGGCCAAATCCACCCAACCGAACCTGTTCAGCGCACAGCCTCCTGCCGGGGAGACTGCGGACCAACCGTTTGACGAAGAGGCGCTGAGGTATCAGTGGCTTCGTTTCGCCAACGAGTTGCCCAACGAGGAGAAATCGACCGCACAGCGCATGAAGACAATGACGTTCAGCAAACTGGCCGATGCCATTGTGGAGGTTGCCGTCGACAATGAGTGGGTGGAGAGCTCCATGCGCGCCATCGCGCCCCGCATTGAGCAGCATCTGCGCACCAGTCTCCACAACAAACAAATAACCCTGCGGTTCAAGGTAACCCAACAAACGGAACGGAAACGCGCCTACAGCCGGGTGGAGCAGTTCCAACTGATGGCGGAGAAGAACCCCGCCCTACAAAAACTGAAAGAGCGCTTCGACTTGGAGTTGTCGTAAGTGCAGGAAAACAGGAAACATACGCACAGCTGTCTCCTACCCTCTCGCTTGGTTTGGGCAGAAGGGGAGATATGTTGAAGGAATTCGGGCATTCATTGATTATTGTTGCAGAATGATTACACGATGGATATATTTGCAACAAAAACGTACGTATATCCAATAATTATTAACTTGTGGAATCAGAATTATGTGTAACGCAATGAATGCATTGATACGGAACTTTCAGCCTATCTCGCTGGAAGAGATGGACGGCATCAGACTGATGAACCGTACCGACACCAAGTTTGTGATGTCAATCGACAAGTTAACAACCTTGCTTCGTATGGCAGGAGATGAATACAGGGTGCAGGAGATAGACGGCAAGCGCAACATGAACTACGCCACGGTCTATTACGACTCCAAGGACTATGTCTTCTACAATGCCCACCACGACGGGCATGCCGGCAGACAAAAGGTGAGGGTGCGCTCGTACGTGGACAGCGACCTGAGCTTCCTTGAGGTGAAGACCAAGGACAACCACGGCAAAACCCACAAATGCCGCATCTCCGCGCACGGGTTGGGAGACGAAGCGTCAATGGACTTCCTGCGGCACAACTTGCGAGTTGACCCGAAGTCCTTGGAGAAGAAGATAGCCAACCGCTTTCATCGCGTCACGCTCGTCAACAAGAACAAGACCGAACGCCTCACGATAGACACCGACCTGGAGTTTGACAACCTCTCTACCGGCCGTCACTGCTCGCTCAGCCATTTGGCGATAGTGGAGCTGAAACGCGACGGGCTGAAGGAGTCTCCCATTTTGGCGATGTTGCGCCAGCTGCGCATCCACCAGAGCGGCTTCAGCAAGTATTGCATCGGAGAGGCTCTCACCAACCCCTCCTTGCGGCTCAACCGCATGAAGCCACGGCTTCAGGAGATCATGAAGATTTCGTGACGACAAGGTCACGAATACAACAAACCGGAAATTGACAAAACAATCATTTGCATTATGAACAACTTTGAAATCGTAACCAATGACCTGGCGGCAATGATTCCGCTCATGACAAAATTCCTCTTCAACACCCTTACCGTGTGGATTATCACCCATTGGCTCTATTTCCCGAAAAGTCGGCAGCGCGAGTACTATTTCACTTTTATGCTGATGGCCGTCAGCGTCTTCTTCCTCATAAACCTTTTGGGAGACGTACAGATAAAGATAGAGTTCGCCCTCGGACTCTTCGCCATCTTCGGAATTATCCGCTACCGTACCGAATCGATGCCCGTGCGCGAGATGACCTATCTGTTTCTGATACTTGCCTTGTCCGTCATCAACGGTTTGTCGGCAAGCATGGGATGGGCCACGTTGGTTGGTGTCAACCTGCTTTTCATACTCACCACCTGGTTCTTTGAGAACATAAAGGTGAAGGGATGCTTGGCGGTGAAACTGGTACAGTATGACCGAATCGAACTCATCAAGCCCGAACTTCGCGAGCAGCTCATTGCCGACCTGCGCGAGCGCACGGGACTCGACATCGTAAAGGTGGAGGTTGGCGGCATTGATTTTCTGCGCGACATGAGTGTCATAAAAATCTACTACCACACCACCACGCCAGGAAGTTCCGTTGACGAACAGCTGAAAGTCCATTCTTATGAATATGAGCATATTTAACACGACAACAAAACAAGAGAACATGAAGAGTATCCTTTCCGTACACGGGCGCACGATTCTTGTCGGCCTGGCATTATTTGCACAGGGTATCGTGCCGGCCTTTGCCCAAAGCGACTCCGATTTCGGGGTTTGGCTGAATGCCGACGTAAAGAAAAAGATTGACAAACACTGGAGCGTGGACGGCGAACTGGGAGCGAAAACGCGCGACAACTCCAAGGAGATGGACCGCCTCAGCCTCGGTATAGGCACGGACTATAAGTTCAACAAGTACCTGAAACTTTCGGCCGGTTATAATTTCCTTTACGACCATCGCGCCAAGAAGCAGACTTACCACAAGGACGGGACGGTAAACAAGATTACCCCCTCCTATTGGTGGCCGCGCCACCGTTTCCTGTTGGGTGCGACGGGCAGCTACAGCATTGGCAATCTGGGATTGTCGCTGCGCGAGATGTACCAATACACCTATCGTGCCAAGGCGAAAAACAAAAAGTACGACACCGACACGGAGGAGTGGGAAGACGTGAAGAGCAAAAGCCTGCACATCTTGCGCTCGCGCTTTCTGGTGGACTATCGCATAAAGGGCACACCATTTACGCCGTACGGCAGCGTGGAGACCTATCACGGTGAAGGTGGACTGAGGAAAACCCGCTATACACTCGGTACCGGCTTCTCCATAGCCAAGCGTCACGAGCTGAAACTCTACTGGCGCTACCAAGACTTGCGCCACAACGATGACGACGAAGACCTCGACACCCATGTGCTTGGAGTAAGTTACAGTTTCAAGCTCTGACATTCGTCCACTGACAGTCGAACTTATACGTAAGTACTTTCATGAGCCAACGTAAGTACTTACGTGAGCCATCGTAAGTACTTTCATCGGGCAACGTAAGTACTTACCCCGAGCAACGTAAGTACTTTCATCGGACTACGCAACAAAAGACCGCAGAACTAATCAATAGTCTGCGGTCTTTCGTCTTTGACATATCAGGTTTGGCGGAAAGAGTGGGATTCAAACCCACGGAACGGACAAGCCGTTCACCGGATTTCGAGTCCGGCCCATTCGGTCACTCTGGCATCTTTCCGGGTGCAAAGGTACAATAATTTGCTTTCCATGTATCTTCATAGGCAAAAAAAATTTTGAAGTCAGGCAGACAAGCTATCCTACTCGCCTACCCACACGATGATTTCTGACAGGTTCAAACGCAAATTCAGCCTGTCTTGTAAGGATAATCTGAATTAGTTTACTATTTTTGCAAGACATAAAAACCACAAGAGGATGAAACCACGCTTTATCGCCGGTCCCTGCGTCATCGAATCAATGGAAATCATGAACGAAGTGGCTGAGGAACTGGTACGACTGAATAAGAAGTACGACATAGACATCATTTTCAAGGCTTCGTTTGACAAAGCCAACCGCACTTCCATCCACTCGTTCCGCGGACCGGGCATGGAAAAGGGGCTACAGATGTTGGCGGACATACGAAGCCGATATGGGTTGAAACTGCTGACAGACATCCACGAGAGCTATCAGGCACAACCCGTTGGCGAGGTGGTGGACGTGCTGCAAATCCCCGCGTTCCTCTGCCGGCAGACGGACTTGCTCGTTGCCGCCGCAAAGACAGGAAAGACCGTAAATATCAAAAAGGCACAGTTCCTCTCCGGAAAGGACATGCAATACCCCGTGCAGAAGGTGCGCGAAGCGGGCAATGACAAGGTGTGGCTCACCGAACGCGGCAACATGTTCGGATACAACAACCTGATTGTGGACTTCCGCAACATTGCGGACATGAAGCTCTACGCCGACACGGTGATTATGGACTGCACGCACAGCGTGCAACGCCCGGGAGCGGCCGACGGCAAGACAGGAGGCAACCGCGAGTATGTGCCGGCAATGGCAATGGCGGCAAAGGCGTTCGGTGCCAACGGATATTTCTTTGAGGTTCATCCTTTCCCCGACGAGGCTTTGAGTGACGGCCCCAACATGCTCCACTTGAATGATTTGGAAAAAGTAATAGCTAACCTGCTGTGAGATGAAAGACACCACACCATATGCCGTCAAGTGTTTCCAAGATGAAGCGCAGGCGATACTCAACCTCATTCCTATGCTCGACGAGAACTTCTCGAAAGCGGTGGATTTGATATACAACAGCACCGGCAAGGTGGTTGTGACCGGTGTAGGGAAAAGCGGACACGTGGGCGAGAAGATTGCCGCCACATTGGCTTCGCTGGGTACGCCCTCGTTCTTCCTCAACCCGTTGGACGCTTACCATGGCGACTTGGGCATGATAGCGCAAGGGGACGTGGTGATGGCTATCAGTTACAGCGGCAACACGGATGAGCTGTTGCGCTTTATCCCCTTGCTAATAGAACGCAACATCCCTATTATCGGTGTCTCCGGCAATCCGCAATCGTTACTCGGGCAGTATGCCTCGTGCAACCTGAATATACGCGTGGAGCGCGAGGCAGACCCGCTGAACCTGGCACCGACCTCGTCGACGACCACTACCATGGCCATGGGCGATGCCATCGCTTGCGCCTTGGTGCATCTGCGCAACTTCAAGGCTTCGGACTTCGCCCAGTTCCACCCGGGCGGCAGCTTGGGCAAGCGATTGCTGAGCAAGGTGAAGAGTTACATGGTGTCGGACAACCTTCCCGTGGTGACCACCCACGACATGGTGAGCGACACCATCATACAGATTAGCAAGACGAAGCAAGGCATCGCCGTAGTGATAGAGGATGGGAACATCATCGGCGTGGTGACGGACGGCGACGTACGGCGCGCCATGCAGAACCGGCAGAATCACTTCTTCTCGCTCACGGTGAAGGATATCATGAGCCACAATCCCAAGACGGTACGGGAGGACGACAAATTGTCGCAGGCGGAAAAGCTGATGCGTCGGTACAACATCCACTCGTTGGTGGTAGTGAACGACGAAGGGAAATTCACGGGGCTCATTGATGCCTTCAGTTGTTTGTAACCTATAAATACGGCAGCATGAAAACGGTAGCTTTTGTTCCCATCCGACTGAACAGCAGACGAGTAGCAGGGAAGAACATGCGGATTTTGGGCGACAGGCCGCTGATGTGCTACGTACTGGAGACGCTGGTGAAGGTACCTCGCATCGATGAAATATACGTCTACTGTAGCCAGGACATCATCCGGCAGTACCTGCCCCATGGGGTGAAATTCCTGAAACGGTCCACTGCACTGGACAGCGACGAGACCACAGGCAGCGAGATTTACGAGGCGTTCACCCGGGAAGTAAAGGCGGACATCTACCTGTTGGCGCACACCACCTCGCCCTTCATACAGGGAGCGACCATAGAGAACGCCCTCAACAAGGTGTTGGACGAAGCCTACGACTCCGCCTTCAGCTACAAGAAGATACAGACCTTTGCATGGTATGACGGCAAGCCGCTGAACTACGACCTGAAGCACATCCCTCACACGGAGGCTCTCAAGCCCGTGATTGTGGAGACAAGTGCGTTCTTTATCTTTCGCCGTGAGGTGTGGACCGAGTACAAGCAACGCATCGGGATGCATCCTTACCTTGCCCCGGTGAGCAGAACGGAGGAACTGGACATCGACTGGCCCGAGGACTTCGAGTTCGCGGAACAGTTGCTGCAAATTGTACACAATAAGCAGGAGCAACCAGAAACGCACCACGCTACGCGATGAAGACTATATAGAGATTGGTAACTTATCTTTTAACTCGAAAAATACTATACTTATGCAAAAGAAAATGATGACAACGCTCTGCGCACTACTGATGGCAGGCGGACTGGCCGCGCAAAACAAAGCGTGGTTCAACGAGAAAGAGCTGACCATCACGGGAGCTTACTACTACCCCGAGCACTGGGACGAGAGCCAATGGGAACGCGACTTGAAGAACATGCACGACATGGGATTCGAGTTCACCCACTTCGCCGAGTTCGCCTGGGCGGAGATAGAACCCGAAGAGGGCCGGTTCGACTTCAGCTGGCTGGACAAGGCCGTGGCTTTGGCGGCAAAGTACGACCTGAAGGTGATAATGTGTACCTCTACCGCTACCCCACCGGTTTGGCTGACACGTAAATATCCAGAGATATTGGTGCAGCACGAAAACGGCACACATACCGACCACGGAGCAAGACAGCACGCGTCGTTCTCCTCACCGAAGTATCGCGAGTTGGCCTACAAGATGATAGCCAAGCTGGCAGAGCACTACGGGAATGACAGCCGCATCATAGGATGGCAGTTGGACAACGAACCCGGTGTGCAGTATGACCACAGTCCGAAGGCAGAGGAGGAGTTCCGGGCGTTCCTGCGCGAAAAATACCACAACAACATCAACGAGCTGAACAAAGCCTGGGGCACGGCATTCTGGAGCCAAAGCTACAGCGACTTCAACCAGATAAACATCCCCTTGGTAAGCGAGAGCTACACCAATCACCACTTCGTGCTGGACTACAAACGGTTCGCCGCCAAGGAGACTTGCGACTTTTTGGACGCTCAGTGCCGCCTCATCAAGCAGTACGCCAAGAACCAGTGGGTGACGACAAACTATATCCCCAGCTACGAGAAAGGACATATCGGAGGCAGCAAGGCACTCGACTTTGTGAGCTACACGCGTTATATGGTATACGGTGTCAACGAGGGCATCGGCCGCCGTGGCTTCCGTGTGGGCAATCCGCTGCGTATCGCTTTCGCCAATGACTTTTTCCGCCCGATTGACGGCACCTATGGCGTGATGGAACTGCAACCCGGACAGGTAAACTGGGGCTCTTGCAACTTCCAACCCCTGCCGGGTGCGGTACGTCTGTGGCTGTGGAGCGTGTTTGCCGGAGGCAGTGACTTCGTCTGCACCTACCGCTATCGTCAACCGCTGTTCGGTACGGAGCAGTACCACTACGGCATTGTCGGACCGGACGGAGTGACGGTAACTCCCGGCGGAGCCGAGTACGCGCAGTTCATCAAAGAGATGAAGGTAATCCGCAAGGAGGCCGACAAGAAAGAGGTAGTTCCCGCAGACTACACGGCACGTCGCACGGCGATACTCTATAACCACGAGAACAGTTGGAACCTGGATCGCCAGAAACAGAACTACAGTTGGAACACTGGCAACCACATACGCCGCTACTACAAGGCACTGAAGAGTTTCGGCGCTCCGGTGGACGTGATAGACGAGAGTAAGGACTTCAACGCCTACCCGGTGATGGTGGTTCCGGCTTATCAGCAGGTGGACAAGGATTTGGTAAATCGATGGAAATCCTACGCCGAGCAAGGCGGCAACCTGATTCTCACCTGCCGTACGGCACAGAAAGACCGCATGGGCCGGTTACCCGAGATGGCTTTCGGAGGCATGTTGAACGAACTGACCGGTTGCGAGATGAGCTTCTTCGACCTCTTGTTGCCGGAGACACCCGGTAAAGTATCCTTGGACGGCAAGAGCTATCAGTGGAACACGTGGGGCGAGGTGATGAAACCGGGCAAGGACGTTACCGTGCTGGCCACTTACCAGGAAGAGTTCTACGAAGGAGAGGCAGCCGTCGTCACCCGCAAACTGGGCAAAGGCACGGTGACTTATGTGGGCGTGGATTCACAGAACGGCAACTTCGAGGCAGACCTGTTGCGCAAGCTCTACGCACAGTTTGGCATCGACGTGATGAACCTCCCCTATGGCGTAAACATCGATTACCGCAACGGCCTGGGTGTCGTGACGAACTACAGCGACAAGCCCTACACGTTCGACTTGCCGAGCGGAGCGAAGGTGCTCATTGGCGACACGACCCTCCCCACCGCAGGTGTGTTGGTGTTCAAGTGCAGGAAATAACAGGAACAAACAAATTTAATTCACAATATCATGAAGCAGAAAAAATGGATGACAGTGGTGGCGGCAGCCACAATGGGACTTGCGTGCGCCTGCACGTCGAGCAAAAAGGAGGAGGCTCTCTACTCGCAGAAGATGGTGGAGAGCCACGGGTTGGTGGACTTCTATTGTAACCGGCATTACCAAGACTCGCTGTGTCATACCGGATGGGACTATGTGTCCGGATTGGTGGCGAATGCGGTGCTGAAGGCTTGGCAGATGTACCCCGAGAAGACCGGTTACTACGAAGCGGTGAAGGCTTTTGCCGACCACAACACAAACGAGGACGGGTCGATGATTCTGAACGAAAAGGGCGGCAACGCCTTGCGGCCGAGCAACATCGACGACCTGCCTGCCGGGAATATCTACTTCGCCCTCTATGCCGAGGAGCTGAAAAAAGGTAACACAAAGGACGCGGAGCGCTACCGCAATGCGGCTACGGTGATACGCAACAAACTGAAGTACGAACACTCGCGCATCGCCGAAGGGCTGCCCGGAGCCGGCGGATTCTTCCACAAATCGAGCTATCCCAACCAGATGTGGCTGGACGGGCTCTTCATGGGTTCACCCATCTATGCCCAGTGGCAACATGTTTTCGGTCAAGCCGACGCACAGGACAACTCCGAAAGCTGGAGCGACATCGCCTCACAATTCAAGACGATACACAAGTATACGTATGATGAGGAAGAACAGCTGAACTACCATGCGTGGACAGCCACGCCGAATGACTCGAACGCTTTCTGGAGCAACAAGCAAGACCCCTATATGGGTTGCAGCAAGGAGTTCTGGGGCAGAGGCATGGGTTGGTACTTCGCCGCCTTGGTGGATGTATTGGAGTTCATGCCAAAGGAACATGCGGACTACCCTGCCGTGAACGCCATTCTGCAACAGGTGGCCACAGGTATCGCGCGCCGTCAGGACGAGACATCGGGAGTGTGGTACCAGTTGCTGCGCTATGATGCCAACACGACAGCGGACGGCATAGGCGACACGGTAGACGGCGAGACCTACAACATAGGGGATGCGGCGAATTACCTGGAGGCTTCCTGCTCGTGCATCTTCACCTATGCCTTCTACAAAGGCATTCGATTGGGATTGCTCGACAAAGAGGTCTATCAGTCCGTGGCGGACAAAGCCTACGCAGGTTTGCTGAAGACCTTTATCCGCGAGCAAGAGGGACGTACGGACATCATACAGAGCTGCGCCTCCGCAGGTCTTGGCCCGGCCAAGAACCCAAGTCGTACAGGTACCGTAAACTACTACCTTTGCGGCAAAGACACCGGACTGGCACAGAACGAAGGCAAAGCCATCGGCACCTTTATCCTCGCTTCTTTGGAGCACGAAGCGGCAGCGAAGAAATAGAACAGACTCCCTTCTTTCTTGAAGAGACAATAGAACAACTCCTTCCGTAAGCGAGAGAATAACCTTGCTTATGGAAGGAGTTGGTTTTTATGCGCCATGGATTCGTTGACTATCAAGCCATGGCACGTTTAGGGAGAGGTATTAGTACTGCAGGATGTCCCAAAGGTCGCGGATGCGTTGTTCGGGATCCCACTTACCAAAGAAAGTCCACTTGGCGGTGATGCGCCAGAACTCAGGCGAACCGGGCAGTTCATCGAGGTTGTCGTTCATCCACCCGCTGTGTCCGCCGTCGCGTACACATCTATAGTAATAGGTACGCTGACCGTAGACGCAAGGGTCGAGCACTTTGTCGGAATAGGCATAATGGATATTCTCGTTGAGCACATTGCCAGAGAAGTGGCAATTGATGAGGATAAACTGCGAGTCGTGATGATAGCGGCCGAGCAGGGTCGGTGTCTTGGCATCGAAGTCGGAGTTGGTGATGACCAGACGGTTGTCCGGCGTATCGCGTCCATCATGCCAAATCATAGCCCGGCTGTCACCGTAGAAGCGGCAACGGGTAGCGTAGCACGTACCGCGCGGACAAAGGAAATCCACACCGGGGCAGCGCAAGTAAAGGTCGGCATGGTAGTACATGCCCTTGCCATCCCGTGCCCAAAGAGCGAGCGCGTCGTTGCCGTCAGCCCAAACGTTGCAGTTGGTGATGATGGTGCGTGTGGCGCGTCCGAAGATGGACATCTGGTGAACGGTGGTCTGCTCCACGGTTGTACCGTAATTGTTATAAGCGGTAAGGTTGTTGATGATGCAGTCGTCCGCTCCTTCGAGGAGAACGATGGCACCCATATGCACGTCCTGTCCTTTGTACTTCTCCACCATGCGTTTCTGTGAAGTCTCGGCAACAACGATGACGGTACTGTCGCGGTCCTCACCTACCAGCACAATGTTCGGACGGTCGATGATGACCTTTTGGTTGTAGGTACCCTTACGGATAAGTATCTTGTAGGGGGCTTCTGCATGCTCCGGAGCCTTCTCAATAGCCGCCTGAATGCTCTCACCCGGCTTCACCACCGCATCAAAAAGTTTGGCGTTCTTCACCGGTTTGCGGAACATCTCGAACGTTCCGTTCTCGTTGCCGCCTTTGGTAGTGAGGCTGATTTTCACCTTGTGCTTCGGGTCGTTCTGTGCAACCCACTTCTCATATTTTTCATAGAGGTCTGCCGGACCGGTGGTGTACCAGCCATAGCCGTTGCGACGTTCCGGGCCGATGTCTTCCAGACGGCGACGGGGAATACCGTCACGGTCGCATACGAACGGCTCGCAACGCTGCAAGTCGTAGAAGCGTGCCCACATAGGTTTGGCATTCGGGTCGCTCACCAAGCGAGTGTTGCGTTGTCCCTTCTCATCCACAGAACGTTCCACGCGATAGCCCGTAATCTTATACGTGTCGAACCACTTCATGGCACCATGGATAGCCTTCTTCACCTTTGCGCTCGGGTTGGGGAGATCCATCAACAAGTCCACGATAGAGCTGCTCTCTGCCGAACAGAACGACGGGAGTTCAAACGCCCGGGCAGGTGCAGGCTGCAAGGTTTCTCGGTCATGCTGCTGGCACCATACGGTGGGCTTGCCCTTCACCAGAATCTGTGTGGCAAGGATGCAGTCCACGCCTTTGTTGAACGATTCGGTGAGCTGGTTGCGCAGCGCCTCATCCGTGAGGTCGTCACCATAGGGATATTCTGCCGCGATGATTTCCTGGAAGAGGCGAAGCGTGTTGACAATCGCGTCGTCATTGAAGGTAATGTGAATCTGGTAGTCACGCATCTTGGGCCAGAACTGAGGCCATCCGCCATTCTCATACTGTCCGCTAAGCAGATACTTCACGGCTTCACGGAAAGCGTCCCGATAGCGCACGTCCTTGGTCTGGTGATAGAGACGGGCCAGATAGACCATCTGCGTCGTGGTGGCATCGTTGTCGATGGTGGAATCGTCCGTACGCTCTTTGTCTTTTTGCACGTCGGCCAGTTCCTTGTCAGTGAGGCGGCGTGCCATATCGATGTTCTTAGGCCATCCGCCCGTACAACGTTGGTACACCAACACCTGGTCGCCGATGCGGCGAGCCTCATCGGTCTTGAAGAATTCCGGATCGGATATCCGGATACTGTTTCGTCCCGGACGTACCTGTGCCGTCAGGGAAAGCGAGCAGAAGAAAGCCGTTGCCACGAGCAACACTCCTCCGCGAGTTAACATTTTACATTTCATAATAATTGGTATTAGTATTAATAGAGTAAAAAACACGTCAAAGCAAGTCCGCCAGCGGCGCAAGGCGCATGCTGTTGGAACCTTTAATCAGTATATAGTATCCGTGAGGCTTCCCGACCTCGATGGCCTGTCGCACCTCGTCGGCATCGGCGAAGCAACGAAACGGCGAGTGGGTAGCGCGGAAGTTGTCTCCCACAAGCCATACCACATCGAACGCCGCCTTCGCGAGGTAGTCCACAATGCGCTGATGCTCCTCCGCAGTAGAAGCGCCCAGCTCTTTCATATCGCCGAGGATAGCCATTTTGGGGCTCACCTTCATGGCGGTGAAATTGGCGAGAGCCGCCATCATGCTGGTGGGGTTGGCATTGTAGGCATCCACAATCAGCGAGTTGTCCGCCGTAACCTTCAGCTGCGAGCGGTTATTCTGCGGCGTGTAGCCTGCCAAAGCCTCATCTATCTGTTGGGGTGTCACTCCAAAATAGATGCCTATGGCCGCTGCTGCCAGCATATTGTCTATGTTGTAAGCACCAATAAGGTGGGTGGCTATGCGGTGCCACCCCGTGTTGGTGACGCGCCAACGGAATGTGAGGGTGGGTGCGCATTCAACCACTTCACCGTTGACATGCAACATCTCCTTGTCGTCACTCTTTCCGTAGCGTACCAAATTCAATCCATCCGCCTCGGCCATGAGGTAAGGATTGTCGTTGTGGATAAACGCCACGCTCTCCGGTTTCGTCCGCAAATAGCGATAGAGAGCCGTCTTGGTGTGAATCACCTCCTCGAACGTACCGAACCCTTCGAGGTGCGCCTTTCCCACATTGGTAATGATGCCATAGTCCGGCTCCACGATATGCACCAGTTGGTCTATCTCCCCCGGATGATTGGCACCCATCTCCACCACAGCCATCTCGTGCTCGGCCGTGAGGCGAAGCAGGGTGAGCGGCACACCGATGTGGTTGTTGAGGTTTCCTTGGGTATAGAGCACCCGATATTTCTCGGCCAACACGGTGGCGATGAGTTCCTTGGTAGTGGTCTTTCCGTTGGTGCCGGTAACGCCGATGACGCGTGTGCCCAGTTGCCGACGGTGGTAGTGCGCCAGTTGCTGGAGCGCGGCAAGGCAATCGTCCACCACTATCAGCCGTTTGTCTTGCGACGAGGCATACCGTGGGTCGTCGACGACGGCATAGGCGCAACCTTGCTCCAGAGCCTGGAGGGCAAACGCGTTGCCATCGAACGAAGTCCCTTTAAGTGCGAAAAAGATGGAGCCGGATGGGCAGTTACGACTGTCGGTTGTGACCAACGGATGCTGTTGGAAGATGTGGTAAAGTGATGCTATTTCCATAATATATTGCAGTCAATGGCGGTCCTGTGGACCGTGACGTTCTCTATATAGATGCCGCAAAAGTAACGATTTTGCGGAAGTGAACAAACAAACGGAGCGGAAAGTAGTCGACGAAACGTTAAAAAGGAGTTTGTCACGAACCGCACCGCGTTGGCTATCGAGGTATAGGCTCGAATAAAAGAGCCGTAAACTGAAAAAGTTGACGGCAGATGAAGATTATATCAAACCATTAGACTACATTTGTACTTTCTTTAACTAAATCAGTTTTGGGTATGAAATATACGCTAACAATTTTTCTGGCATGCTCACTCTGTCTATCCGCGACAGCGCAACTGCCGGAACGCACCCCGGAGAACGTCCAAAAGTATAAGACCATTTGCCGCGAACATATCTATAAGGATATGAAAGGCATGTACCGCGAACCGGGAGGTGCCTTAAAGTTCCCCTTCCTGGCACCGGGCAGCAACCAGTATCTGGATATGCTGTGGGACTGGGACTCCTGGTTGAGCAACGTCGCCCTGCGCCAGATACTGTTGGAGAACGGCACCGACAAAGACCGTGAACAGGCACTGCGGTACGAGCAGGGTTGTGTACTCAACGCCTTGAGCTACGGTGGCATGGACGGATGGATACCCATCTGGATTGAGCGCAACGCACCGAGCCGCGAGGAGATGCTGAAGAAACGCAATCCTTGGAAGACCAACATGCACAAGCCGACCATCGCGCAGCATGCCGCCTTCATCATCCGCAACATGGACGGCGATGCCGAATGGTTGCGCGAGGACTTTTACACCCTACAGGCATTCGTCTGCAAATACCTGAACTTTCACCGCCACAAGGCTACGGGACTGATGTATTGGGAAACGGACGAGGCGATAGGCGTAGACAACGACCCAAGCACTTTCTACCGTCCACACGAGAGCTCCGGTTCCATCTTCTTGAACGCGCTGATGTACAAAGAGCTGAAAGCGATGGCATACATAGCCGACTGCCTGAAACTGACCGACATCGCCAAACGGTTCGACCAGGAAGCCGACACGCTGAAAGTCAAGATACAGGAACATTGCTGGGACCCTCGCGACGGATTCTACTATAGCGTGGACTTGAACCTGCTGCCCGTGGAGAAGCCCGACATCGAAGGTCTGATGCCCGGAGACCTCTACCTGCATGTGGGACAGCCGCGCACATACGACTGCCTGATACAGCGGTTCAGCGTATGGAGCGGATTCATGTCCATGTGGGCCGGCATCGCCACACCGGAGCAGGCACAAGAGATGGTGAAGCGACAGTATCACGACACGTTGTCGTTCAATGCGCCGGCAGGCGTGCGCACCCTCTCGCCACTGGAAAAGATGTATAACGCTTGCGCCAGCGGCAACCCCTCGTCATGGCAAGGCCCGATATGGATTAACGTGAACTACCTGGTGTTTCGCGGACTGGTACAGTACGGCTTCGATGCGGAAGCGCGCGAACTGGCGGAGAAAACCATCGTACTGTTAGGCCGCGACTACGAACGGTTCGGCGCGTTGCACGAGTATTACCTGCCGGACAACGGTGAACCCGTGTTGAACAAAGGATTCCAGAACTGGAACCTCTTGGTGCTGAACATGGCGGCTTGGCTCGACGGGAAGTCCGTAGTTACGGAATTCTGAGCCAAGGCATACCGTACCGAGTAAAGAGAAAGAGGAATAAATATAAACTAAACAATACAATATCATTAACGTCTTAACAACACATTATTAAAAATGAAGACTAACAAATTATCCGTGATGGTCCCTTTGTTTGCGCTACTTCTTTTGTGCGCCCCCAAAGCAAAGGCTCAAGTGAATGCACAGCTTTACTACGACTTCGGCGACGACCGCAAGTTCGAGACCTTGACACTGGAAATGTTCAAGGCCGACAAATGGGGTAGCACCTATTTCTTTATCGACCACGACTTCAACTACAATAGAGTCAACGGAAAGAAAGTGGGACCACAGGTTTCGCACGGAGGCACCTATACCGAGATTGCCCGCAGCATCAACCTGTGGCAGGATTCAGACCTGAAGGCGTGGAGCCTGCACGCTGAGTACAACGGCGGCATCACGCAGGACTATCCCATCAACACGGCGTGGCTGTTTGGTGTGGATTACTTCATGCACAGCGAGGACTTCAAGAACACCCTGACCCTGCAAGTACTCGGCAAGCACATCCACAAGGCCAGCAGCGATGTGCCGGTGCAGCTCACGGCCGTATGGGCCATGAACGACATCTTTGGCGTGAAGGGACTGAACTTCTTGGGCTTTGCCGACTTCTGGTGGGAGAACCACACGACTTACGATGACGGCCAGACCCCGGAAGACGCCAGCACCGTGTTCATCACCGAGCCGCAGTTGTTCTACAACATCGGCCGTCACTTCGGCGTAGACAACTTCAGCGTCGGTACGGAGATTGAGCTGAGCAACGACTTCGGAAGTACCAGCGGCTTCAAATGCCGTCCCTGCCTGGGTGTCAGATGGGATTTCTAATCCTCTAAACAACAAATACAATGCTACAGAAACTTTTTGGGTTCAACCCGACACAGCACAAAGTGAAGACAGAAGTGTTGGCCGGCATCACCACCTTCCTGACCATGGCCTATATCCTGGCCGTGAACCCCGCCATGTTCGGCGAGCTCTCCGCACAGGGTATGGATGCCAATGCGTCCTTCACCGCAACGGCATTGGCCGCCATCGTGGGTACGCTCATCATGGCCATCTATGCCAAGATGCCTTTTGCCTTGGCTCCGGGTATGGGTCTGAACGCCTTCTTTGTCTACACGGTCTGCTTGGGCATGGGATACAGTTGGCAGTTTGCCCTCACCGCAATCCTGATTGAAGGTCTGCTCTTCGTGCTGCTCACCGTAACGAAGGTGCGCGCATGGATTGTAGACTCCATCCCCGCCTCGCTGAAGAGCGCTATCGGTGGCGGCATCGGACTCTTCATCGCCTTCATCGGTCTGAAGAACGCCGGCATCATTGTCCCCAACGCCTCCACTTACGTGGGCATTGGCGACCTGACACAAGGCAACGCCTTGCTGGGAGTTATCGGAATCTTCATCACCGGGCTGTTGGTAATCAAGAAAGTGCCGGGCAACCTCCTTCTGGGTATCCTCATCACTACCCTCATCGGCATCCCGATGGGGCTGGCGCACTTTGGCGGTATCGTAAGCACGCCGCCTTCCATTGAGCCGATATTCTGTCAGTTCCAGTTCCACGACATCTTCTGTCACGACATGTTCATCGTGGTGTTCACCTTCCTCTTCTTCGACATGTTCGACACCGTAGGAACATTGGTAGGCGTATGCACCAAGGCCAAGAAGGTACAGAAGGACGGGAAAATACCCGGACTGACGAAGGCGTTCATGGCCGACGCGTTGGCTACCGTCGCCGGTGCCTGCTTCGGGACCAGCACGACCACCACTTACGTGGAGAGCACGTCGGGCATCGCACAGGGCGGACGTACGGGACTCACCGCCTTCACGACGGCAATCTGTTTCGTCGTAGCCCTCTTCTTTGCGCCGTTGTTCCTGGCTATGCCTGCGGCTGCCACCGCTCCGGTATTGGTGATTGTCGGCCTCTTCATGGTGACACCGATTCTGACTATCGATTTTGAGGACTACTCGGAGTCTATCCCCGCATTCCTTACCATCGTCATCATGCCGTTGGCGGGAAGCATCTCCGACGGCATCATGTGCGGAATGATTGTCTACACCGTGCTCAACGCCCTCTGTGGCAACATCAAGAAGGTGAACCCCATGATGTGGGTGTTGGCTGTCCTCTTCGTCGCGAAGTATATCTTCATCTAAGAGACTACACTGCCCCCTGAAGGCAGTTGCTTCGGGCGGTATTCCGTAAAGGATGCCGCCCGCTTTGTTTCCCAACATTTTTCTTCCATAATTCCGCTGAGGGATTCCGTCTAACGAAAAATACATTAACTTTGCAAGCAGTGAAAAATGCCGGAGACATGAAGCGAAACTTTATACAGACAAACGGGCGACTGATGGACCTCAGCACCCCACAGGTGATGGGTATCCTCAACGTGACGCCCGACTCGTTCTATGCGCAGAGCCGAAAGCAAAGCGACGAGGAGATTGCCCAACGGGCCACACAGATATTGAGCGAAGGGGCGAGCATCATCGACATTGGTGCCTACTCGTCGCGGCCGAACGCCGAACACATCACCGCAGAGGAGGAGATGAGGCGGCTGCGCCACGGACTGAGCATCATCACCCGTGAACATCCGGAAGCCGTGTTGTCAGTCGACACTTTCCGCGCCGACGTTGCCGCCATGTGCGTGGAAGAGTATGGCGTGGCTATCATCAACGACATCGCCGCCGGCGAGATGGACAACCGGATGTTCGACACCGTAGCCCGGCTGAACGTGCCCTACATCATGATGCACATGCAAGGAACGCCGCAAACCATGCAGGCGACACCCCACTACGACAATCTGATGAAAGAGATTTTCCTCTACTTTGCCGAGAAGATTGCCAAGCTGCACGAGCTGGGCGTGAAGGACATCATACTGGACCCAGGATTCGGCTTCGGGAAGACGTTGGCGCACAACTACGAGTTGCTGAACAACCTGCAGGAGTTCGCCCAGTTCGAAATGCCGCTGTTGGTAGGCGTATCACGCAAATCAATGATATACAAACTACTGGGTACGACACCCGAAGAAGCACTCAACGGGACGACGGTGATTGACACCGTCGCCTTGCTGAAAGGAGCGGACATCCTGCGCGTGCACGACGTACGCCAGGCGGTGGAAGCCGTAAGGATAACGGAAGCCATGAAACATGGCATTCAATAAGAACCCCTAAAACACAACGAATATGTTCAGCGTCAGCATAAAAGACATTATCGACATCCTGTTGGTGACATTCATGCTCTACTATGCCTACCGGTTCATGAAGGACTCCGGTTCCATAAAAGTGTTTATCGGTATCCTCACCTTCATCCTCCTCTGGCTGCTGGTGTCGCAGATACTGGAGATGAAACTGTTGGGTGCCATCTTCGACAGCCTGGTGCAGGTGGGTGCCATCGCCCTGATTGTCCTGTTTCAGGACGAGATACGCAAGTTCCTCATCACGTTGGGATCGCACGAGCGGGCAAGCAAGCTGTTGCGGTTCATCACCGGCACGAAGAAGAAAACCACCGAGCGCGCGGACATCATGCCCGTGGTGATGGCCTGCCTCAACATGAGCAAACAAAAGGTGGGGGCACTCATCATCTTCGAGAGGAGCATTCCCCTCAACGACATCATCGCCTCGGGCGACGTGATTGACGCCAACATAAACCAACGGCTGATAGAGAACATCTTCTTCAAGAACAGTCCGTTGCACGACGGAGCGATGATTGTCCGCCACAAGCGCATCACCGCCGCCGGCTGCATCCTGCCCGTATCGCATAGTGTGGACATACCCAAGTCATTGGGTCTGCGCCATCGGGCGGCTCTGGGCATCGCGCAGGAAACGGATGCCTTGTCCGTAGTGGTCTCCGAGGAGACGGGAGACATATCCGTTGCCTACAAAGGACAGTTCCACCTACACCTCTCCGCCGAGGAGCTGGAGCGTTTTCTCACCGAGGAAGAACCCGCATAATGGTTTGGGTGAAAAAAGATTCCGTTTTTGCAATGTGTATATGACAAATATATGTAATTTTGCACATCTCTATATCAGTAGACTGAGAAAGAAATAGGAATATCAATTTAAACTTATAATATCATGGATTTAATTAGCGAAATTGTATCACGTGCAAAAGCCAACAAGCAACGCATCGTGTTGCCCGAAGGTACAGAAGAGCGCACACTGAAGGCTGCCGACAGAATTCTGGCAGACGGCGTGGCCGACTTGATTCTCCTTGGTAATGTGGAAGAAATCGAGAGTCTGGCAAAGAAATGGGAACTGAACAACATCAGCAAGGCTACCCTCATCGACCCGGCTACCAGCCCGAAGCGCGAGGCTTATGCGGAGTTGCTCTATGAACTGCGCAAGAAAAAAGGCATGACCTTGGAAGAGGCTCAGAAGAAAGCCCTCGACCCGATGTACTTCGGTTGCCTCATCATCAAAGCCGGCGATGCCGACGGACAGTTGGCAGGTGCGCTGAACACCACGGCCGCTACGCTGCGTCCCGCCCTGCAGATTATCAAGACAGAGCCGGGAATCTCATGTGTATCGGGTGCCATGGTGATGCTGACGCAAGCCCCCGAGTATGGCGAGAACGGTGTATTGGTTATCGGCGACGTGGCCGTAACCCCGATGCCGGACGCAGACCAGTTGGCGCAGATTGCCGTATGCACGGCCCGCACAGCCAAAGCCGTTACAGGATTCGCTGAGCCGCGTGTAGCTATGCTGAGCTTCTCTACCAAAGGCTCCGCCGACCACGAAGTGGTTGACAAAGTGCGTGAGGCTACGGCGAAAGCCAAGGCTTTGGATCCTACCTTGAAGATTGACGGTGAGTTGCAGGCAGATGCCGCTTTGGTTCCGTCGGTAGGCGCAAGCAAAGCTCCGGGATCGGAGATTGCGGGCAAAGCCAACGTGTTGGTTGTTCCTTGCCTTGAGGTGGGTAACATCAGCTACAAGCTGGTACAACGTCTCGGTCACGCCACCGCTTTGGGTCCAATCCTCCAGGGTATCGCCCGTCCGGTGAATGACCTCTCCCGCGGATGTTCCATCGACGACGTTTACTTGATGATTGCCATCACAGCCAACCAGGCTATCGCAGCTAAGCAAAACAACTAAACAGTCCGGCTATGAAGATATTGGTACTTAACTGCGGAAGTTCGTCCATCAAATACAAATTGTTTGAGATGACGGAGAAGAAGGTGCTGGCACAAGGCGGCATCGAGAAGATAGGCTTGAAAGGATCCTTTCTGAAACTCACCTTGCCGAACGGCGAGAAGGTTGTCTTGGAAAAGGATATCCATGAACACACGGCCGGTGTGGAGTTCATTCTGTCCACACTGACCAGCGAGAAATACGGTGCGCTGAAGTCACTGAACGAGCTGGATGCAGTCGGTCACCGTATGGTACACGGAGGCGAACGTTTCAGCGAGTCCGTGTTGCTGAGCAAAGAGGTGTTGGATGCCTTCACGGCTTGCAACGACTTGGCTCCGCTGCACAACCCCGCCAACCTGAAGGGTGTGAATGCCGTATCGACATTGCTGCCCAACCTGCCTCAGGTGGGTGTGTTCGATACCGCTTTCCATCAGACCATGCCGGACTATGCGTACATGTACGCCATTCCGTATGAGTTGTATGAGAAATACGGCGTACGCCGCTACGGTTTCCACGGAACGTCACACCGTTACGTGTCCAAGCGCGCCTGCGAGTTCCTGGGCATCAACCCCGTTGGCATCAAGATGATTACCTGCCATGTAGGTAACGGAGGTTCCGTTTCCGCCATCCAGGACGGCAAATGCGTGGACACCAGCATGGGTCTCACCCCATTGGAAGGCTTGATGATGGGAACACGAAGCGGTGACATTGACGGTGGTGCCGTGACCTTCATCATGGAGAAAGAGGGACTGAATCCTACGGGCGTGTCGAACTTGCTGAACAAGAAGTCCGGTGTGTTGGGCGTATCGGGTGTCTCTTCAGACATGCGCGAGCTCTCCGCCGCCGCTAACGAGGGCAACAAGAGGGCTATTCTGGCTCAGAACATGTACTTCTACCGCATCCGTAAATACATCGGTTCGTACGCCGCCGCACTGGGTGGTGTCAACGTGATTGTCTTCACCGGCGGTGTAGGCGAGAACGACGGACTGGCTCGTGAGGTAGCTTGCGAAGGACTGGAATTCATGGGCGTGAAGCTGGACAAGGAGCTGAACAAGAAGATTCATGGTGACGAGGCGGTCATCTCCACGGCGGATTCCAAGGTGAAGGTAGTCGTTATCCCCACCGACGAAGAACTGATGATTGCTACGGACACACTGAATATCCTCAAGAAATAAGCGAATACACATTACATAGCCCATCTATAGATGGGTGTTTTCTTCTATGATTTATTGAAAGAGGCGGACCGTGAGGTTCGCCTCTTTTTCTGGGTCAGTCCGGAAACATGGTGACGAGAACCGAAACAGCATACACCTTACGTGTGTCCACGCAAGTACTTACGTTGGCCGATGAAAGTACTTACGATGGCTCACGTAAGTACTTACGTTGGCTTGGGTAAGTACTTACGTT
>CAVJRQ010000090.1:0-24650 GCA_963652075.1 Acutalibacteraceae bacterium
ACGACAAGGGCTACCTGATTCCCTATTCGGCGGACGGCAAGCGGCTGGTGAAGGTGGGTGTCAACTACGACAGCCAGCAGCGCACCATCGGCGAGTGGATTATCAGGGAAGGATAATCCGGTCAAGTCCATTGTCAATCGGAAAGGAACAAATAATAGGAAACAATAATTTGAGAGTATATGGAACAAAATAACAACCATCTGGTGATTATGGCCGGCGGCGTAGGCAGCCGCTTTTGGCCGATGAGTACCCCCGACAAGCCCAAGCAGTTTATCGACGTGCTGGGCTGCGGACGTACGCTGATTCAGTTGACCGTCGACCGCTTTGCGGGCATCTGCCCTCCCGAGAACATCTGGGTCGTCACCTCCGACAAATACGTGACGTTGGTGAGGGAACAGCTGCCGGACATCCCCGAAGAGAACATCCTGAAAGAACCCTGTCGCCGCAACACGGCACCCTGCATAGCCTACGTCAGTTGGAAGATAAAGGCACGCAACCCGAAAGCCAACGTGGTGGTGACCCCGAGTGACCATGTGGTGATGAACGTGAAGGAGTTCCAACGGGTGGTGAAGTCGGCCATGAGCTTCACGGAAGAATCTGACGCCATCCTCACCTTGGGAATGAAACCCACCCGTCCGGAGACCGGCTACGGATACATCGAGGCGGACCTGACAGTCGCCTCGGCCATCAACAAGGAAGTCTACCGGGTGGATTCCTTCAAGGAGAAGCCCGACCTGCAGACAGCGGAACAGTATATCCGCCGCGACAACTACTTCTGGAACGCGGGCATCTTCGTGTGGAACGTCAATACCATCGTCAACGCTTTCCGCGTGTACCAACCCGGCATCGCCTCCATCTTCGAGAACCTCTCGCACCTCTACTTCACGGCCGGGGAACAGACCGCCATCAACAACGAATTCCCCAACTGCGAGAACATCTCCGTGGACTACGCCATCTTGGAGAAGGCGGAGGAAATCTTCGTGCTGCCTGCGGACTTCGGATGGAGCGACCTCGGTACGTGGGGATCGCTGCACGAACGGATGACCAAAGACTTGGCGCACAACGTGACCATCGGCCCCAACATCCGGCTCTACGACTCCGCCAACTGCATCGTGCACGCCACGGAGGAGAAGAAAGTGGTGGTGCAGGGTCTGGACGGATACATCGTCGCCGAGAAAGACGACACCCTGCTGATTTGTAAACTGAGTGAGGAACAACGTATCAAACTGTTTTCGTCCATCGACTGACGACCTCACGACCAAACCTACTGAACATGAAAAAGCTGTTATCCCTTCCGCCTAACCTGGTGGAGTGCTTTCACGAGATAGAAAACGTAAGTCGCGACGAATGGTTCTGCACCTCCGACCCCATCGGTTGTAAACTGGGGTCCGGCGGCGGCACCACCTGGTTGCTGGAGGCTTGTGCCCGCGAGTGGGCACCCGACGAGGAGTTCTCCCAATGGCTTGGCCGCGAGAAACGCATCCTCCTGCATGCCGGCGGACAGAGCCGTAGGCTGCCCGCTTACGCCCCTTCGGGCAAAGTGCTCACGCCCGTACCCGTGTTCCGCTGGGCCAAGGGACAACCGCTGAAACAAAACCTGCTGTCGCTGCAACTGCCACTCTACGACAAAATCATGGAGGAGGCACCCGACAGCCTGCATACGCTCATTGCCAGCGGCGACGTGTACATCCGTTCCTCCGAGCCGTTGCAGCCCATCCCCGAAGCCGACGTGGTTTGCTACGGCTTGTGGGTAGACCCCAACCTGGCGAAGAACCACGGCGTGTTCGTCTCCTCACGCAATACGCCGGACAGGCTCGACTACATGCTGCAGAAACCCTCCGTGGAGACGCTGGGCAAACTGATGCAGACCCATCTCTTCCTGATGGACATCGGTATCTGGCTCCTGAGCGACAAAGCCGTTCGCCTGCTGATGGCACGATCCAAAGAGGGTGACCGGATTCGCAACTACGACCTCTATTCCGATTTCGGGTGCGCTTTGGGCGAACATCCCCAACGGACGGACGAGGAGGTGCGGCAACTGAAGGTGGCCATCCTGCCGTTGCCCGGCGGAGAGTTCTATCACTACGGAACCAGCCGTGAACTGATTTCCTCCACTGTCGCCGTACAGAATTTGGTCAACGACCAACGGGAAATCATTCACCGCAGCGTGAAACCGCATCCTGCCATGTTCGTGCAGAACGCCCAGGTGGGGATAACGCTGACGGCGGACAATTCGCAGCTATGGATAGAGAACGCCTACGTGGGCAAAGGCTGGACAATCACCAACCACCATATCATCACCGGCATCCCCGAGAACGACTGGCAACTGACGCTGAAGCCCGAAGTCTGCGTGGACGTGGTGCCCATGGGCGACCGCGGCTACGTGGCCCGTTGCTACGGATTCTATGACGCTTTCAAGGGACGGCTCGATAGCGGAGAGACCCTCTTTATGGGCGCACCGGTCACCGATTGGCTGACTGAGCGTGGACTCACGCCCGCGGACATCGAAGGGAACAACGACCTGCAGTCCGCCCGCCTCTTCCCGGTGTGCGAATCCGTGGAAGAGCTTGGCAAGGCGATGCGCTACCTGTTGGACGCTTCCGAAGTGGAAGGAGCGCGCATATGGAAGGCGAGCCGCAAGGTCTCGGCGGACGAAATATCCGCCTACGCCAACCTGCGCAGACTGGTGGCGCAACGCGAACAACTGCGGGCGCTCAACTGGCCTATGCTGGCACAGAACTACCGGAAGAGTGTCTTCTATCAACTCAATCTGAAGGATGCCGCCGAAGAGTACGTGCGGTTCGGCTTGCCCGAGCCCGCGCCGTTGCCCGAGGCGACACCTATCATGACCCGCATCAACGACCAGATGTTCAGGGCGCACCTGCGGCAGTTGAGAGGCGAAGCGTATAAGCAAGCGGAGAGCGCCGCGTTCGGACTGCTCCGTGAAGGACTGACCGCTACGGTACTCACCCACAAGCAACAACCCAGACTGGATGTCTATGCCGACCAGATTGTCTGGTCGCGCAGCCCGGTGCGCATCGATTTGGCGGGAGGGTGGACGGACACGCCGCCTTTCTGCCTCAATGAGGGAGGCAACGTGGTGAACATCGCCATCGAACTGAACGGACAGCAACCGCTTCAGGCATACGTGAAGCCCTGTAAGGAACCGGCGGTGGTGCTGCGATCTATCGACCTCGGCGCGATGGAGGTGGTGCGCACGTACGAAGAGCTGAACGACTTCGCCAAGGTGGGGTCGCCCTTCTCCATACCCAAGGCGGCCTTGGTGCTTGCCGGATTCCAACCCGGATACTCCAAGAACGCCTACTCCTCGCTGCGCGAACAGTTGGAGGATTTCGGTTCGGGCATCGAAGTGACCCTCTTGTCCGCCGTTCCCGCCGGGTCGGGACTGGGCACAAGTTCCATCCTCGCCTCCACGGTGTTGGCGGCGGTAGCCGACTTCTGCGGACTCAACTGGGACAAGAACGAGGTGTGCCGACGCACGCTGGTACTGGAGCAACTCCTTACCACCGGTGGGGGATGGCAAGACCAGTACGGCGGTGTGTTGCAAGGCGTGAAACTGTTGCAGACGCACAGCGGATTCGACCAATGTCCCGTAGCCCGTTGGCTGCCCGACACACTCTTCACCGACCCGGAGTACGCCCAGTGCCATTTGCTCTATTACACGGGTATCACCCGTACCGCCAAGGGAATTCTGGCGGAGATTGTGCGGGGCATGTTCCTCAATTCCACGGAACACCTGCGGCTGTTGAACGAGATGAAAGCCCACGCCTATGACCTCTTCGAGACCATCCAACGGGGCAGTTTCGAGGAGTACGGCCACTTGATAGCCAAGACGTGGGAACAGAACAAACGGTTGGATGCAGGAACCAATCCGGAGAGCGTGGAGCACATCATCCGGCAGGTTCACGACTATTGCTTGGGCTATAAACTCCCCGGAGCGGGTGGAGGCGGCTACCTCTACATGGTAGCCAAGTCGCCCGAAGCGGCTATGCGCATTCGTCAGACACTGATGCAGAATCCGCCCAACGCCTGCGCCCGCTTCGTGGACATGCGGCTGTCCGCCAAGGGATTGGAGGTTAGTCGCAGTTGACAGGGTTCTTCTCTTCGGCTTGCTTGTTTGACGTCTTCGACGAGAGTTTCTCGATGAAGTAGACGGCAACGAAGCCGATGACCATGAGCAGGACGGCTTGCCATACCAGCTCGTTGGGGGCGCAGTTAATCTCTTTCAGCGGTTTCTCCATGCCGTGCGAGTCTATGTAGGTCTCGACGGTCTCTTTCCAAGGCCACACCTTGTTGAGCGATCCCAGCATGAAACCGCAGAGCATGGCCAGCGTGACGTTGCGCAGCTTGTGCAGGGCGTACGACAGCAGGTGCGAGAAAGAGGTGATGCCGATGGCCGCTCCCGCGGCGAATACCAGCAAGATGCCGATTTTGAGGTTCTTCACCGCCTCCATGATGTAGAAGTACTTGCCCAGCAACACCAGGATGAAGCTGCCCGAGATGCCCGGCAATATCATGGCGCAGATGGCTATCGCTCCGCAGAGGAAGATGAAGAAGAGGTTCGTGGGGGTCTCGGACGGAGTGGCCACGGTGATGTAATAAGCCGCCACGGCACCGACGATGAACGAGATGACGGTTTTGTAGTTCCACCCCTTGATGTCCTTGCCCACAAACCAGGTGGAAGCCAATACCAATCCGAAGAAGAACGCCCACACCAGGATGGGGTGCGTATTGAGCAGATAGGTGATGACTTTCGCCAACGAGAAGACGCTGATGCCGATGCCGAGCAGCAGCGAGAAGAGGAACGTCCCGTTCACCTGTTTCCAGAAAGTCTTCCATTTTCCGGTGAAGAAGAGCTTCAGATTCTGTGCGTTGAAGCTTTTTATCGTCTCGATCAGCTCATCGTAGATGCCTACGATGAAGGCGATGGTACCTCCCGAAACGCCAGGGACAACGTCAGCGGCTCCCATGCCAAACCCTTTCAGGGTGATGACCGCGTAATCTTTGATGGTTCTTTTCATGATTAAATCTGCTATTAAATCAGTTAGTGTGTAATTATTTGTTTTCCAATTCTCTTTTCTCGTGCTCGTAGAACTCAAGGGGTGTCATGCCCTCCATCCGGTCTCCAAAAGCATCCTTCACAGACTTGGGATGGTCCTTGCAAGCTATCCTCAGATGATTCAGGTAAAGCTCATAGTCCTCCGTTTCGTAAGCGTAATCCGCGATTAACGTATCGAGCGGAATATGGTATTTCTTTTTCTGCGCGCGCGTCATGTGCTTATCTGCCGCCAGATAGAGTCTTAGTGAAACGCTTGGATGCGCCGAACCGAGAGAGAGGGCCGCATAGAATATCACGATGGGGTCGTCTTGGAAAGACTCGATGCAGAGGTCGAGGTAATAGTTGGCTTGTTCCGTTTGATCGATGCTGAACAACACGATGGCCTTCAACAGGTACATCACCTTGGGGGCGTAGTCCGCCTCGATGGCCTCGTCCAGCAAATGGATTGCCTCGTTGAAGTCCTCCTGCTCGTTATGTAAGGTAGACAGGATAGTGAAAAAGGCGACGTTCTCCACCCCCGGGTCTATCGACAGCAGATGGTCGAACAGGCTGTGCGCCTCGTCCATGTTGTCCGTGAGGATGAGCGCTTCGATGTAGCCCGACAGAAAGTCCGGATTGTCCGAATCCTCGGCATACAGATACCGGAACAGCTCCTTCGCCTCCGCATAGTTGCCCGTCGCCAGCAGGAGCCTGCCTTTGGAGAGAATCAGACTCAAGTCATCGGGCGCGTCAGCGATGGCCTGTGTAAGCCTTTCCAACTCCTTTGTATCTTGTTTTTTCACTTTCCGGCGGTTTATCGTTTACGTTCAGGTTAAGAAAAGCCGTTTCCCTTGGGGGAGGGGAGAACCTCTTCCAAGGGAAACGGCTATGCGGATTTATTTGTTGATCTTGCTCCAGGTGTCTTTTAGTGAGACGGTGCGGTTGAATATCAAGTGGTCGGGCGTAGAGTCCTTGTCCACGTTGAAGTATCCGATGCGTTGGAACTGCAGGTAATCATACGGTTTGGCATCGGCGAGGAACTTCTCCACGTAGCAGTTGGTGCGCACCTCCAATGAGTCGGGGTTGATCATCTGCTTCATGGCATCCAATGACGAGCAGTTGTCTCGCTCCTTGATGGCGGCCAGCTCGTCGCGCGGGTTCTCCACCTTCCAGAGCCGGTCGTAGAGGCGAACCTCAGCGGGCAGGCAGTGCGCGCAGCTTACCCAGTGGAGCGTGCCCTTCACCTTGCGGTCGCTGCCCGGCATGCCGCTGCGTGTGTCGGGGTCGTATTCGCAATAGACCTCTTCCACTTCGCCGGCCTCGTTCTTCTTGCAGCCGGTACACTTCACGATGTAGGCGTTCTTCAGACGCACTTCTTGTCCCGGTGTCATGCGGAAATATTTCTTGGGCGCGTCCTCCATGAAGTCCTCGCGCTCCATCCACAACTCGCGGCTGAACTCGATGGTGTGTGAACCTGCCGCCGGGTCCTCCGGATTGTTGATGGCTTCCATCTCTTCCGTCTTCCCTTCGGGGTAGTTGGTGACGACCAACTTCACGGGGTTCACCACGGCGGAGACGCGTGTGGCGCGTGCGTTGAGGTCTTCGCGCACGGCGCTCTCCAACAGGCTGAACTCGTTGAGTGCGTCGTAGGTGGTGTAGCCAATCTTGTCGATGAACTTGTGGATGGACTCCGGTGAATAGCCGCGTCGGCGGAATCCGCAGATAGTCGGCATGCGGGGGTCATCCCATCCGTTGACCAGTCCCTCCTTCACCAAGATGAGCAGGTTGCGCTTGCTCATGAGCGTATAGTTCAGGTTCAGCTTGTTGAACTCCGTTTGGCGCGGGCGGTTGTCGTCCAGGTCTTTCCCCTCTTTCAACCAGTCGATGAAGAGGTCGTAGAGCGGACGGTGTACCACAAACTCCAAGGTACAGAGCGAGTGGGTCACGCCCTCGAAGAAGTCGCTCTGTCCGTGAGCGAAGTCGTACATCGGGTATGCCTTCCACTTGTCGCCCGTGCGGTGGTGCGGCACATTCAGTATGCGGTAGATAATCGGGTCGCGGAAGTGCATGTTCGGGTTGGCCATGTCAATCTTGGCGCGCAGCACCATGGAACCCTCTTCCGCCTCGCCGCTGTTCATCTTTTCAAACAGGCGCAGGTTCTCCTCGACGGGGCGGTTGCGGAACGGGCTCTCCACACCCGGTTGGGTAGGCGTGCCCTTTTGCTTGGCAATCTCTTCCGCCGACTGCTCGTCGATGTATGCCTTGCCCTCTTTGATGAGTTGCACGGCGAAGTCCCACAGTTGCTGGAAATAGTCAGAAGCATAGTAGACGTTCCCCCACTGGAAACCCAACCAGCGGATATCCTCCATGATGGAGTCCACGTACTCCATGTCCTCCTTGGTGGGGTTGGTGTCGTCGAAGCGCAGGTTGCACACGCCTCCGTATTTTGCGGCGATGCCGAAGTCCAAGCAGATAGCCTTGGCGTGTCCGATGTGCAGGTAACCATTCGGTTCCGGCGGGAAACGGGTCTGTACCCTGCCTCCGTTCTTACCCTCGCGCAAGTCTCTCTCCACCGCCTGCTCTATGAAGTTCAAGCTTTTCTTCTCGGTGATTTCTGTCTCTTTCTCAGCCATAATGCTCAATGTTTACAGTTTCAAGTTGCGAAATTAATGATTCTTTTCGGTCTGCTCCTTATCCGCCGTCATTTATTAACAAGAAAAAACATCCACGGGATCTTTTGTCGAGGGGCGTGCGAAGCCGTATGTAAGCGCGTGTAGCCCTGTCCGGACTTCCGTTTGCCCAATTTTGCGTCTTGGATGATAATTCCCTTAAAAAAGTTAGGTGAGGTGTTAAACAATTGTTATCTTTGCACCCACTTGACCTGCAAGGAAAGGCCGATGACCCAACAAAAGTTAACAGCTTAGGGGCTAAATGAAGAAATATGTTATAAGACATACGTTTTTATTTGGCAGTTGTGAAAAAAGGCTTCATCTTTGCAGTGTTATCCTGAAAACAATCTTTTTACCTTTAAAAAACTAATACCTATTGAAAACTAAAAGATGGACCTTTGTGAAAAGGCCCATTTTTTGCGTTTATACGGTTCGGTCTCCATCGCCCGGCGATCAGCGGCACGCCTGACCCCAAAAAACGTAAGTACTTACGATGGCTCACGTAAGTACTTACGTTGCCCGATGAAAGTACTTACGTTGGCCGATGTAAGTACTTACGTTATCCGATGCAGCCGCTTGCGTTTTTATCCGTGAAGTGGGGCGGGGTGTCGTTTTTCTCACTACATTTGCACGCAATATAAAGTTCATAGGAAAACAGGATAATGCACCACCGACTATACATATATATAATAGGTATACTCTCCATTCTACCCACCATCGGCTTTGCGCAGATAAGGGGCGTGGTCACCGACTCCCTCACGCGGGAGTCCCTCCCCTACATTGCGGTCTACTACGACGGCAAGGGGGTGGGGACCATCACGGACAACATGGGGAACTTCCGCATCGACACCCGCCAGGGGTGGACGGAGTTGACCTTCTCCTCCATGGGCTACGTGAAGAAGACGGTGAAGATAATCCCCGGCGTGACGAAGAAACTCAACGTCGCCCTCGTGCCCGATGACATCGTGCTGGGCGAGGTGGTGGTGAAGCCCAAACGCGAACGCTACCGCAAGAAAGACAACCCCGCCGTCATCATGATGCGCAAGGTGATTGCCGCCAAAGACAGCAACAGCCTGGACGTGAACGACTACTACCGCTACGACAAGTACGAGAAAATCTCCATGGCCCTGAACGACATGACCCCCGAACGGCTCAGCAGCGGACTCTACAAGAAGATGCCTTTCTTGGCCAACCAGTTGGAGGTGGACGCGGACACCAAGAAACTCGTGGTGCCCGTGTCGGTGCAGGAGACCTCGTCGGAAATACTCTACCGCAAAGATCCGAAGATGAAGAAGACCATCGTGAAGGGCATCAACAACACGGGGTTGGACAACCTCTTTGAGATTGGCGACATCGTGCAGGAAATCATGCAGGACGTGTTTGCCGACGTGGACATCCACCGCAACAACATGTACCTGCTGAAGAAACAGTTTGTCAGCCCCATCTCGGACAACGCCATCTCGTTCTACAAGTACTACATCATGGACACGCTGATGGTGGAGAAGGAGAAATGTTTCCACCTCTCCTTCGTGCCCCAGAACTCGCAGGACTTCGGTTTCACGGGACACCTCTACGTGCTGGCGGACTCGTCGTACCAGGTGAAGAAGTGTACCATGCAGTTGCCCAGCCACACGGGTGTCAACTTCGTGGAGAACATGCGCATCACCCAACTCTACGGCAAACTGGGCAATGGCTCGTGGGGAGTGGTGCAGGACGACCTCTCCACCGAACTCTATCCCCCCTTGCTCCGCCTGCAGGGTGCTCTGGTGAAACGTACCATCCGATACAGCCACCACTCGTTCGACCCTATCCCCGAGAAGGACTTCGGCAACAGCCGTAGCAAGCAGACCCTGGTGGACGCGATGCTGCGGAACGATGCG
Organism: Acutalibacteraceae bacterium; assembly: GCA_963652075.1. Classification (GTDB taxonomy): domain Bacteria; phylum Bacteroidota; class Bacteroidia; order Bacteroidales; family Bacteroidaceae; genus Phocaeicola_A. The sequence continues at coordinate 9,609 of CAVJRQ010000090.1, forward strand.
TTCTGGCAGGAACACAGGCAACTGCCGCTTTCCGCCAAGGAGGCCAATATGAACAAGTTCGTGAAGGAGGTGGAGGATGCTCCCAACATGAAGGTAATCATCTGGCTGATGAAACTCTGTGTGGAGAACTACGTCGCCACGGGCTCGGAAAAGAGCCCGAGCAAGGTGGATGTCGGTCCGCTCAGTACCGTCCTCTCATCCAGCTATGTCGAAGGACCGCGCCTGCGCTTTGGCGGCACAACCACCGCCAACCTCAATCCGCACCTCTTCCTCAAAGGCTACTATGCCTACGGCTTCGAGGACCGTCGGTCGAAATACAACGCCGAGCTGGAGTACAGCTTCGAGAAGAAAGCCTATATGCCCTTTGAGTTTCCGCGCAACTCCCTGACCCTTGCCTACCGGTACGACGTGCAGTCGCCCGTGGACAAGTTCCTGACGCGCGACAAGGACAATATCCTCAACATCGTGAAGTCCTCCTCGGTAGACCAGCTCTCCTACGTGCGCAAGCTCTCCTTGGCCTATCAATACGAAGCCTACAGCGGATTCTCCACGAAACTGGAGCTGCGGCGCACCAACGACGAGCCGGCCGGCAAGCTGGAATACATCCGCAACGGGGGCGACGGCACGGAGAGGGTGCATGACATCAATACCACCGAGGCGGAACTGACCTTGCGCTTCGCTCCCGGCGAACAGTATATGAACTCGAAGCAAAAACGCTATACCGTCAACAGGAACGCGCCGGTGTTTACCCTCACCCATACGCTGGGCATGCAGGGCGTGCTGGGGGGCGACTACCGCTTCAACCTGACGGAGTTCTCCGTGTTCAAGCGCGTCTGGCTCGCCTCGTGGGGCAAGGTGGACGTGCGGCTCAGAGCTGGGGCGCAGTGGAACAAAGTGCCTTTCCCGCTGTTGCCGATACAGCAGGCCAACGTCTCCTACTTCCTGCAACGGGGAACCTTCAACCTGATGAACAACATGGAGTTCCTGACCGACCGCTACGCCTCGCTGGACTTGGACTACGACATGAACGGCAAGCTGCTCAACCGCATCCCGCTCCTGCGGCGGCTCAAGTGGCGCGAGCACTTCAGCGTGAAGGCACTCTACGGCAAGCTGACCGACAAGAACGACCCCGCCAAGAGCACCACGGACACGGACCTCTTCCTGTTTCCCACGCGCGACGGACGGCAGAGCAGCTTTGCCATGGACCCGCACGAACCCTATGTGGAGTTCAGTGCCGGCATACACAACATCTTCCGGATTTTGCAGGTGGAATATGTTCACCGCCTTACATACCTCGACCACCCCGACATCAACAAGAACGGCGTGCGGTTGGGCATTAAAGTCTCATTCTAAAAACACACGGCGTATGGCACAACCTTTAGCGGAACGTATGCGTCCCACGACGCTCGACGATTACATCGGTCAGAAACACCTCGTTGGCCCGGGGGCTGTCCTGCGGAAGATGATTGACGCGGGTCACGTCTCCTCGTTTATCCTTTGGGGACCTCCGGGGGTGGGCAAGACCACCTTGGCGCAGATTATCGCCAACAAACTGCAGACACCGTTCTATACGCTGAGTGCCGTCACCTCCGGAGTGAAGGACGTGCGCGACGTGATAGACAAGGCCCGCAACGGCCGCTTCTTCTCGCAAGCCAACCCCATCCTCTTCATCGACGAGATACACCGCTTCAGCAAGTCGCAGCAGGACTCCCTGCTGGGCGCGGTGGAGAAGGGGGTCATCACGCTGATAGGCGCTACCACGGAGAACCCCTCCTTTGAGGTCATCCGTCCCCTCTTGTCGCGTTGCCAACTCTATGTCCTCAAGTCCCTCGAAAAGGACGACCTGCTCGCATTGCTCCACCGGGCCATCTCCACGGACACCCTGCTGAAGGAACGGCAGGTGCAGCTGCAGGAGACCGACGCCCTGCTCCGCTACTCGGGAGGCGATGCCCGCAAACTGCTCAATATACTGGAACTGGTGGTGGAGGCGGACAGCGAGACGCCGGTCGTCATCACCGACCAAAAGGTGGCGGAACGACTGCAGCAGAACCCCTTGGCCTATGACAAGGATGGGGAGATGCACTACGACATCATCTCCGCCTTCATCAAATCCATCCGCGGCAGCGACCCGGACGGCGCGCTCTACTGGTTGGCGCGTATGATTGAAGGAGGCGAAGACCCGAAGTTCATCGCCCGTCGGTTGCTTATCTCCGCAGCCGAGGATATCGGATTGGCCAACCCCAATGCCTTGTTGCTGGCCAACGCAGCCTTTGACGCGGTCAACAAGATAGGGTGGCCCGAAGGACGTATCCCCCTGGCGGAAGTGACGGTCTACCTGGCAACCAGCCCCAAGAGCAACTCCGCTTACTTAGGTATCGGGGCGGCTCTCGAAGAGGCGCGACGTTCGGGCAACCTGCCCGTGCCCTTGCACCTGCGCAACGCTCCCACCCAACTGATGAAGGAGCTGGGCTACGGCAAAGACTATAAGTACGCCCACGACTACGAAGGCCATTTCGTGGAGCAGCAGTTCCTGCCCGACGGGGCCGAGCATTGCCGTTTCTGGCATCCGCAGGAGAACGCCGCCGAGAACAAACTGAAAGAACGAATGAAACAATTATGGAAAGAACGCTATGAATGATATGAACAGATTGAACGACGAAAAGGTAATTATCAAGGTGCTCGACGGCTATGTGCTGAACCGTGGAGACCTCTCATGGAACGGATTCAAGGCCTTGGGCGAGTGTACCGTCTTCCAACGTACCGCACCCGAGGAGGTGCTGAAGAACGCCGCCGACGCGCAGATAGTCATCACCAACAAGACCCTCCTCATGGAGAAGGAACTGCGGGCGTTGCCCAAACTGAGATACATCGGTGTGTTGGCCACGGGATACAACGTGGTGGACATCCGTGTGGCAAAGGAACTGGGCATCGTGGTGACCAACATCCCGGCCTACAGTACCGCTTCGGTGGCGCAGATGGTCTTCGCGCAGCTGCTCACCGTCACCCAACGCGTGGAGTACTATGCCGACCGCAACCGCGAGGGCAAGTGGACCCGCAGCGAGGACTTCAACTATGTGGATACCGACCTGATAGAGCTGGACAAGAAAGTGATGGGAATCGTGGGACTGGGTCACATCGGCCAGGCTACGGCACGCATTGCGCAAGCCTTTGGCATGGAGGTGGTGGCTTACACTTCCAAACCTCAGGAACAGTTGTCCGCAGGCATCCGTAAAGTGGGGATGGACGAACTCTTCGCCACGGCGGACGTGGTGACGCTGCACTGTCCGCTCAACGCTGAAACCCGTTACCTGGTCAACGCCAGTCGTCTGGCGCTGATGAAGCCCACGGCCATACTCATCAACACGGGTAGGGGAGATCTGGTGAACGAACAAGACCTGGCCGACGCGCTGAACCGCGGACAAATCCGTGCGGCCGCCGTAGACGTGCTCTCGTGCGAACCGCCCAAGGCGGACAATCCCCTGCTGAGCGCTAACAACTGCTTCGTCACCCCACACATCGCGTGGGCTACACGCGAGGCGCGTGTGCGGCTGATGAACATCGCGGTAGAGAATCTCCGCAGCTATCTGAACGGAAATACGATAAATAATGTAGCCTTGTAACCATGACGGATTTTTCGATAACGATGCCCTCCTTCGTCTTCGTTCTGGAGTTCTTGGGGACTTTTGCCTTTGCCATCAGCGGCATCCGTTTGGCTTCCGCCAAACGCTTTGATTGGTTCGGTGCCTATGTGGTGGGACTGGCTACCGCCATTGGCGGCGGAACTATACGCGACATCATGCTGGACTTGGTCCCCTTTTGGATGACGGACCCTATCTACCTCATCTGTTCCGCCTTGGCGCTGGTGTGGGTGTTGGTGTTCGGCAAGCAGGTCATCCGCCAGAATAACACCTTCTTCATCTTCGACGCCATCGGCCTGGCCCTCTTTACCGTGGTGGGCATGGAGAAGACGCTGAACCTGGGTTTCCCCCTGTGGGTCGCCATCATCATGGGCACCATCACGGGAGCGGCGGGCGGTGTGCTGCGCGACATCTTCATCAATGAAATCCCGCTCATCTTCCGCAAGGAAATCTATGCCTTGGCCTGCGTGTTCGGAGGCTTGGTGTACGGACTGTGCCGGTGGGCGGAACTCGATCCGGTGGTCACGCAGATTCTTTGTGGCGTGAGCGTGTTCGTGGTCCGCATCCTGGCTGCCAAGTATCACTGGTCGCTGCCTGTGCTCAAAGGTGAATGTGAGTGAAAATTTCCCCTCCCGGTTGTTGTCGGTTGACAGGAAAGAGCTACTTTTGTGGGTCTATGAAATGTAACCTCCTGCCCGTTGCGGATGAACGCTTGTAGAGAGTCCGCGGTGAGCTCAGGGGAATAAAAACTATTGTACCATGAAACGATTTGCTTTTAAGATGTACCTCAAACCGGGGTGTGAAGAAGAGTATGCCAAACGGCATGCCGCTATTTGGCCTGAACTGAAGAAGATGATTAAGGATTCGGGCGTGAGTGATTACTCCATTTACTGGGACAAGGATACCAACATCCTTTTCGGCGTGCAGAAATGTGAGGGCGACACAACCAGTCAGGATACGGAGGAAGTGGACCCCGTCACCCAACGTTGGTGGAACATGATGGCGGACATCATGGAGGTGAACCCCGACAATTCGCCTGTCACCGTTCCTCTGCGTGAAGTATTCCACATGGATTGACCCCGTTTTTAGTTTTTTTAATTGATTAAATTCGGTCAATGGCAGGGATTCACTACTTTTGTAAAGTAGAAACTAAAATATACCTCAAATAACTAACTTATGAAAAGACAAATAAAATTCAGTCTCGTTTATCGTGACATGTTTCAGTCATCGGGTAAATACCAACCCCGTGTAGACCAACTCGTTAGGGTTGCCCCCTACATTGTGGAGATGGGATGCTTCGCCCGGGTGGAGACAAACGGTGGCGCTTTCGAGCAGGTGAACCTGCTTTATGGCGAAAACCCCAACAAGGCCGTAAGGGCTTTCACGAAGTTCTTCAACGAAGCCGGCATCCAGACCCACATGCTCGACCGTGGACTGAATGCCCTGCGTATGTACCCTGTCCCCGCCGACGTGCGCCGACTGATGTACAAGGTGAAGAAAGCACAAGGCGTGGACATCACCCGTATCTTCTGCGGTTTGAACGAAGTGCGTAACATCATCCCTTCCATCAAATACGCGCTGGAGGCAGGCATGATTCCGCAGGCTACCCTCTGCATCACCTCGTCGCCCGTACACACCGTGGAGTATTACTCGAACATAGCCGACCAGCTGATTGAGGCCGGCGCTCCCGAGATTTGTCTGAAAGACATGGCTGGCATCGGTCAGCCCGCTATGTTGGGACAGTTGGTGAAGACCATCAAGGAACGCCATCCGCAGGTTATCATACAGTACCACGGTCACTCAGGACCGGGACTCTCCATGGCATCCATCCTGGAGGTCTGCCGCAACGGTGCCGACATCATCGATACTGCCGTGGAGCCGTTGTCATGGGGTAAGGTTCATCCGGACATCATCTCCGTGCAGTCTATGCTGAAACACGCCGGATTCGACGTGCCCGAAATCAACATGAACGCCTACATGAAGGTGCGTAGCCTTACGCAGGAGTTCATCGACGACTTCCTGGGCTACTTCATGGACCCGACTAACAAGCACATGTCCTCACTGCTCTTGGGCTGCGGACTGCCGGGCGGTATGATGGGTTCGATGATGGCCGACCTGAAGGGTGTTCACTCCGGCATCAACCTGATACTGAAAGGTCAGGGCAAGGAGCCCCTGTCGCTCGACGACCTGATGGTGATGCTCTTCGACGAGGTGGCCTACGTATGGCCTAAGCTGGGCTATCCTCCATTGGTGACACCGTTCAGCCAATACGTGAAGAACGTGGCGCTGATGAACGTGATGCAGCTCATCAAGGGCGAGCCTCGCTTCAGCATGATGGACACCCATACCTGGAATATGATTCTCGGCAAGAGCGGTCGTCTGCCAGGCAAACTCGACCCGGAGATTGTGGAACTGGCCAAGTCCAAAGGACTGGAGTTTACCGACGAAGACCCGCAGAGCTACTATCCCGACGAGTTGGACAAGTATCGCAAGGAGATGGACGAGAATGGCTGGGAGTACGGCGATGACGATGAGGAACTCTTCGAGCTCGCTATGCACGACCGCCAATACCGTGACTACAAGTCGGGCGTTGCCAAGCAGCGTTTCCTCAGTGACCTGCAGCACGCCAAAGACGCGGCTCTGTCCAAGGGCGGCATGACGGAAGAGGAAATCATCAACCTGAAGCACAAGAAGGCCGATCCGATTGTCGCTCCGCGCAGAGGACAGGTGCTCTACGATGTCAGCTTCGACGGCCATCAGGTGGAGCCGTTCGTCGGTCGCCGCTACCGTCACGACGAGTTGTTCTGCTCCGTCAGTACGCCGTGGGGTGAAAACGAGGACGTTTACGTAGGTTTCGACGGCCACATCGTGGAAGTCTGCGTGAAACCCGGTCAGGTGGTCAACTCCGGTGAGGTGATAGCCTACATCGAACGCTCCGACATCTTTGCCTGAAGATTGTCCTAATAAATAATAGGTATGCGGGCTCTGCGGAATCGTTTCCGGCAGAGCCCGCCCTGTTTTTGTTGCAATTGGTAACGACGCGCAACCTGTTCGGGTAGCGTATGCCTTGTAACATGTTTGTAATATACTGATAGATAACAAGGTTCGTACGTGTGTGAATATGAAACAAGTGACACGGATGTTTCAATTGTTATTATTTGTATAAGGGAAAGCCAAAAATGCGTCTTTGTATTCCAAAATGAAAAGAAACATTGCATCAGTATTAATTAATCTAAAAGGTTTCGTGGGTTGCTTGCCAGTATCAATGACTTTTTGTTACTTTGCATCCGAGATCAGAAAGGCGGTGAAAACCTCCCGGTTGGGATGATAAAAAGCGAATGCTTAGAATCCTTAACCGATAAAGGATTCCGATAAATCGTCACGCTGATTGCTTGAATGGATAATTCTCTCTCTTAATATATAATTACACTTATTCCCGTATGACTTGTGAAAGCCGCCTACGGGATTTTTTTTGTTTATGCGCGTCGCCTGGTTAAAAATATCTATAGAAACGTTGTAAATTAGCAAAAAGTTATAAGTAGCCCCCTTCATCCCATAAAATTCCAGATGAAAAGTGTTCCAATTGATTGCTTATTACTATTTTTGCAACATTATAATCAAACCTTAAAAAGACAAATAATGAAAAAGTCAATTCTCTTGAGCTGTTTGCTCTTGATGGCTGCCGTGCTGCAAACGGTAGCGCAGATTCAAGAACCGGTGAAATTCAGAACTGAATTAAAGAAAATCACGGAGACGGAAGCTGAAATCATCTTCTCCGCTACTATTGATGCCGGTTGGCATGTGTATTCAACGGACATCCCGGCGGACGGTCCTACCCCCGCCACACTAACCATGGACAAGATTGAAGGTGCGGAACTGGTCGGCAAACTTACCCCGCGCGGTAAGGTGGAGACGAAGTTCGACGACATGTTCGGCATGAAGGTGAGCTTCTTCGAGAACAACGCTACATTCTTCCAGAAAATAAAGATAACCGGTGCCACATACCATGTGGAGGGCTATATGAACTACGGCGCTTGCAACGACCAGAACTGCTTGCCGCCGACGGACGTGGAATTCAACTTTAGCGGTAAAGGCGTAGCCAATGCCGCTGCGGCTTCTGCCCCCGCCGCTCCCGCCGAGAAGGCTCCTGTAGCCGAGGCTACGGAGGCACCTGCCGAGACGGTTGAGGCTTCTGCCGAGGTGACGGATTCAGCCACTGTGGCAGACACGGCAGTAGAACCGACCGACGCGCTGAAGGGCTGGTGGACTCCGGTCATTGGGGAACTGAACGCTTTCGGTAACGAAGGAAAGGCCGACACCAACCGTTCATGGATTTACATTTTCCTGATGGGTCTGCTGGGCGGATTTGTCGCTTTGGTGACTCCCTGCGTTTGGCCTATCATCCCCATGACGGTAAGTTTCTTCCTGAAACGCTCCGACGATAAGAAAAAAGGTATCCGCGACGCTTGGCTCTACGGTGCTTCCATCGTGGTCATCTATCTCGTGTTGGGACTGGCCATCACCCTGATATTTGGTGCCAGTGCCCTGAATGCCCTCTCTACGAACGCCATCTTCAACATCTTCTTCTTCCTGATGTTGGTCGTCTTTGCGGCATCCTTCTTCGGAGGCTTTGAGATTACGTTGCCCTCATCCTGGAGTACGGCTGTCGACAGCAAGGCCGAGAAGACAAGCGGTCTGCTCAGCATCTTCCTGATGGCCTTCACGCTGACCCTGGTCTCTTTCTCCTGCACGGGTCCCATCATTGGATTCCTCTTGGTGGAGGTCTCTACCACGGGAAGCATCGTGGCTCCCGCCATCGGTATGCTGGGATTCGCCATCGCTTTGGCTCTCCCGTTCACCCTCTTCGCCATGTTCCCCACGTGGCTGAAATCCATGCCTAAGTCGGGCGGTTGGATGAACGTGGTGAAGGTCGTCCTCGGATTCCTTGAGTTGGCTTTCGCCTTGAAGTTCCTCTCCGTGGCGGATATGGCCTACCAGTGGCACATCCTCGACCGCGAGGCGTTCCTCTCTCTTTGGATTGTCATCTTCGGTCTGCTGGGTATCTACCTGTTGGGCAAGCTCAAATTCCCGCATGACGACGATACCGACCACGTGAGCATCCCCCGTTTCTTCATGGGATTGATTTCGCTGGCATTCGCCATCTATATGGTTCCCGGTTTGTGGGGAGCTCCGCTGAAAGCCGTCAGCGCATTCGCTCCTCCTTCGAGCACCCAGGACTTCAACCTCTATCAAGCTAAGGAGGTTCACGCTCATTACACCGACTATGAGGTAGGTATGGCCGCCGCCAAGGCTGCGGGCAAACCGGTTATGGTGGACTTCACCGGATGGGGTTGCGTAAACTGCCGTGAGATGGAGTCAAAGGTTTGGATTGACGATAAGGTGCGCGACATCATGACCAACGACTACATCCTTATCTCACTGTATGTGGATGAGAAGAAGGCTCTGCCGGAAGTGCAGACCGTGGTGGAGAACGGCAAAGAGCGCAAGCTCCGCACCATCGGCGATAAATGGAGCTACCTGCAGCGCGTGAAGTTCGGTGCCAACGCACAGCCTTTCTATGTGCTGCTCGACAACGACGGCAATCCGTTGAACGGCTCCTACACCCATGACGAAGACATCGACAAGTTCGTTAAGTTCCTGCAGACGGGACTTGAGAACTATCGCAAATAAAACAACCCGTGCGACCCGAATCAAGTGATTTGGGTCGCTCTACCTTAACTAATAGAGAAAATCATGTTGAGTAAATCTGAAAGAGAACAAATCATTGCCTTGGTACACCGTGAGGTGGTTCCTGCCATCGGCTGTACCGAACCCGTGGCCGTGGCTCTTTGTGTGGCCAAGGCTACCGAGATACTGGGCAAGCGGCCGGAGCACGTCACCGTGTGGCTGAGCGCGAACATCCTGAAGAACGCCATGGGCGTGGGAATCCCCGGAACGGGCATGATCGGTCTGCCCATCGCCATTGCCTTGGGTGCGCTGATAGGCAAGTCGGAGTACCAACTCGAAGTGTTGAAGGACTGCAACCCCGAGGCTGTGGAGTGCGGCAAGAAGTTCATCGACGAGAAACGCGTCACCATCGCCCTGAAGGAAAACATTACCGAGAAACTGTATGTGGAAGCCCTTTGTGAAGCCGACGGTGAACAGGCCAGAGCCGTGATAGCGGGTGGACACACCAACTTCGTCTATCTGGCCAAGGGCGACGAGACGCTGCTCGACAAGCAAACCGCTGGCGGCACTGACCAGGCGGATGACGACGTGCAGCTGACCCTTCGCAAGGTGTACGACTTTGCCACCACCTCTCCCTTGGAAGAAATTTCCTTCATTCTGGAATCCAAACGGCTGAACAAGGCCGCGGCGGATTATTCGCTCAAAGGAGATTATGGCCATGGCGTAGGCAAGATGATGCAGAGCCCCATGGAGAAGAAGGTGATTGGCGACAGTATGTTCGCCCACATCCTCTCATGCACGTCGGCGGCATGCGATGCCCGCATGGGTGGCGCTATGGTTCCGGTGATGAGCAACTCCGGAAGCGGTAACCAGGGAATCACGGCTACGCTGCCCGTGGTTGTCTTTGCCGAGGAGAACCACAAGAGTGAGGAAGAACTGATAAGGGCGTTGATGCTGAGCCACCTGACGGTTATCTACATCAAGCAGAGCTTAGGCCGCCTCTCCGCCCTGTGCGGTTGCGTGGTAGCCGCCACGGGATCTTGCTGCGGCATCACCTATCTGATGGGCGGCGAATACCAACAAATCACCTATGCGGTGAAGAACATGATTGCCAACATCACCGGTATGATATGCGACGGTGCCAAACCGAGCTGCGCCATGAAGCTGACCAGCGGTGTCTCCACCGCCGTGCTCTCCGCCATGCTGGCCATGCAGCAGAAGTATGTCACCTCCGTGGAGGGTATCATCGACGACGACGTGGACCGTACCATTCGCAACATGACGCGTATCGGCAGTCAGGGTATGAACGAGACCGACCGTGTCGTGCTGGACATCATGACCCACAAGCAGAATTGCTGATAACCGAACGCATAAAAAATCGAGCGTGCCTTCACGGGCACGCTCGATTTTTTATGGAGTAGGGCGAAGGGGTTATTTCCCTGCTTCCGCTTCCTTAATCATCTGCTCGCTGGCATACAGGTAAATCTCCACGCGGCGGTTCTCGGCGGCAGTCTTTGACTCGTCATACTCGTTGTATGCCTTGCCCATCACGGTCTTGAACTGACGGAGGCTGACACCTTTCTGCTGCAGGTAAGTCTGCACGGCGGTAGCGCGCGCCAGAGAGACCTTCTCGTTAGCCTCCAGCGTGCCCACTTTGTCGGTGTGGCCATAGATGTCTATGTCCATCGTAGAGTTCTCTTTCAGAATCTGGGCGAACTCTGCCAAGGAATTCTTGGCCGATGCGCTCAACGTTGAAGAGTTGAAACCGAAGAGGATGCCGGAGTCGAAAGTTACCTTCACAGCCTGCAAGCCGTTGGTGTCAGTAACTTGGTCAACCTGTGCGCCTTCAATCTCCTTGGCTGCCGCAGCGGCTTTGTCCATCTTCTTACCGATGATGACACCGGCACCCGTACCAACGGCCGTACCGATAGCCGCACCGATGGCTGCACCCTTGCCGTGGCCTACCAAAGCGCCTACCAAAGCGCCTACCGCGGCACCGCCACCGGCACCTATCAAACCACCCTTGGTAGTGTTATTCATTGAACTGCAACCGCTCAACACCAAAGTTCCACAAAGAACTAAAGAGGTAATCTTAATCTTGTTCATAATCTCGTAAATTAGAAGTTTGATAATCGTGCTGCAAAGATAGTGCAAATCGAATGAGAATGTCAAGCATGCTTGAATATTTTGCCGGGAATGCAGCTTGTCTTCTTCGCCACTCTATCTTATTTAGGTGAAACCGTGAATCTTTCTTAAAACAGCGGTTGTCTGTAATATTTCAAACTATACTTTAGAATATTTTCGTACTTTTGTGAAGTATAGTTTCAAATATTTCCGTCATGGACAAGCAAATCGTCAAGAATATCATCATTGAACCTGTTACGGTATGGTCGTAAAGTGAACGGATATCCTCCGGAATATATAACCTATACCTCCTTCGAGTGACAGTTATTCCCTAACATAAAGCTTGAAACCCTTCACGCCGCGCGGTGCGCCTTGCTGAGCCATTGGGAGGTGCTGTATGGCGGTGATGCGATGCGTCTTGCCTATGCGGACAAAATGTGAAAATCCCGGTGTTTAACCGATAAAGCCTCTATTTTCGTTAGCACAAACGACTTTTTTTGTAATTTTGCCACTCGTTCGTACAAAGGATATAAATAAAAACGATTATAAAATGGCTAATGAATTAAAGGAATTGACCAAGCGCAGTGTCAACTACTCGCAGTGGTATAACGATTTGGTGGTGAAGGCGGACTTGGCCGAACAGTCTCCCGTGCGCGGATGTATGGTTATCAAACCTTACGGATACGCTATCTGGGAAAAGATGCAACGGCAGTTGGACGACATGTTCAAGGCTACCGGACACGTGAACGCTTACTTCCCTCTGCTCATCCCGAAGTCATACCTGAGCCGTGAGGCGGAACATGTGGAAGGCTTCGCCAAGGAGTGCGCGGTGGTCACTCACTACCGTCTGAAGAACGCCGAGGACGGAAGCGGCGTGATTGTGGACCCTGCCGCCAAACTGGAGGAGGAGCTGATAATCCGTCCTACTTCCGAGACGATTATATGGAGCACCTACAAGAATTGGATTCATTCGTACCGTGACCTGCCTATCCTGTGCAACCAGTGGGCCAACGTGATGCGTTGGGAGATGCGTACCCGCCTCTTCTTGCGTACGGCTGAGTTCCTGTGGCAGGAAGGTCATACCGCCCACGCCACGCGCGAGGAGGCCGAAGCCGAAGCCAAGCGTATGCTCAATGTCTATGCGGACTTTGCCGAGAACTTCATGGCCGTGCCGGTAGTGAAAGGCGTGAAATCCGCCAACGAACGGTTTGCCGGAGCGCTCGACACCTACACCATCGAGGCTTTGATGCAGGACGGTAAGGCGTTGCAGAGCGGTACGTCACATTTCTTGGGTCAGAACTTCGCCAAGGCTTTCGATGTCCAGTTTGTGGACAAAAACAATAAGACGGATTACGTGTGGGCGACCTCCTGGGGCGTTTCTACCCGTCTGATGGGTGCGCTCATCATGTCACACTCCGACGACAACGGTTTGGTGTTGCCTCCCAAGTTGGCTCCCATACAGGTTGTCATCGTTCCTATCTACAAGAGCAAGGAGCAGTTGGAACAGATTGACGCCAAGGTGGCGGGTATCGTGGAGACGCTGAAGAATATGGGCATCTCCGTGAAGTACGACAACGCTGACAACAAACGTCCGGGCTTCAAGTTTGCCGACTACGAGCTGAAGGGCGTGCCCGTGCGCCTGGTAATGGGCGGACGCGACCTGGAGAACAACACGATGGAGTTGATGCGCCGCGACACGTTGGAGAAAGAGACCCTCTCTTGCGACGGCATCGAGGCGCACGTAAAGAACTTGTTGGATGAGATTCAGCAGAACATCTATCAGAAAGCCTTGAAGTATCGCCAGGCGCATACCATCAACGTGGACAGCTACGACGAGTTCAAGGAGAAGATAGAAGAGGGCGGATTCATCATGGCTCACTGGGACGGTACCACCGAAACGGAAGAGCGCATCAAGGAGGAGACGAAAGCCACCATCCGTTGCATCCCGTTCGATGGCGACACCACTCCCGGCAAGTGCATGGTGACCGGCAAGCCCTCCGCTCGCCGCGTGATGTTTGCAAGAGCCTATTAATGTAATAGTACGATATCCCCTGCGTTTGCCGAATAGGTCAAGCGCGGGTTGCGGAAAAGACAACAGCCGCTTGACGTTCCTTGGTGAATGTCAAGCGGCTGCTGTCTATGCCCGGCATGAGCATTATCTAACATTATGCTTTCATAGCATAATACAAAATATCAAGCCTGTATGGTAACGGAAGAGTACGCGGAAGATTACTTGAGGTATAGAGATTTGATCTCCTCTTCCGTCAAGTTCGATAGTTCGGCAACCATCTTGATATCCAATCCTCGCTGTAGCATTGCTTTAATCATGTCCGCTCGTCCTTCCGCCCGTCCTTCCGCCCGTCCCTCTGCTCTGCCTTCTTCCAATCCTTCCGCACGTCCCTTCTGCATGCCTTCTTCCAATCCTTCCACACGTCCTTCTGCACGTCCCTGTTCCAGTGCCGTGTCGAGCGAGTTCTTGATGTCGCGGTACGCCTTCAGGCTATCCTCGTATTCGCGTAGTTCCGTAGGGGTGAACTTGGCGATTTCGGCTTCCTCGAACAGACGTGTGAAAATCTTTTCCTTTAGGGCAGCTGGACGTTTCTCCAGGCGAGGGAGGTTCTTCAGCGCATAGAGCCACTTGTCGTAGGGTGTTTCCAACTCTTCCTCCGTCTTGTTGAACTTTGCGATTTCTACGTATTTGAACGTCAGCTTGTCATTGAACAAGCGATGTGTCTTCTTGTCCAATAAGCCGACCTCATGGGTGATGTCCTCGTATTCGAATGCGGGTTCTTCCAGGTCGAAGTTCAGCAGGGCCACCGTGTAGACGCGCTCCAGACGGAAGTCCCAATCCGTACCCTTGGGAGCCTGCTCGCGCACGGGAAAGGTGGAGTAGAACAACGATCGGTCCTTGAAATATTTCTGGTAGGCGTTCTGCATCTCTACAATGAACTTCTCGCCGCATTCATTCTCACAGTACACGTCGAAGATAGCCTTGCGCTCGGCATACACGTCGCCTACGTGCTCGCTGTTCAGATACTTCACGTCCTTGATAATCTGGGAACCCTCGAACAGCGAGTTCAGAAAGTGGATGAGCAAGTCCTTGTTGGGCTTGGTCCCGAAGATGCGCTTGAATCCGAAATCGGTCAGCAGACTGATGTACCGTTCCTCTATACCCATTGTCGTAGCGTTTAGTGTTTCAATTATTTCAGTACAAAGGTATGATAAAGTTGGGAGAGCGCAAAAGAAAAGCGTTTTTCTTTCGCACTTTTCCACACAGGCAAACGAAGACGACACGTTTCATGCTCCATAATAGGCATGCCCATTTCCCGCCTTGCGGGACAAAGGTTCGAAACAACGGGGGGCAGTCCGAAAACCCGGGTGGCGACTATTCAGTTAACCGACCATTGACCGGCTATTGACTAACCGTTAACCAGCCGTTAACCAGCCGTTGAAAAATCAACGGTCTATGGAATCAAAGTCCGTCCGTTCGGGTAGAAAAGCAAGCCGAAAAACGTAAGTACTTACGATGGCTCACGTAAGTACTTACGTTGCCCGATGAAAGTACTTACGTTGGCTCATGTAAGTACTTACG
>CAVJRQ010000091.1:0-10602 GCA_963652075.1 Acutalibacteraceae bacterium
CAGGGTGTACCATGCCTTTTGCGCCTTCAAAGAGCATGAGGACTGTGGCGTGGCAGAAGCCGCGCGCCACGTTCACGAACTGGGGTCCGTTGAGCTGCTGCAGGTCTTCAGCCGTTGCGAAATAGGGCACAACACTGATGGTGGACGTGCCGCCATACGCCCCATGATTGAAGAAATGGCCGTACTCGGGCATGACGACCAGTATGTCGCCCTTGCGCAGCAACGGCGTGTTGGCATTCATGATGTAGCGCAGACCGAGACCGGCATGCAGTCCGGCATTGACCACGGGGATGCCAAGGCTGTCGGAGAGCGTCTTGCTGTCGATGCCGAAGGCTACGTTGCTGCCACCGATAACCACCATCTTCGGCGATGGCGTAGAGCTGATGAGCTTCTGCTTTACGGGGAACTCGTTGAGGTAGTTGTCGGCGAAGAAATAACGCTTGTTTATCACTGCCACCACTGTCATCGAAACCGTAAGGAGCAGAGCGAAGAGTATTGTTTTGCTGACGAATCGTTTCATATCCTTAGAAGTTTTGGTAGATGAATGCACCGCTCTCTGTGGTGTAGAAGATGATGAGGATGGCGAGGGCGAAGTATGTCGCCCAGCGTACCGGGGTACTTCTCTGTGCGAGTGTACCCAGAGGGTATTCCGCCTTGCGGTTTCTCCACTCTACAAACATCCAGAGCACAACGAGCAGGAGGAATAGCGGTTTGCAAGCCCCACTGCCCAACATTCCTTTGTTGAGGGGCAGATGCAGGTTCGTCGCCGTCGCTGCTATGAACCCGAAGGCATCGGCTATGCTCGGGGCACGGAAGAACACCCAGCAGAGGGTGATGAGGGCGAACGTCGTGAGGATATGAACGAGTTGCAAGGGTTGCGCCTTGACGGGCACGTCCTTCCAACGGTTTTTTAGACTTGGACAAAGAAGCAGGGGGATGAACAGTGCTCCGCAGAGGAAGCCCCACGCCACATAGGTCCAGTTGGCTCCGTGCCAGAGACCGCAGAGGGTAAACACTATCAGCGTATTGACAATGGTGCGGTACTTGCCTTGGCGACTGCCGCCCAAGGGGATATACAGGTACTCGGTGAACCACGTGGTGAGCGACATGTGCCATCCGCGCCAGAACTCTGACACATTTCGCGAGAAGTATGGATAGGCGAAATTTCGGCGCATCTTGATTCCGAAGAGTCTGCCCACGCCTATCGCCATATCGGAATAGCCCGAGAAGTCGGCGTATATCTGCACCGAGTAGAGCACTGCGGCAAAGAGGAGCATCAGGCTGTTGGCGTCCTCGTAGCCTCCCCAGATGCCGTTGACCATGATGGCGGCATTGTCGGCAATGACCACCTTCTTGAACAGTCCGCAGAGGATGCGGCGCATACCGTCGGCAGCCATGTCGTAGGAGAACGTGCGCTCCGACTGCAGTTGCGGCAACATCTCGCGCCCCCGGTCTATAGGACCTGCCAGCAGGTGGGGGAAGAAGCTGAGATAGGCGGCGAACTCCACAAGGGTGGGCTCCTGCTCTATCTTGCGGCGGTAGCAGTCGATGGTGTAGCTCATCGCCATGAAGCAATAGAAGCTGACACCCAGGGGCACTATCAGGCTGGTTGTGAACTCGTCAAGAGAGAGTAAGAATTTACCCCCCCCGGACACGGTTTCAAGCTGCTGCACGAAGAAGCCGAGGTACTTGAACGTACCCAGTACGCAGAGGCAGAGCACGACGTTGGTCGTGGCGATGGCCTTGGCATAACGGCCTTCCTGCAGACGGTACATCCAACGTCCGGCGACGAACGTGCAGACGGTCATGGCGAGCAGCAGGAGGCAGAACCTCCAGTCGGCATAGCCATAGAAGGCGTAGCTCAGTGCCAGCAGCATGACGTTCCTGCCCTTCACCGCCCCAGACGGTATCATCCAGTAGAGGACGAAGGCCAGAGGCAGGAAGAGCATGAATTCAAATGAATCTAATGACATAAGATTTTAATTAGTTTTTGGGGGAACACGGATTTTAGGGATAACACGGATATTTTCTGTTACGTGTGCTTAGGCGACAACCTTATCGTTTTCCCGAGGGAGAAAGCCTCTCCCCGACCCTCCCCAGTAGGGAGGGAGGCGATGCCGCTCCGGTGAGCCAGTTCCTGGTATCGGGCAACAAGCGTATTGTTGTAATCGCCGACCATGACGGACGAACTATTGTTATGCAACCTTTCCATACTCATAAATACTATCGCTGGCAAGGTCTATTTTGTCATTCCAAAATACACAAGTTCGACTGGTGTCCAACCGGGCTTGTTTGAAAAGGCCATACACATCTACCAACGCACGGAATGAAGGAAGTGTCTTGATGTCATCCTTCACATCGTACAACACTTTATATCCATCATCGAATTCCACGAAGAGGATATAATCGTCGAGGATTGACATTTTCTTAATTCTTGGTATCATAATGGTGGAAGTTTTGTTATCACGGCCACGATGCATCACCCTCCCCACCTCACCGAACTTCATTCTCCAACGCAAGTACTTGCATGGAGCAACGTAAGTACTTACATCGGGCAACGTAAGTACTTACGTGAGCCGACGTAAGTACTTACGTTTTTCAACCCACCAGGGAGGGAAATATCAGCCGCCCGTCCGCTACTTCAGCGGGAGGCCGCCGGCTCCCATGGAAGCCACGCCGGTGAGGAGGAGGGAGGCGGCACGGTCCGACGGTGGGAAAGCCGTAAGGACGATGCGCAACACGGCCTCGGCAATGGCCTGCGACTCGGCACGCGCCCGCAAGGGGTCGGTGGAGGCCACCTGACGGACGTGGTGGAGGTTGCTGAATATCCGGAAGACGGTGGCGTAGCGCAACGTCGGGTCCAGACGGGAGGGGTGGAGCTTCCGCAGGGTGCGGTAGTTCACGCACGCCACGTCGGCGAACCGCTTGTATGAGTCGTATCCCCATCGGTCCATGACGAGACGCAGTTCATCGGAGGCTACCAAAAGCCATTCCGGCGGAGGTGCAGGTGTCGATATCCCTTTCATTGTCTGCGAAAGGACACCGACGGAACCAACGGTACACGGCGATGCGGCCGTCATGTCCTGACGGCGCGGATGCGTTAATGTTTGTTACGCAGGGTGCACCCGAGAGGAGTGCAACCCCGGTCCGGGAAGATGGCCTATCTTTGGCGAGTTAAAAAAACATGCATGTATTCAGTAAAAATTAGAGTTTAACAATAGTTCGGTTATCCAATGAAATCAATGACAAAAAGTGAACTGGCGTTCCACGCGGGCGTATCCACCCGCACTTTCAGCCGCTGGCTGGCCCAGCACAAGGAACGGCTCCGTGAGCTCGGCATCAAGCCAACCGCCCACATCATACCTCCAACGGGAGTGCGTTATATCTGCGAACACTATGGCATCGACCTGCCTCCACACCTGCGCTGAGCCGCCAAACCGCGCCAAAGGAGGCGAACCGGGACGGCGGCGGACAATTCGCGACAGCCGTTTCACCAGCCACCGTAGTTTTGCATCGTCAAACGGAAGGACACAAGTTCCCGAGGATGACAGGGACGACAGCGCGCATGGAGTCTTATGCATTTTAGTATTAACAATTTAAATTATTTGTGTTATGATTAATTACAGTACTTATCTGTTAGCCAACCCTATCGACAAGAACGCTGAGCCGAAGGCTTACGCCAAACCGCAAATCAGCGAGCTGATGACCTTCAAGAAGTTCGTCAAGCACATAGCGGACCACAACGGGGCCTTCAGCTTCGGAACCGTGCAGGGCGTGCTGACGGACATGTGCGAGTGCCTGGTGGAGCAGCTCCTGTCGGGCAAGAAGGTGCAACTGGGCGAGCTGGGCGACTTCTGGATCAGCCTCTCCAGCGACGGCACCGACTCGATGGAGGAGTTCACCTCCAGCCGCATCACCGCCATCAACATCCTCTTCACCCCGGGCGATTCGATGGAGAACCTTATCAACCGGGCCGAGTTTAACCAAGTGGCGAGCCGGGTGGCCCAGGCGGCTACCCTGAAGGCGGAGAAGGCCGGCATGGGTACGGTGGACTTGGCGGAGGCGAAGAAGAAGAAGGACTCTTCCGCATCGTCTTCCACCACCCCGTCGGGTGACGGCAGCGCCTCCGGCGGCTCTACGTCGGGCAGTGACTCCACGTCGGGCGGCAGCTCAACGGACGGCGGCACGGGCGGTGACGACCTGGACAGCGGCGTAGCCTAACCGCACCGTCGGACTGACGGGTCGCGGGTCATAGCCGGACGGCTTGCGCCACGGTCTGTGACGGACGCTGAGAGCAGCCGGTCGGGGGGGAGGTCATCCCCCGACCGGTAACGCCCGGCGATGCGAACTTCAGTTCTTATCTTTCTTATCAAGTATGTTTATCCAATCAACTTTCTTAATCAACCATTCGTTATGAGTACAGAACCAAGCAAGAAACTGTCGTGGGCACAGGTTGTCAACGCGGTTGTTCAGGCTTTGATAGCCGCACTGACGGCCTTGGGAGTCAGCAGTTGTTCACCCGCAATCCTCTCGCTGTTATGAGAAGGGTGGCGTTGGGGACCGCCAACGAGAGCGAAGCGCAGAGCCCGTGGCTCACGCCGCTGTGGCAGCTCCATGAGGAGGACTGGATAGCCTCCGCCTCCTGCGTGAAGTATATCGTGGTACACTGCTCTGCCACGTCGCCCCTGCAGGACTATACGCCCGAGCGTCTGCTGATGGACCATCTGGCACGGGGCTTCCGCACCGTGGGCTATCACTTCTACGTCCGCCGCGACGGCACGCTGACGCAGCACCGCTGGCTGTTGGAGGTGGGTGCGCACTGCTATCCGCACAACCGCCACTCGATAGGGGTCTGCTACGAGGGCGGACTCAACGAGCGTGGCGAGGCGTGCGACACGCGCACGGACCGCCAGCGGTCCGTCCTCCGCGACCTGCTCACCAGTCTGAAGCGTCTCTTCCCGCAGGCGGAGATAGTGGGTCACCGCGACTTGCCGGGCTGCATCCCGAAGGAGTGTCCGGGGTTCGACGCACGGAAAGCCTATGCCGACATCGGCCGGGGAACTTCTCTTTAGGCTGAGAGACTAAGGGACTACATCCCCCCTAAGGTCGAAGGAACTAATCGTTTCCTTCAAGAGACGGAGGGCTGAGCGTAGTGTTTTCCTCAAGTCGAAGAGGCTATGCGTTTTCTCCAAGCGTCGAAAGAGCCACAAACTGAAGGCTCGAAGAGCCGCTTTCTAAGTTGAAAAGTCCAAGAGTTGAAGAGCGAAAAGCTTTTTGGCTTTTGGACTTTTTTTTGGCTTAGTCATTGTTTCTAACTGTCACGATAATCATAAACATCCCTCATCGCCGAATAAGTTTCAGAAATGTTTCTTTCAAATATTTGTCTCTCAATATAACCAGTACGGCAACATACGTAACCATCCCTATCAAAGCCCACGGCAAGCAGAACATCGAAGGATAATCATTACTGTATGTAAAGTACACTACCAGAAACATCACCACAGAGGCTACCAAGCACTTGACAGGAATGAAATCAACCCATCTCAACTTTGTGTACCGACAGGCAAAATAGAAATGCATTGCCGTCCGATAGAAGGGTTAACGTCCTATCCTCTGGGTAGAACCGTTCTGACCCCTATAGTAAGGCGGTCAGATTACTTTGTTCTAAACAGGTTCATGACTCTCTCCACGATGGGTGCCATGTCGTAGTATTTGTATTCCGCCAGGCGGCCGCCGAAGAGTATCGAGCCCCGGCTTTCTCCCTCCCTACGGGGGAGGGCTGGGGAGAGGCTTTCTCCCTCCCTACGGGGGAGGGCTGGGGTGGGGCTGGTGGGACACAAATCCTCGGGGAAGAGGATGCCGCTACGGTGGGCCAGTTCCCGGTATCGGGCAACGAGCGTATTGTTGCGCTCGTCGTTGACGGGGTAATAGGGTTCCATGCCGTCCTTGTACTCGGTGGAGTATTCTTCACTGATGACGGTTTTCGGGTTCTGGTATACCTCCTGGCCCTTGCTCTCGAAGTGTTTGTGCTCGATGACGCGGGTGTAGGGTTCGTCATGGGAAGTGTAGTTCACCACGGCGTTGCCCTGGTAGTTGGGAGTATCCTCTATGCGGGTCTTGAACGACACCGTGCGCCAATCAAGTCTACCTAACTTATAATCAAAATACTCATCCAAGGCTCCTGTATACACAAGCTTATCTGCTATTGTTCTCCAACCTTCCTTATATTCTGACTTGAAGAAGTCAACATTGGTCTTACATTCAATTCCATCCAACAACCCTTCTATCAATTTGTTGTATCCACCTACGGGGATGCCTTGGTACTTGTCGTTGAAGTAGTTGTTGTCGAAGACGAGGCGCACGGGCAGCCGCTTGATGATGAAGGCCGGCAGCTCGGTGCATTTGCGCCCCCACTGCTTCTCGGTGTATTCCTTGATGAGTTTGTTGAAGACATCGCGTCCCACAAGGCAGAGTGCCTGCTCCTCCAGGTTCCGCGGTTCGCGTCCGTTTAGTGCCTTCAACGCTTCCGCCCTCTGCTCTTCTATCTTCGCCTCCGCTTCCGCGGGAGTCTTCACGCCCCACATCCGCGAGAAAGTATTCATGTTGAAGGGCAGGTTGTAGAGTTCGCCTTTGTAATTGGCTACGGGGCTGAACGTCATCGGGGTAAACTCCACGATGGAATTCACGAAGTCCCACACCTCCCTGTTCGACGTGTGGAAGATGTGCGGTCCGTATTTATGCACGTTGATGCCCTCTACGCTTTCGCAATAGACATTGCCGCCCAGTTGCGGGCGTTTGTCAATCACCAGGCAACGTTTTCCTCGCTTACGCGCGAAGTACGCGAATGTGGCACCGAAGAGACCGGAGCCCACAATCAAGTAATCGTATCTTTTCTCCATGCTGATTATTGGTTATTCTTTATTGAAGTTAGCGACGCAGTCACGGAAAGCGTCGGGCTTACCCATGTCGAACATCTCGCCGTCCAACCGGACGCCATACATGCCGTACCGTTCCCTTACCTTGTCGAGGGCGGAGGTGAGTTCTATTTCACGGCCGTCGTCATGCGCGTTGGCCACGTCCTCCTTCAGCTGCTGATAGACCTCGGGGGTGAGGACGTACTGACCGAAGACGGAGTAGTAGCGCCGCTCGCCGCTCTTCATCTCCACAGCCAAATGTTCCTCTGCGTACGACACTTTGGGTTTCTCGCAGAAACGGGTCATATTGAGCACCGTCTCTTTGCGGTTGTCCCAATAGCCGCTCATCACGCCGTAGTGACTCACGTCCTGCAACGGGATGGGGTGAATGGCCACCATCGCCTTGCCGTAGGTCTCGTACTGTTCGATAAGCTGCAGCGTGCAGGACTTGCCGCTGTCGGAGCGGTAGAGGGTGTCGCCAAGCAACAGGAGCACCGGTTCACCGGCGGCGAAAGCCGCCGTGAGCGACACGGCATGGCCAAAGCCGCGCTTCTCTGTCTGGTAGACATAGCGCAAGCGTTTGCCGATGTCCAGGATATGGTTCTCGTACTTCCGGTCTTCCGGCTTGAGTTTCCGGTAGTGCTCGTCCGCGACGCGCGTCTCGAAGTACTTGCGGTATTCCTCACGCTCTTCTTCCGAGCCGAGCACCAGACAGATCTCCTCGATGCCGCTGTTGACAAGTTCCTCCAGCAGAATCAGTATGACGGGCTTCACCCGTCCGTCGCGGTCCACGATGGGGAAGAAGTCCTTCTTCATCGTACGCGTGGCGGGATAGAGCCGTGTGCCGAAGCCCGCCACGGGGATGACGGCTTTCCTTATCGTATGGCAAGCCTTCAGCGTCAAGGCGTACGCCGGCATGCCGAGGCTGTTGAGGCGGTCTATTATCTGCTGCTGGCATTTCTCATCTTTTGCCAAGAACTGGATAGAGCCGTCGCCCTGCGAGCCTACACCCTTGCCTCCGTAGGACAATTCCTGCAGGACGGGGTCTGCCAAGGTCTCGTGCAACACGGGCGACTGCAACTGTGATGGACACATCGGGGCGACCTTCCCGTCGAAGATAGCCTGCGCCTCCGTCATCAGCTTGCCCAACGCTTCCGCGTCACCTTCCTTCATATATTCCACGGCACGGCTCACCACTTCGTGGTTGACGGGTCCGAGCGCCTCCTGTATGGCTTGTTCCTTTTCGTTGTCGGCAAACGGGAACGCCTTGTTCAGGTCTTTCAGTATCCTGACCGTGTCCTTCGAGGCGTTGAGGTCGGCGAACACCCAATGGAGGTCTCGCTTCACGTTGAGGCGTTTGACATCTATCTCCTCACCGTCGAAGTTCATCCAGACGGGGCGCACACCGAAGGCGCAGGCCTGGTCGAGCCGTCCGCAGCGGGATGCCGTCCGCAGTTCGCCCACGTAGGCTACGTTCATCTCTCCCATGGTGGAGAGTTTGAGTCCGTACAGCTCGTTGAACGCCCGGCATACGAGCACGCAGATGGCCGCGCTCGACGAGAGTCCGCTCTTCAGCGGCAGGGTCATCTTGTCGATGTTGATTCTTACCCCCCCCTCACGCCATACCACTCCAACATGTAGCTGGCTACGCCGGCGCAGTAGGAGAAGAACGATCCGGAGCGTGCCACCTCCTTCAACGCCTCGGCGTTCATCGGGCACTCAAAGTCCTGCCATACGTCGCGCAGCGAATCCGCCGTGCTGGTCATCACAAAACTCTCCGACATCTCCGCGGTGGCGTAGATGCCTTGTTCCGTACCTGTCACGATGGCTTCGCCCGCCACCAGTGCGCTGTTCATGGAGCGGTACTTGCCCGCCCAGTCGCTGTGTTCTCCGAACAGGCACAACCGTCCGGGGACGAATAGATTTATCTTTTGCATATCATTATATTTGGCCAGAAAGTCGCTGACATAGATGTCTGTGGACACTTAGGACAACTCTTTCTCAGACTCGGATGAATTATTTATCTTCAGAAGAAGTTCTTGTGGAGTAAGTAGATCGACTTCTGAAAAAGGGAAATCCTTATTACATTCGTATCAACAAAGACCTTCATCATTTATATTTCTCTAACAGATAGTTCAACTTTTCGTCATCAGGATCGTTAACACCTGATAGGCAACCTCCCAACTTTTCCAAATGGGGTGGCAGCGTCAAGGATGCATTCTCTTCTTCTATGGACGCATCCTGAAATTTCGCCAAGAAATCGTCCACAAGTTGCTTGAAGCTGATGTTGTGTAACTTGGCATACATCTTCGCTCCAGGGTATTGGTTTGTATTTATTATCAAATCGCCATTCATACTGTGCGTATTTATTTAATGATTGATAGCAAAGTTACGATTATTTATCGAAACCTCCAAATGTTTTCCGTAATGATGACTTACCGTGTGACAAGGTATCTATAAGACACTTGATAACGAGTGTCAGCAAATGAAACAAAAACGAGTTTTGACATATTGTTTTTCTTGATCCAATTTAGGATTTTACGTTTGCGCCCGTTGACAGGGTATTACATCGTAAACAGATACCCGTGCTGTGAGAGTATCCGTTGGTAGTCCGCAGCGTAGCGTTCCTTGTCGGCGGGAGCGACGCGCGGGTCAGCGGCGATGCGCTCCAACTCTTGGAGCACCTTGCCTCCCTCGCGGAGGATGGGGTCGAGACGTTCCTTGAAGCGTTCCATAACCGGGGCGTAGTAGTATGCTATCTCTTCGATGACGAAGGAGCAGATGTTCCATGCGTCGCGGAGGGTGATGTGGCCACACTCCAGCTCGGAGAGCGCGTATTTCCTTAGGTAATCAATGTCCTCGGCCTGGGCCGCCACGTCCTGTTCGTTCTTCACGGGATGGAAGTAGCGGTCTATCAGCACCTGGCGTTCCTGCAGGTTGCGTTGGTAGAAGATATTCTCGTCGGCAAGGGCCTGCGGCTGCTCCACCTCCTCGAAGTGCTCGGCGTGCACACCGCCGATGGCCACACTCAAGCCACCGATATTCATCACCAAGCGGCGGTCGCGGTCGATGCGGATGACGTAGCCTTCGAGACCCTCCAGTTCCCCACAGGTGATGCGGAGCAGGATGCGGTTGCGGGCGTAGTAGTGAAAGGGGTGAAGCAGGAAGCGGACACGCTCGGGAGCGACATTCGTGATGCGCATGAAGGGTCGCATCTGCGAGTCGGGAATCTGCGCCACCCTGCCCGTGCTACAGTCCTTGCAGAGGTAGAGGTAAGGAAAGAGGTCGCTGAGGTAGGACTGTATCTCCAAGGGACGACCCTGAAGGAAGACGAGACCGCTGACGGATGGCATCTCGTCGCTCCTCACCTTGTGTTTGCTGGGGTTCTGGAAATAGCGCACGGTTCTGTGCACGAAATAGGTCCGTTTGTCCCTCTCCAACAGTTCTTCCAAGGTCTTCACCTTGTTGTGATGAACAAAGAGGTAAGACCAGGTGGTGCCGTCCGAGTGGAGATAGTTCTTCACCTCTGAACCAATCTTTCTGTTTGGCTCAATAACGTGTTTGCCCTTTGGAGAAATGCGCTTCTCGTCGGCCGTAGAAGAAGAATTCGTACCATCCGGTTGCATAAATCCGTCTCTACTTTATGTCTTTCGCCGCAGCCATACAAGGCCGTTGCGGAGGCACTGTC
>CAVJRQ010000092.1:0-31546 GCA_963652075.1 Acutalibacteraceae bacterium
AGTACTTACGTTGGCTCATGTAAGTACTTACGTTGGCAGGTGCAACCGCTTGCGTTATCCGGAACACTACAAGCAAAACAGACAAAGACTCCGGTCGTTGCCGGAAATGCAAATCCGCAGCGACCGGAGTCTTCTTTTATCTATTCCACCGTCGGGCGCAAAAACTTCCAGGAAATCCCTGCATGCCGTCCGGCTATTCTGTCATACTGGGTGCCGAACTTACTTCTTGGGACAGATAGGTTTAATCTGCTTGAAAAAGTCATTGCCCTTGTTGTCCACCAGGATGAATGCAGGGAAGTTCTCCACCTCAATCTTCCAGATGGCCTCCATGCCCAACTCGGGATATTCCACGCACTCGATGCTCTTGATGTTGTTCTGCGCCAAGATGGCTGCCGGTCCACCGATAGAGCCGAGATAGAATCCGCCGTGTTTCTTGCAAGCGTCGGTAACCTGCTGGCTACGGTTTCCCTTTGCCAACATAATCATGCTGCCACCGTGGCTTTGGAAAAGATCAACGTACGGGTCCATACGTCCGGCCGTTGTCGGTCCCATCGAGCCGCAAGCCATGCCCTTCGGGGTTTTGGCCGGTCCGGCGTAGTAGATAGGATGGTCCTTGATGTATTGCGGAAGGTCCTCTCCCCTGTCGAGACGTTCTTTCAGTTTGGCGTGGGCGATGTCACGGCCTACGATGATGGTACCGTTGAGCGACAGGCGGGTAGCTACAGGATATTTGGCCAGCTCCTTCAGTATCTCTGCCATCGGGCGGTTGAGGTCTATCTTCACGGCGTTCCCCTCACCAGTCTGACGCAGTTCCGCAGGAATCAGTTCACCGGGATTGTCATCCAGTTTCTCAATCCAG
Source organism: Acutalibacteraceae bacterium (assembly GCA_963652075.1). GTDB lineage: Bacteria > Bacteroidota > Bacteroidia > Bacteroidales > Bacteroidaceae > Phocaeicola_A. Next base: position 860 of record CAVJRQ010000092.1, read on the forward strand.
ATGCCGTCTTTATTGATCTTACACTTGATGTTGCGGTCGGCGGAGCAAGAGACACCCAAGCCTACCGGACAAGAAGCTCCGTGGCGCGGCAAGCGGATGATGCGCACGTCGTGGGCGTAGTACTTACCGCCGAACTGGGCACCCAGACCGATGCGGTGAGCTTCGTCGAGCACCTGTTTTTCCAGTTCCACGTCACGGAAAGCGCGGCCGCCCTCGCTACCCGTCGTAGGCAACTCGTCGTAATAGTGCGTAGAGGCCAGCTTCACGGTCAGCAGGTTCTTCTCCGCGGAAGTTCCACCAATGACAAAGGCGATATGGTAAGGAGGACAAGCGGCAGTGCCAAGGGTCTTCATCTTCTCCACCAAGAAGGGAACGAGCGTAGCCGGATTAAGGATGGCTTTCGTCTCCTGATAGAGGTAAGTCTTGTTGGCCGAACCGCCACCTTTGGTCACGCAGAGGAACTTGTACTCCATGCCTTCGGTGGCCTCGATGTCAATCTGTGCGGGGAGGTTGCACTTGGTGTTCACCTCTTCGTACATGGAGAGGGGCGCGTTCTGCGAGTAACGCAGATTCTCCTCCGTATAGGTTTTGTAAACGCCTAACGAGAGAGCCTCCTCGTCACAATAGCCCGTCCACACCTGTTGTCCTTTCTCACCATGAACGATTGCCGTACCGGTATCCTGGCAGAAGGGGAGCATTCCCTTGCAGGCTACTTCGGCGTTACGCAGGAAAGTGAGTGCCACGTATTTGTCGTTGTCGCTTGCCTCGGGGTCACTCAGTATCTTGGCCACCTGCAGGTTGTGCGAACGACGGAGCATGAACGATACATCGCGGAAAGCGGCGTTCGCCATGGCGGTCAGTCCCTCTTTGGCCACCTTCAGAACCGGTGTTCCTTCAAACTCGCCGACAGAGACATAGTCCTTTGTCAGCAGATAATATTCTGTCTTATCCTCTCCCAACTGGAAAGGTGCTTCGTACTTAAACGGAGGAGTTGTTGCCATTTCTGTTTATATTTTTGTTTGTTAGTCAATCATGTTGCAAAAGTACAAAATCTATTCAGATAGCGTTTCCAATGTCGGGCGCAAAATCTTGTCGCTCTCCGCTATTTTGTCGTCGAAGTGACGACGGACGCTGCCTATAGCCTGTTCCAGTTCTTCGGGGTCAACATCGCCGAACTCCGCCTCCTTGCGCAAATCGGCCACCACGTCGTCGCGCCAGTCCGCCAATGCCCGGGTGTACTCTCCGGCACAGGTTTTCAGTTGCGCCTCGGAGATGCCGTACGCCGAGCATTGCCACAGACGGAAATAGTCGTCCACCTGTCCCATCGCCTCGTCCAAGAGCGTCCGGAAGGCATCGAACAGTTCCGGTTCGGGAAACTCTTTCAAGCGGTCTCTCAGCTTGTCCACCGCATCCACGGGCAGTGGCGTGCCACATAAGTCCATCCACCCCTTGGCGAAGTCCACCTCCTCACTGAAGGGGGCGGACAGCTGTCGCTGACCCGACAAATACCGGTGACCCACCTGCACACAGTAGTTGCCCCACAGGAGGGTGAGCATCCGACGGTAGTGTCGCACGCCTTTCCGTAGAGCGGAACGGCGAATGGAGAGTTGCCCCACCGTTACCACGTCGTCCATCGTTTGTCGCTCCAAATCCTCCAGGCATTGCACTCCTGCCGTCACGTTGCGGATGAGCGACGGATTGAGCAGTCCGTAGGTATAGATGGCATCCGTGCGACGTTCAGCGGGACGGGCATCGCGCGCCTCCCACTTGTGCATGTCGCGGTACGTTCCGTAGGTGAAGCAGTTGGCACCGGGTACGAGCCACACCCGGTCTCCCTCACCAAAGAGATAGGAGAAGGGGAAGGCGGACGCGTCAGGATGTGTCACCACCTTGCCCATCACCATGGAGAAAGAGCCGATGTGCGCAGGCCACACGATGTGCGTGGACGAAGCGGTTTTACATCCGCTTTCCATCGTACCATAATGTACGGGGCCCATCTTGTAGAGGTGGTTGCTCATGTTGGTGCCGGACCCTAAGTTAGCGAAGGCCAAGCGGCAACCGATGAGCAGCGTACTCTTGTGGTGGCTCACCGTGAAAGGTCCGGCAAAGACGGAGCAAGCCTCGCCATTGTCCATGTGGCAGTTGGCAAAGAAGAGGGAATTGGATCCGCTGAAGCCCAGTCCGATGTGCGTGTGCTGACCGACGAAACAGTTGTATAGCTTGGCACCGTCCGTCACTTCGACGCCGGAGCAGACAATGACGTTCCGCAGGATGCAATCGTTCATCACCGTCACACGGTCCGCCAAGTCGCTGCGCAGGGTGACATTGTCCAACTGGGTGGCATTGATTACCCTTGCGCCTTCACCGATGAAAGAGCCGGTAATCTCGTTGGTACGGACAATCAAGCTATGGCTCTCGATGCGTCCCCGTTCCCGCAGCGGATAGTGCGTGGAAACGCTTTGTCGCCACCGCCGACGTTCCTCTTTGTTGAAAAGGCACTGAATCAATGCCTCCTGTGCGGAGAGATTTTCGTGTAGCGTCAGTGTATGCCTGCCACCCGTCTCACTCAGCACCGGCACCTCCATGGCGTTGCCGAAGCTACCGGGAGCGGGCATGCGCACAACCCCCAAGCCGGAGAGGCAACAGGCTTCGCCAATGTCGTAGTTCGCGACACAGGTTCCGATGTGTTCGATGAGGCAGTCATCGCCCACACAAACATCGATGAGCGTAGCGTCGTGGATGCCGGAGGGACGGAAGAGCCCTCCTTCGGTGGCAACGGGCTTGAGGAAGCTGCCGAGACGCACCGTCCCCTGAAAGGTTGTACGGGTGACTGCGTCGGGCGTGAAGGCTTCGCGTACGGTCACCTTTTGCCAATCTTCAGCCGAGCAGCCCTGTTGGGTGAGTTGTTTAATCTCGGCACATGTGAGCGAGCGGTATTTCTGTTCCATCTATGTTACATAACAGGTGTCAGTTCAGTTCCTCCTCGTCATAGGTCTGATAGAGGAAGTCGTTGTAGGGATATTTCTGCACGTGCAGCTCTTTTACCTTCTTGTAGAGCAGCGTCTTCAGCTCATCAATGTTCAGTTTGTTGCGTGCGGAGATGAAGATGCAGTTGTCGTTCAGCTTGGCCATCCAGGTACGCATGAGTTCCTCCAGCGACACATTCTCGCGCGTAGGCGGTGTGAGGTCATCGGGCTCTTTCTCCACGTAGGTGTAGGCATCAATCTTGTTGAAGACAATCATGCAGGGCTTGTCACTGCCGCCCAGGTCGGCCAATGTCTTCTCCACCACCTTTATCTGTTCCTCGAAGTCGGGATGCGAGATGTCCACCACATGCACCAGGAGGTCCGCTTCGCGCACCTCGTCGAGGGTGGACTTGAACGAATCCACCAGGTCGGTAGGCAGCTTACGGATGAAACCGACGGTGTCGGAGAGGAGAAAGGGAAGGTTCTCTATGATGACCTTACGCACGGTAGTGTCGAGGGTGGCGAAGAGCTTGTTCTCGGCAAACACCTCGCTCTTGGCCAGCAGGTTCATCAGCGTGGACTTGCCCACGTTGGTGTAACCCACCAAAGCCACCCGAATCAGTCTGCCGCGGTTCTTGCGTTGGGTAGTCTTCTGCTTGTCTATCTCCACGAGTTGTTGTTTGAGCAGAGACATCCGGTTGAGGATGATACGGCGGTCCATTTCCAACTGGGTCTCACCCGGACCGCGCAGTCCCACAGAGCCTCCCTTGCCGCTACCGGAGCCGCCTCCTTGACGTTCGAGGTGAGTCCACAACCGTTGCAACCGGGGCAGCATGTACTTATACTGCGCCAGCTCCACTTGGGTCTTTGCGTTGGCGGTCTGCGCGCGCATGGCAAAGATGTCGAGGATGAGCGAGGTACGATCCAGTATCTTCACCTTCAGTTCCGCTTCGATGTTGCGAATCTGTTTGGCGGAGAGTTCATCGTCGAAGATGACCATACCGATTTCCTCGTCGGGGTTCTCCTCGCGTTCCGTTATGTAGGCGCGTATTTCCTGCAACTTGCCTTTTCCTATATAGGTGACGGAGTTGGCCTGGTCCATCTTCTGTGTGAACCGTTTCACCACCTCCGCTCCCGCCGTTTCGGCCAGAAAGGCCAGTTCGTCCAGGTATTCATTGGTCTTGCGTTCGTCTTGTTGTTGGGTTATCAGACCGACGAGCACGGCCCGCTCAGTCTGTGCTTCAGATATGACAAATTCTTTCATGCTGTTCTTAGGGTTTTCGTTCCTTGCTATAGACGTACAAAAGTAGAAAAAGTTTTGGAGTTCTTCGTTATCGAATGCACAAATCCCTCTGTTTTGGATTAAATCAAGCCATCCGAACATCCGAACGGACTTTCCCCCGTTACCTGCGCTTGCGGAAGAATTCCGTCATCAAGGCGGCAGCCTCATCGGCCATCACGCCCTGAACCACCTCGGTCTTGGGATGAAGCGCGTCGGGAGCAAAGCGGCGAAAGCCGCGTTTGTCGTCGGCAGCGCCATAGACCAGCCGTCCCAACTGCGCCCAGCCTATGGCTCCGGCACACATCACGCAGGGTTCTACCGTAACGTAGAGCGTGCAGTCATTCAGGTATTTGCCGCCCAAAGAGTCGGCGGCGGCAGTGATGGCTTGCATCTCAGCGTGGGCAGTCACGTCGTGGAGCGTCTCCGTCAGGTTGTGCGCCCGCGCTATGATATTCCCCTTGCATACCACCACCGCACCCACAGGGACTTCTCCCCTGTCGGCGGCACGCCTGGCCTCAGCCAAGGCTTGTTTCATATAGAACTGGTCGTCGGCCATCAGCGTCGCATGTCATGTTCGTTGAACAAGGTAGGATAGTCCTCTTCCATGGTCTTGTAGACGAAAGAGAGCAGCGTCTCACGCATCCATCGTCCCTTGTTTGAAATCTTGTATTTGGCAAGATGCCGGTCTATGATACGCATCTCGTCCTCACTCACATAGCAGACCATGCGTTGTTCACGCTTGGGCTCATTGGGGGCTACTTTCACTCTTGTCTTCACTTCGTCCTGATTTATTGGATACAAAAATACTGCTACTTATGGAATTACCTCCCAAGAAAATTGATTATTTTTGCAAAAACTTGAATATGGCAAAGCACAACGTACTTGGAAAGACCGGTGAAACCATTGCCGCGGATTACCTGAAGGGGCAGGGTTACACCATCCGCCACTGTAATTGGCGGAGCGGACACAAGGAGTTGGATATCGTAGCGGAAAAGGACGGCGAGCTGGTGGTAGTGGAAGTGAAGACACGTACATCCACACAGTTCGGGAATCCGGAAGACGCGGTCACCGACCGCAAGATACGCAACATCGTGGCTTCCACGGATGCCTACCTGCGGCTGTTCGACATCGACCTGCCCGTGCGCTTCGATGTCATCACCGTCACAGGCAGCAACGGGCAGTACCATATCGAGCACATACCAGAGGCGTTCTTCTCTCCGGTTTGGTAGATTCAAAGAAGAGGCATCAACACACAAAACAGCAACGATGATAAGCAATGAAATAGCCCAGACGGTGTATATCCCTCAAACGGATTCCACCAACAACTTCGTCAAGAACCTCGCGCAGCTCCATACACAGAGCGAGTTTGTGGTGGCCTACACCGGATTCCAGACAAGCGGACGCGGGCAACGCGGCAACTCATGGGAATCCGAGCGGGACAAGAACCTGCTCTTCAGTCTGCTGTGCCACCCTACTTTCGTGAAGGCAAACCGACAGTTCGTCCTCTCGCAAGCCATTTCGCTGAGCATCAAAGAGGTGTTGGACGCATTTGCGGAGGGGTTTTGCATCAAATGGCCCAATGACATCTATTGGAAAGAGCGGAAGATTGGCGGCATCCTCATCGAGAACGAGCTGAATGGTCGCAATCTGGAGACCGCCGTCATCGGCGTGGGAATCAACCTGAACCAGCGCAAGTTCATAAGCGATGCGCCCAACCCGGTCTCTCTTTGGCAAATCACGGGCAACGACTACGATGCCGGGAGTTTGCTGGAGCGCATCCTCACACGCTTTCACCGATACTACCGACAAATCAAGGAAGGGAGCACCGATGAAATTGACAGCAGGTACCGCAACGCCTTGCTGCGCGCTGAGGGTTATTTCAGTTTCCGCGATGAAAAGGGAACTTTTGAGGCACGCATCCATCACGTAGAGCCGGACGGACATCTGATATTGGAGGACAAGGAGGGACGACTCCGCCCATACAACTTCAAAGAGGTTGTTTACCTGTTCTGAGAAAGCGAACCTCGCTAATCAACGGAAATGTTTCGTTGATTAGCGAGGTTATCTTGTGAGCCATTCAGACAGTCCCGACTCCTCCGGGACTGCCGCATAGGACAGGTACTATCCCTTATACTTGGCAGCCTGTTGGGCTATCAAATCAGCATCTTCAAAGTAGTCGATGCGCATGGCCTTGCGTACATCCGCCAAGGTCTGTGCAGCCACGGCGCGCGCGGTCTCACTACCCTGCTTCAGCATCTGGAACACGGCGGGAATGTCTTTCTCGAACTCCTTACGGCGCAAGCGGATGGGTTCAAGTTCCTCTTCGAGGATGGCGTTGAGGAAACGCTTCACCTTCACATCGCCCAAGCCTCCCCGGGTGTAGTGGTCCTTCAGCTCCTGCAAGTTGGCGTAGTCCGTCAGGTATTTGCCAAAATGCTCGGGTTTGCAGAAAGCGTCGAGGTAAGTGAACACGGTATTCCCTTCCAGCTTACCGGGGTCGGTCACCTTGATATGCGTCGGGTCGGTGTACATGCCCATCACCTTCTTCTTCACCTCTTCAGCGGAGTCGGACAGATAGATGCAATTGCCAAGTGATTTGCTCATCTTGGCCTTTCCGTCCGTTCCCGGCAAGCGCAGACAGGCGGCATTGTTGGGCAACAGAATCTGCGGCTCTACCAGCGTTTCGCCATACGTGCCGTTGAAACGGCGTACTATCTCGCGCGCCTGTTCTATCATCGGCTCCTGATCCTCGCCGGCAGGCACGGTAGTCGCCTTGAAGGCGGTAATATCGGCAGCCTGACTGATAGGATAGCAGAAGAACCCCACGGGGATGGAACTCTCGAAGTTACGCATCTGAATCTCCGTCTTCACGGTAGGGTTGCGCTGCAGGCGCGAAACAGTGACCAGATTCATGTAGTAGAACGAGAGTTCACACAGTTCCGGTATCTGCGACTGGATGAAGACAATCGATTTGGCAGGGTCGATGCCGCAGGAGAGGTAATCGAGTGCCACTTCAATGATGTTCTGACGGACTTTCTCGGGATTGTCCGCATTGTCCGTGAGCGCTTGCGCGTCGGCAATGAAGATGAATACTTTCTCGTAGTCGCCCGAGTTCTGTAGCTCCACTCTACGGCGCAGTGAACCTACATAGTGTCCGAGGTGGAGTTTTCCGGTGGGCCGGTCGCCCGTCAATATGATTTTTCCCATAATTCTTTTCTGTTTCGGTTACTCAGGACGGCTGTAGTTAGGAGCCTCGCTCGTAATGGACACATCGTGCGGATGGCTCTCCAGCACACCGGCATTGGTGATGCGGGTGAACTTCGCGTCGTGGAGTTTCTCGATGTTGGGAGCACCGCAGTATCCCATTCCTGAACGCAAGCCGCCAACCAGCTGGTAGATTACTTCGTAGAGGGTTCCCTTATAGGGCACACGGGCAGCGATACCTTCCGGCACCAGCTTCTTCACGTCGGTCGTTCCGCTCTGGAAGTAGCGGTCCTTTGATCCGTTCTCCATAGCCTCCAGAGAGCCCATGCCACGGTACGACTTGAACTTACGGCCATTGAAAATGATGGTGTCGCCCGGCGACTCCTCCGTGCCGGCTACCAACGAACCGATCATCACGCAGTATCCTCCGGCAGCCAATGCCTTCACCACGTCGCCCGAATAGCGCAGACCGCCATCGGCAATCAATGGAACGCCTGTTCCCTTCAGGGCCTTTGCCACATCGTAAACGGCTGTCAACTGAGGCACACCCACACCGGCAATGATACGCGTGGTGCAGATGGAGCCCGGACCGATACCTACCTTGATGGCATCAGCTCCAGCCTCTACCAGCGCCAAGGCGGCTTCACCGGTAGCCACGTTACCTACCACAATGTCTATATTGGGGAATTCACGTTTTGCTTCTCTCAGCTTCTGGATGACGGAAGCGGAATGGCCGTGAGCCGTATCGATGACGATAGCGTCGGCTCCGGCGTTAATCAGGGCGCGCATGCGAACCAGCGTATCGTTGGTCACGCCCACGCCGGCAGCCACACGCAGACGGCCTTTGGCATCCTTGCAAGCCATGGGTTTGTCTTTTGCCTTCGTAATGTCCTTGTAAGTGATGAGACCTACCAGCTTACCCTCCTTGTCCACCACGGGGAGTTTCTCAATCTTGTTCTCCTGCAGGATGCGTGCGGCAGCTTCCATATCGGTCTGCTGGCTGGTAGTGACGATGTTGTCCTTTGTCATCACGCACTCAATGCCTTTATCGAGATTCTTCTCGAAACGGAGGTCACGGTTCGTGACGATACCTACGAGATAGTTTTCATCGTCCACCACGGGGATTCCTCCGATGTGGTATTCCGACATGATTGCCAGCGCGTCACGCACGGTAGACCCGCGTTTGATGGTAATGGGGTCATAAATCATTCCGTTCTCGGCACGTTTCACGATGGCCACCTGACGCGCCTGTTCGTCGATGGACATGTTTTTGTGTATCACGCCAATACCTCCTTCACGGGCAATGGCAATCGCCATCTTCGCCTCGGTAACAGTGTCCATGGCAGCTGTCACAAAAGGAATTTTCAACTCAATGTTGCGGGAGAACTTCGTTGTCAGTTCGACTTCGCGCGGTAATACTTCGGAATAGGCCGGAATCAGAAGGACGTCATCATACGTCAGTCCGTCCATTACAACTTTATCTGCAATAAATGACATAAGACTTATTTTTGCTTTTGAAATTATTGCGTGCAAATATACGGCTTTTTACTCAACAAATATAGATTTTAAGGCAAGGATTTTTCTCGTGAGGCGGAGATTAACGAGGATTAACGAAGTTACCGCATACTAATACAGCCGTTGCCCCATCCTTATGAATAGGGCAACGGCTGCTGTTCGTTTGTCAGACCCCTTCGTCAAGAGGGTTTAGTTGGCCATTTCGGAAATGAACTTGATGCGCACCAGACGGATTTCGTCTTCCGTGTAGTCGTCCCCCAACTCCTCTATGGCATCTTCGATGCTGTCGGTCGTAGACTCCTTGAAGTAGTCGTAGATGTCCTGCATGTGGTCTTCGTCCATTATCTCATCGAGAAAATAATCGATATTCAGCTTGGTACCCGAATAGACGATGGCCTCCACCTCGTCAAGCAGTTCCGTAAACTCGATACCTTTGGCGTTGGCAATATCGTCGAGCGCCACCTTACGGTCGATGCTCTGGATGATGGAGACCTTGAGCTTCGATTTGTTGGCGACGGTACGCACGCGCAAGTCCTCGGGACGCTCTATCTCGTTCTCGTCGCAATGGCGTTTGATGAGCTTACAGAACTCTTCACCATACCGCTTGGCCTTGCCCGCTCCCACGCCCGGAATGTTCTGCAACTCTTCCTGCGTCACGGGATAGATGGTGGCCATGGCCTCGAGCGACGGATCTTGGAAGATGACGTACGGCGGCACTTCCAGTTTCTTGGAGAGCTTCTTCCGCAAGTCCTTCAACATGGCATAGAGCGTGGGGTCTACGGCGCAGGTTGCGCCTCCACGTACCGGGGTCTCGTCCTCTTCCTCGTCGAAGTCGTTGTCTTCCGTTATCTTGAAAGACTGGGGTTTCTTCAGGAACTTGTGACCTTCGGGGGTTACCTTCAGCAGGCCGTAGCTGTCCACGTCCTTTACCAGATAGCCGGCGATGAGTGCCTGACGGATTACCGCGTTCCAGGTCTTGTCCTCTTCGCCCATGCCCGTGCCGAACACTTCCAGTTCATCGTGTTTATGAGCCAGCACCTCGCTGGTCTCCTTGCCTAATAATACATCTATAATATACTCCGTCTTGAAATTCTCCTTCACTGCGAGAATGGTTTCGATGACGGTACATAACATTTCTTGTGCTTCCACTTGTTTCTTGGGATTTAAACAGTTGTCGCAGTTACCGCAGTTGTCTTCGGTGTAAGCCTCGCCAAAGTAGTGCAACAGCAATTTGCGCCTACATACGGAGGACTCGGCATAAGCCGCTGTTTCTTGCAATAACTGCCTACCTATGTCCTGCTCTGCGACAGGTTTTCCCTCCATAAACTTCTCCAGTTTCTGAAGGTCTTTGCTTGAATAGAAGGTGATACATTGTCCCTCGCCGCCGTCACGTCCGGCACGACCGGTTTCCTGATAGTAGCCTTCGAGACTCTTGGGGATGTCATAGTGAATGACGAAGCGCACGTCGGGCTTGTCGATTCCCATGCCGAACGCGATGGTAGCCACTATCACGTCAATCTTCTCCATGATGAAATCGTCCTGCGTGGCAGACCGCGTGGCGGAGTCCATACCTGCGTGATACGGACGTGCGTTGATGTCATTGGCCTGCAGTATCTCCGCCAGCTCTTCCACCTTCTTGCGGCTCAGGCAATAGATGATTCCGGACTTGCCGGAATTGGCCTTAATGAATTTGATGATATCCTTGTCGACGTTCTTTGTCTTGGGACGTACTTCGTAGTAGAGGTTGGGGCGGTTGAACGAGGATCGGAACTCCTTGGCATCCACGATACCCAGGTTCTTCTTGATATCACCGCGTACCTTGTCGGTAGCCGTAGCCGTGAGCGCTATGATAGGCGCAAGACCGATGTCGTTGACGAGGGGGCGTATCCTCCGGTATTCGGGGCGGAAATCATGTCCCCACTCCGATATACAGTGGGCTTCGTCTATCGCGTAGAACGATATCTTGATGCCCCTCAGGAAGTCGACGTTCTCCTCCTTGGTCAACGATTCGGGAGCCACGTACAGGAGTTTGGTCTTTCCGGAGAGGATGTCCGACTTCACCTGGTCGATGGCCGACTTGTTTAGCGACGAATTGATGAAATGCGCGATGCCGTCCTCTTCGCTGAGGTTACGCATGGCATCCACCTGATTCTTCATCAGCGCTATCAAAGGGGAAATGACAATGGCAGTTCCATCCATCAACAAAGAGGGCAACTGATAGCACAAGGACTTTCCTCCACCGGTGGGCATCAATACGAACGTATCGTTACCGGCCAGCAAATTGCGCACGATAGCTTCCTGATCACCCTTGAATGTATCAAAACCGAAATATCTCTTCAGCTGCTCTGTTAAATTAATCTGTTCTGCCATATTAGAATGTTTTACACTTTGTCGGTTGCCGCGATTTGCGTCGCTGGCAGCAAACAAAATTATAAACTACTTCACACTATACAAATAGTTAGCCCACTATTTTTCAAAAAAAATTAGGGGATAGACTCCTCGCTACGAAAGTATCCGTCCGAATCACGCGGTCTGCAAACGGGCCAAATTGGTCTTAGCCATCTGTTTCTTAGCGTATTCCAAGGTCACCTCATAGGACTTTATCCGTCGGGAGGGACTGTCGAACATCACGTCCATCATGATAGCCTCCACGATGGACCGCAATCCGCGCGCGCCCAGTTTATACTCGACAGCCTTGTCCACGATGTAGTCAAACACCTCCGGTTGGAAGGTGAGCTTGATGCCGTCCATGTCGAAGAGCTTCTCATACTGCTTGATGATGGAGTTCTTGGGTTCGGTAAGGATGTTGCGAAGTGCCTCCCTGTCCAGGGGTTTCAAGTAGGTGAGCACGGGCAGACGACCGATAATCTCCGGTATGAGGCCGAAGGACTTCAAGTCCTGCGGAGCTATATACTGCATCATGTCGCTCCGGTCAATCTGCATGGTATTCTGCACGGCGTTGAAACCGATGACGTGCGTGTTGAGCCGTTGGGCTATCTTCTTCTCGATGCCGTCGAAAGCGCCGCCGCAGATAAAGAGGATGTTCTTGGTGTTCACCGGAATCATCTTTTGGTCCGGGTGCTTGCGACCGCCCTGTGGGGGAACGTTCACCACGGATCCTTCGAGCAGTTTGAGCAGACCTTGCTGCACGCCTTCGCCACTCACGTCGCGGGTGATGGAGGGATTGTCGCTCTTGCGGGCTATCTTGTCTATCTCGTCGATAAAGACAATGCCGCGTTCGGCTTCGGGCACGTTGTAGTCGGCCACCTGCAACAGGCGGCTCAAGATACTCTCTATGTCCTCACCCACATAACCGGCTTCGGTCAACACGGTGGCGTCCACAATGGTGAAAGGCACGTTCAGCAGTTTGGCGATGGTACGCGCCAACAGGGTTTTGCCCGTTCCGGTACTGCCCACCATGATGATGTTGGACTTCTCTATCTCCACGTCATCGCCGTTGTCTTTCTGCATCAACCGCTTGTAGTGGTTGTACACCGAGACGGAGAGGTGCCGCTTGGCTTCGTCCTGTCCAATGACGTATTGGTCGAGAAACTCCTTAATGTCTTTTGGTTTGGGCAGCTTCTTCAGGTCGAGGCTCTCCACGGTAGCTCCCGTACGGGCTCCGCCCATGGCCTCCTGCGTAATCTCGTAAGCCTGGAAGGCGCAGTCGCCACAGATGCATCCGCTCAATCCGTTTATCAGCAAGGGCACGTCGTGTTCCGAACGGCCACAGAAGCTGCATTTCCTTAATTTCGATCTGTTTTCCAAAGTCGTAATCTTGTTTATATCCTGTACAAAGTCTTTCCGAACGGGAACCGTAACGGGCGACTATTGTTTTTTACGTTTCATCACCTCGTCAATCATGCCGTATGCCTTGGCCTCCTCAGCGGTCATCCAGTAGTCGCGCTCGGAGTCGGCCCACACTTTCTCGTAAGCCACATGGGCGTGGTCGGAGATGATGGTATAGAGTTCTTTCTTCAGTTTCTGAATCTCGTTCAGGGTTATCTCCATGTCAGAGACCTGTCCCTGCGCGCCACCCATCGGCTGGTGAATCATCACGCGCGAGTGAGGCAAGGCGAACCGTTTGCCCTCCGCTCCCGCCACCAGAAGGACGGCGGCCATAGAGGCGGCCATACCGGTGCAGATGGTAGAGACATCGCTTCCGATGAACTGCATGGTATCATAGATGCCCAAGCCTGCGGAGACGGATCCGCCGGGGGAGTTGATGTAGATGGAGATGTCCTTGCCCGGGTCGTTGGAGTCGAGGAAGAGCAACTGTGCCTGCAGGATGTTGGCCGTAGCGTCGTCCACCTGCGTTCCCAAGAAGATGATGCGGTCCATCATCAGGCGCGAGAACACGTCCATCTGCGTAACGTTGAGCTGACGCTCTTCCAGGATGTAGGGATTCATATACTGGCTTTTCAGTACGTCGTCTACCATCAATCCACTCATGCCCAAGTGTTTGACAGCGTATTTCCTAAATTCGTCTTTCATCTTTTACCTTATATTAATAATGTACATGAAAAAGGAAGGCTATTGGCCTTTGTATTCCCTGCAAACAAAAATACAATATTTCCCAACCAAAAGCCCTCCTTTTAGGAATTTTAGCACAAGCGGCCAACGATTCCTTATTCGTCAGAGGATTGCTATCCGCAGTCTAACAGGTCAGTCCTTGGGGCGCACGTCCCGACAGGTTTCGGTTCAACCGTCCGCCCGTCCGCGCCGCCCGACAGACCGGCGCGTTATTGGAACATCTTGTTGAAGTCCTCTACGGAGATATTTTTCTGATTCAGCGTCACCTTCGACTTCAATGCCATTGTCAGCTTGACATCGATAACCCGGTTCACCAGAGCGTCTACGGACTCTCTCTTCTTCATCATCTCCTTCGCGTAATTCTCGAGCAAATCGTCCGGCACGTTCATCATGCCGTATTGGGCGAACTGTGCACGGGTAGCTTCCTTAGCGGCAGCGGTCACGTCGTCTTTCTCCACCTTCACTTCGTTAGCCTCCACCAGCTGCTCCTTGATAAGGTGCCATGTGAGCTCTTCGATGCTCTTGTCGTAGTTCTCGTTGACAAACTCCTCGCCTTTATCCTGGTTATTGAGCAGCATCACCTTCTTCAGCAGCTCGTCAGCGTATTCCAGCTTGCCGATTTTGTCGGTCAGGTATTTGCGCACGTCCAAGAGGAACTTGTAGTCAGAGTCAGCCACGTACTGGTGAGCGATGCCCTCTTTCACTCTTGCGCGGAAGGTAGCCTCGTCCTTCACCTCGTCCTTGCCGAATACAGAGTCGAAGAGCTCCTGATTGATTTCACCGTTGACGAAACGGGTAATCTCCTGTACCCGGAAACTGAAGTCAGACTTCATGTCAGCCACCTTCTCCTTGTCAATCTTCAGCAACGAAGCGATTTCCGCCTCACTGCCCTCATAAGCCTTGTTCGGGTTGAAAGTAACGACGGCATCCACCTTGGCACCGTTGAATTTGGCCTTCTCGCCCTCTTCCTTCATGTATTTGGGCATCAGCACGGCATCCTCCACCTTCACGCCGTCTTCCTTGGCGTTGCCGGCTTCGTCGACCTCCGTAAGCAAACCTTTCAGCATGTCACCGTCAGCATACTCCTCCACCTTCTGGTAGCTGCCCGTACGCTGCGTGTACATCTTCACCTGGTTGTCAACCATCTCATCGGTTACTTCGATGGTGTAGTAGTCGATGGTGTCGTTGCTGTCCAACGAAGCCTTGAACTCGGGAGCCAACGCCAGCTTGAAGCCGAACTCGAAATCTTCCTGAGCGTCGAAATCGTTCGCCTTCGGCCCTTCGTCAACCAACGGTTCGCCAAGGAATCTCACCTTGTTCTCCTGCATGTATTTGTTTACCTCCTCCTCAAGTATCTTGTCAATCTCCTCAACCAGCACAGACTTACCGAACTGCTTCTTGATTAAGCCCATAGGAACCATGCCGCGGCGGAAACCCGGCACATTGGCTTTCTGACGGATGCTTTTCAGCGACTTCTCCACTTTCTCCTGATAATCAGGCTTCTCTATCTTCACAGTAAGCTTTGCGCTTACCTTGTCAATGTTCTGTAATGAAACGTTCATTCTGACAATTCTTATTTTAATTATTACTATTTTCCGATGTTTCTCAAAGAGTTCGCAAAATTAGCGTTATTCTTTTAATCTTCAAAGTACCTGTTGAAAAAACATTCCAAGGGAAGGAAAAAATAAAGGATTGTTTTGGGTTGCCAATCCAAATATTATGCGTTCCTTTGCCGCGTAATGGTAAAAGTACTTTTTATTAATCATATTTATTATTTCCGATTATGAATCTTTATATTGGAAACTTGAACTATCGTGTGAAGGAACAGGAGTTGCAGCAAGCGTTGGAAGAATACGGTACGGTTGACTCAGTAAGAATCATCAAGGACCGCGAGACGAAGCGCTCTAAGGGTTTCGGCTTTGCCGAGATGCCCAACGAAGAGGAAGCGGCCAGGGTAATCAAGGAGCTTAACGGCGCCGATTTCGCCGGACGTCAAATCATCATCAAGGAAGCGTTGCCGAAAAAAGAATGATTTCACCTTGCCTACGGGCTTTGCAAAACGATTTACGGAAAAGGGTCGCGTCCACAGGACGCGACCCTTTCTTTTCATATCTTCATGCGTTCAGGTTCCCGTAAAGCCGCGCGTCACGCCTTCTCCTGTCTTTCCTCCATCTGGAAATCCTTGCGGCGCAGCACGAAGTTGTTGCCCAGGTATTTGGCGCGCACAACCGGATTCTCGGCCAGTTCCTCGGGAGTCCCCTGGAAAAGTATCTTTCCCTCGAACAGCAGGTAGGCGCGGTCTGTCAGACGCAGCGTCTCCAAGGCGTTGTGGTCGGTAATCAGGATGCCGATGTTGCGGTCCTTCAGCTTCCAGACGATGTGCTGAATATCCTCCACGGCGATAGGGTCTACTCCGGCAAAGGGTTCATCGAGCATGATGAACTTCGGGTCGATGGCCAGGCAACGGGCTATCTCCGTCCGTCGGCGCTCGCCTCCGGAGAGCTGGTCGCCAAGGTTCTTGCGCACCTTCTGCAAACGGAACTCCGCTATCAGGCTTTCGAGTTTCTCCTTTTGGTACTCTTTGGTCGTGGGGGTCAGCTCGAGCACGGAGGCGATGTTGTCTTCCACGCTCATCTTGCGGAATACCGATGCCTCCTGCGCCAGGTAACCGATGCCGTTTTGCGCCCGCTTGTACACGGGATACTTGGTGATGTCCAGGTCGTTGAGGTAGATATGGCCTTCATTGGGGACTATCAGCCCCGTGGTCATGTAGAACGAGGTCGTCTTGCCGGCACCGTTCGGTCCCAGCAAGCCCACAATCTCGCCCTGCTTCACGTCGAACGAGACATGACTGACAACGGTACGTTTGCCGTACTTCTTCACAAGGTTCTCTGTCCGCAGAACCATCTTGTCCTCTTGGTTATCCATATCTATCGCTGCTGATATATCACTTTAAGTGTCGGCAAAAGTACAACTTTTGCACTTAAAAAAGGTTATCGGCCGGAGGAAACTATTCATCGAAGTCCGGTTTTTCAACATAAAACAATTACTTTTGCCACAAATTAAGGAAAAGAAGCATGTTCAAGGCACTCGATACGCTGGGAAGATACATCCAACTCATGGGCAAGACCTTCGCCCGACCGGAACGGATGCGCATGTTCCTCAAGCAATACGTGAAGGAGCTGTCGCAATTGGGAGTGAACTCCATCGGCATCGTCCTGCTGATTTCGTTCTTCATCGGTGCGGTCATCTGCATCCAGATAAAGCTGAACATCCAGAGCCCGTGGATGCCGCGCTTCGTCACGGGTTACACCACGCGCGAAATCATGTTGCTGGAGTTTTCGTCCTCCATCATGTGCCTGATACTGGCCGGCAAGGTGGGTTCCAACATCGCCTCGGAGTTGGGCACGATGCGGGTGACACAGCAGATAGATGCCCTTGAAATCATGGGCGTGAACTCCGCCAATTACTTGATATTACCCAAGATAACGGCTTTGATGACCATGATTCCGGCTCTGGTGACATTCAGCATCTTCTCCGGTATCATCGGCGCGTACGCCACCGCCTGGTTCGGGCAGATTATCAACCAGGAGGACCTTACCTACGGCTTGCAGTACAGCTTCACGGAGTGGTTCGTGTGGTGCGGCATCATCAAGTCCTTCGTCTTCGCCTTCATCATCGCCAGCGTGTCGTCCTTCTTCGGCTACTCCGTGCAGGGCGGATCCATCGAGGTGGGCAAGGCCAGCACCGATGCCGTGGTCTGCAGCAGCGTGCTGATTCTCTTCTCTGATTTATTCCTCACACAGCTCCTTACCAAATGATTGAACTGAAATCACTCTATAAGACTTTCGAAGACAAAGACGTGCTGATGGACATCAACGCGCTGTTTCAGAACGGACAGACCAACCTGATTATCGGGCAGAGCGGATCGGGAAAGACGGTGCTGATGAAGTGCATCGTGGGACTGCTCACGCCGGACAAGGGAGAGGTCCTGTACGACGGACGCGACTTCCTGAAGATGCGGAAGAAAGAGAAGATTGCGCTGCGGCGCGAAATGGGGATGATTTTCCAAAACGCGGCGTTGTTCGACTCGCTCACGGTGCTGGAGAACGTGATGTTCCCGCTGGACATGTTCTCGTCGGACACTTACCGCGACCGGGTAAAGCGGGCGCAGTTCTGCCTCGACAGGGTGAACCTGATTGACGCGCAGCAGAAATACCCTGGGGAAATCAGCGGCGGAATGCAGAAGCGTGTGGCCATCGCGAGAGCCATCGCCCTGAATCCGCAATACCTGTTCTGCGACGAGCCGAACTCCGGGCTCGACCCCAAGACCTCGCTGGTGATAGACCGCCTGATACACGACATCACGCAGGAATACGGGATGACCACCATCATCAACACCCACGACATGAACTCCGTGATGGGCATCGGCGACAACATCCTCTTCATCTACCAAGGCCGCAAGGAGTGGCAGGGCAACAAGGCGGACATCTTCACCTCGAGCGACAAACGGCTCAACGATTTCGTCTTCGCCTCCGACCTGTTCCAGAAGGTCAAGGAGGTGGAGGTACAGAACATCGAGGGTTAGCCGCCTGCCGCCCGCGTTTGCCGGACCTACTTCTGCCGGATGAAGATGTTGACGGGTGTTCCGCTCAGCGACCAGCGTTCACGGATCTTGTTCTCCAGGAAACGGCGGTAGGGTTCCTTCACATACTGCGGCAGGTTGGCGAAGAACACGAAAGAGGGGACTTTGGTGTTGGGCAGCTGCGTGCAGTATTTTATCTTGATGTACTTACCCTTGTTCGATGGAGGCGGATATGCCTCGATGATTGAAAGCATCTCTTCGTTCAGACGGGCGGTCGGGATGCGGGTCGTACGGTTCTGGTAAACCGTCTTCGCCATCTCCAGCACCTTGAAGATGCGTTGCTTGGTCAGTGCCGAAGCGAAGATGATGGGGAAATCCACGAAGGGAGCCAAGCGGTTGCGGATGGCCTCCTCAAAGGTCTTCATCACCTTGTCGCTCTTGTCCTCCACCAAGTCCCACTTGTTGACCACTACCACCACTCCCTTTTGGTTTCGCTGAATCAGGGAGAAGATGTTCAGGTCCTGGTTTTCAATGCCGCGCGTAGCGTCCAGCATCAGTATGCAGACATCGGAGTTCTCTATGGCGCGGATGGACCGCATCACGGAGTAATACTCCAAGTCCTCCACCACCTTGTTCTTCCTGCGGATACCGGCGGTGTCCACCAGATAGAAGTCGAAGCCGAACTTGTCGTAGCGCGTGTAGATGGAGTCGCGCGTGGTCCCGGCAATCTCGGTCACGATGTTGCGGTCCTCGCCTATGAAGGCGTTGATGATGGACGACTTGCCCGCGTTCGGACGGCCCACCACGGCAAAGCGCGGTATGTCGTCGTCAAGCAGCTCTTCGGCCTCTTTCTTGAACGAGGCGACCACCAGGTCGAGCAAATCGCCCGTGCCGCTTCCGCTCAGGGCGGAGATGCAATAGGGGTCACCCAGTCCCAGCTTATAGAATTCCGCGGCGTAATACTGCAGGTTATTGTTGTCCGTCTTGTTCGCCACGAGGATGACGGGGATTTTGGTGCGGCGCAGGATGCTTGCCACCTCCACGTCCAGGTCGGTAACGCCGTTCTTCACGTCCACCACAAACAGGATTACGTCCGCCTCGTCCACGGCTATCATCACCTGTTTGCGGATTTCACCCTCGAACACGTCGTCCGAGTTGACGACCCATCCTCCGGTATCCACCACGGAGAACTCTTTTCCGCCCCACTCTATCTTGCCGTATTGGCGGTCGCGCGTAGTACCCGCCTCATCGTTCACTATGGCCTGGCGCGTCTGCGTCAGGCGGTTGAACAGTGTCGACTTTCCCACATTGGGCCGTCCGACAATCGCTACTAAATTTCCCATACCTCTTCGTCTCTTTTTACGGCCGTCACAGCCGGATGAATACTACTCTAAATTATATCCGAAGTTCTTCAGTTCCTTGTCCGAACTTCTCCAGTCCTTGTCCACCTTCACAAACGTCTCCAAGAAGACGCGCTTGTCGAGAAAGCGTTCCAGCGATTTCCTCGCTTCGGTGGCCACTTTCTTCAGTGCCTTGCCCTGTTTGCCGATGATGATGCCTTTCTGCGAGTCACGCTCCACATAGATTACGGCGTTGATATGCACGCTCTTGGCCTCCTCCTTGTATTGCTCCACCACCACTTCCACCGAATAGGGAATCTCCTTGTCATAGTACAGGAGTATCTTTTCGCGGATAATCTCCGTCACAAAGAAACGCACCGGCTTGTCGGTCCATTGGTCCTTGTCGAAGTAGGGCGGCGAGTCGGGCAGCAGCTCCTTGATGCGCTTCAGCACCACGTCCACGTTGAAGCGGTTCGTGGCGGAGATGGGGATAATTTCCGCCGCGGGCAGCAGTTCGTGCCAGCTCTCCACCAGGGTGGCCAGCGCCTCCTGGTTGCTCAGGTCTATTTTATTGATGAGCAGCAGGACGGGAACATCCATCTTCTTCACCTTCTCCACGAAATCGGCGTTCTTGTCCGCCTTCTCCACCACGTCGGTGACGTAGAGCAACACGTCCGCGTCCGTCAGGGCCGACTCGGAGAAGTTCAGCATCGACTGCTGGAGCTTGTAGTTGGGCTTCAGCACTCCCGGCGTGTCCGAGAAGACAATCTGCATCTCCTCCGTATTCAGGATTCCCATGATACGGTGACGGGTGGTCTGCGCCTTGAAGGTGGCGATGGAGACACGCTCCCCCACCAACAGGTTCATCAGGGTGGACTTACCCACGTTGGGATTACCGACGATATTTACAAATCCTGCTTTATGCATAACTCTCAATAAATGCTTTTGTTCGGGGACAAAAAAACGCACCGGTTTGGAGATGCGTTTTCTTGTATCATTGTTAATGAATGGTTGTCACTATCTTGCCGCACCGTCATAACCCCACTTCACATAGACGGCTCCATAGGTAAACCCGGCTCCGAAGGCTGTGAATATCAGGTTATCGCCTTTCTTCAGTTTCTTCTCGTAATCCCAAAGGCAGAGGGGCAACGTTCCGGCGCTGGTGTTACCGTAACGCTGGATGTTGAGCATCACCTTTTCCATGGGGATTTCCAGTCTGTTGGCCACCGCGTCGATGATACGCAGGTTGGCCTGGTGCGGAATCACCCAGTCGATGGTCTCTTTCGTCAGTCCGTTACGCTCGGCAAGTTCCGCGCTCACTCTCGACATGTTCGACACCGCGTACTTGAACACGGTGCGACCCTCCTGGTAGAGGTAGTGCATCTTGTTGCTTACCGTAAAGTATGACGGCGGACAAACCGACCCGCCCGCTTTCATGTGGAGGAAAGGCAAGCCTTTGCCGTCCGTACCCAGCAGGCAGTCCATCACGCCGTACTCTTCCGTGGTGGCCTCTATCATCACCGCCGCAGCGCCGTCTCCGAAGATAGGACAAGTGGCGCGGTCGGCATAGTTGACCATGGACGACATCTTGTCCGCACCCACCAGGATGATTTTCTTGTGACGGCCGGTAGCTATCAGGCCCGCGCAAACCTCCAGTCCGAAGAGGAAACCGCTGCAGGCGGCCTGCAGGTCGAACGCGAAGGCGTTCTTCAAGCCCAGCTTGTCGCAGAGGATTGAAGCCGTCGACGGGAAATGATAGTCCGGAGTAGACGTGGTGACGATGACCGCGTCGATGTCGTCCGGGTTGGAGTTCGTGCGTTGCATCAGCTGCTTGGCGGCCTTGCGCGCCAGATAAGAAGTTCCCAAACCCTCTTCGTTGAGGATTCTTCTCTCCTTCACGCCGATACGCGTCATAATCCATTCGTCGTTGGTGTCCACCATGCGCGACAACTCATCGTTTGTCAGCACGTATTCAGGGACATAGCCTCCGACTCCTGTAATTACTGCATTGATTTTTTCCATTAATCAGAATTCCTAATTATATACAAAAGTAGCCGGAGAGCAAGGCTCTCTGGCTATATTTCATACTACCTCAATCAGACAGCGGCTTCTTTTTCAATCGCTAACTTACCTCTGTAGTATCCACACGCTCCGCATACAGTATGGTAAACGTGCCATTCTCCGCAATTCGGGCAGATTGCCAATGTCGGAGCGACTGCCTTATCATGAGTTCTTCTTTTTGCAGTTCTAGTCTTTGACTGACGTCTTTTAGGATGTGCCATTTTTCTAAACTTTAATTATTATCTAATATTTTCTTTAAGTCATTCCATCTCGGATCCGTCTTTCCGGAAGCCTCCTCGTCGTCCATCCCGGCAAACGAGCCCTCCTCATCCGCTCCCCAGCCTTCTTCCTCGTTGGCATCCACCCGGATATGCTTGCTCAGCTTGCTTGTCATCATCCGGTTGCACTTGCCGGGAGCATGCACATGCTTCATCGGTATGGCCAGAGCGATGAATTCGTAGACGAACCACGCGACATTGATAGCGCCTTCCTCCTCGGGAACCACCACGATGTCGCCCTCTTCCGTATATTCCGTTCCGAATTTCACCTTCACCGTATCGGTGGAGGCGATTTCCAAATCCATGTCATCCAGGCAACGGTCGCAAGGTATCTGCACTACGCCTTTCGTCTGGAAGTCCAACACAAACACGCCGGCGGTTTTCTTCACCGTCAAATCAACATGAAGTTTGCCTTTCTGCACCTCAGGCGCGTCGATAAGGGTGAAAAAAGAGTTGTCCAAATCATAGGAAAAGGACCCTTTGTCATTCACCAATCCCTTCAAGTCAATCTTATATGTATCAAACTTACCCATTTGCAATCACCTTGCTCAAATCCGTCCATACGGAATACTGAATTCGGCCGACAAAGATACACATAATAATAGAATAACGTACCACGAATGAGGAATAAAATTTCTTTCTTCGATAAATTAACGTTTCGCCGGCCGTTACACCCCACTCCCGACGAGACTATACCTCGTCGGCTAACGTAAGTACTTGCATCGGTCAACGTAAGTACTTACGTGGGCCAACGTAAGTACTTTCATCGGGCAACGTAAGTACTTACGTGGAGACACGCAAGGCGGTTACTTTTCAGCCCATAAACCCGGCGCAGGACGCGCAGGAGGAAAACCCGGAGTATCCCCGTCTTGCTCCACAGCCAACTTGGCAAACGCCAGCGCCAACCGTCGACGAACACCACCCGGCCGGAGGGACGGACAACGAAACGCACCTTCCCTACCACGTCGGCAACCTCGCACCGCTCCCGTGCCGCGAAAGATCCGTCTCCCCGAAGGTAGAGCCGGGTGCCCTCCCTGCGGACGACGCGGTGCAGCACGTGCCCTCCGTTGTACCGGAAGAGCACCACGTCCATGGGCTGCGGTTCCTCCTCCGTACAGGGATAGAGCACCACCTCGTCGCGCCCGTCGCGCAGCAGGGGGAACATGGACCACCCCTTCAGGCGGAAGCGCACGGGACGGCCTTCGGCTATCTCCGCCTCTATGCGGGAAAAGAACAGTTCGTTGGGAATCGTTCTCATAGCGTCTCCTTGAAGATGGTCCGGCACGCGAGTCGCGCGGCCTCCCCGTTCGGGAGGCACTCCAAATGATAGAAAGGTACGGCCTGCAGCAGCTTGCCGATGAATCCGCTCACACGGTCGTACAGGTGGTCGTCGTAGGCGAACTCCGGCGGACAGGAGGGGTGCACCGCCCCGTAAGCCTGTAGCACGGACAGCCTGGTCATCCGGTTGTGGGGCGCCTGCGAGAGGCGCACGCAAGCCTCCAGCTCGTGGCACTCCTGTCTGTAGCAGGGGGTCTTGCCGCTCCACGGACTGCCGTAGGCACGCACCGTGCCGTCCACTGCGCGCAACACCGGACTGTCGTCGTTCAGCAGCGTTGCGCCTGCCAGCTCCTCCCTCCAGAGGCGCGTGTGGGTACTCTTGCCCGTGCCGCTCTCGCCCAAGAACAACACCGCCTTGTCGCGGTAGACAATGCAGCTGCTGTGTACGGCCACCGTGTCATAGGGCAGCGTCATCAGTCCGTAGCCCACCCACAGGGCGAAGCGGTAGAGGCGCGCCGAAAGGTTGCCGCCTATCCGCACCTCGTCGCTCCCGTCGGTGCGCCACAGGTAGAGTGCCTCTTCGTTTTCGGGTTTCAGCTTCAGCAGGAAGCCGTCGGCCGTCCGCCCGAACGCGCCCTGCACCTCCTCGTACGCGAAGCGGTACTCCACGCGTTCCATGACGGGCACGGCGCGCTCCGCCACAAAGGCGAACAGCGTCTCGCCGTCACCGGTCTCAAACGGTCTGAATCCGGCAATTCCTTCTACGGCGCGGCAGAGGCTCTCTCCCCGCACCGTGAAGCGGTGTCCGGCCACCAGGTAGGTTTTCTTCTCTTTCATTCCCCAATGGTAATAACGCGTTCACAATAGGCCAACGAGCTTTCCCGGTGGGCGATGGAAAGTATCGTCAGGCCGCTGTACTTCTCTCTCAGTCCGCGGAGGGTCTCGTTCACCTCCCTCTCCGTGGCGTTGTCCAATGCCGACGTCGCCTCGTCCAGCAGCAGCACCTCCGCCCGTTTGTAGAGCGCGCGGGCGATGCCGACGCGCTGCCTCTGTCCTCCGGAGAGCCGTCCGCCCGCCTCGCCGAGCGGGGTGTACATGCCCTCGGGCAACGCCTCCGCCCATTGGGCAAGACGCACCTGTTCCAGTATCTCCTTCACCCGACCGTAGTCTATGGCCTCACAGCCCAAGGCGATGTTCTCCGCCAGCGTGCCGTTGAAGATGAAGACCTCCTGGGGCACGTAGCCGAGCCGTTTGGTCCATGCGCCGCGTGTCGCTTCGGTCAGCGGTGTCCCGTCAACGCGTATCGTTCCCTCGTCGGGTTTCAGCAGTCCGGCGAGCAGGTTGAACAGGGTGGACTTGCCCGCTCCGCTGGCTCCCCTGAAGCCGACATGCTCTCCCTTGCGGACGCGGCAGTTGAAATCCGACAGCACCGCCTCGCCACCGGGGTAGGCGTAGGTAAGTCCCTCCACGGTAATCTCCTTCTCGAACGGCAGTTCCCCGGCACTTGCGGCGGTCGCCTCCGTCGGCACGGTCAGCCCCTCCTCTATCGTGTCCAGGCAGTACGCCGCGTTCTGCACCTGCGTCCATCCCGTCAGCAGGGTGCGCAGGGCGGGCAGCAGCCGGAACGCCGCGACGGCAAAGACCCCCACCACTAACTTCACGTCACCGTCTCCGGTGGCCACCAACAGCCCGAGGCCGATGACCACCGACAGTTCGGAGAGGAAGAGCGGCAGTCCGAGCACGGTGTCGAGCTTCATGCGGTTGCGGCTTATCCGGTCCAGCCCTTTGAGGAAGGCGGTCCGCACGACGGGGAAGGCACCGTTCACCTCCAGCTCCGTGTATCCCCGGAAGGTGTCCATCACCGTCCGCCACTGTTCACGCTTGGCCTGCATGTCGTCCTCGCCGTATCGGCGTACCCGCCGCTTCACCACGAGGAGGTAGGCGCACATGAAGGGGAGGAACGAGGCGTAGAGCAGCAGCACCGACAGTCCATCGTACGCAAGCAGCGCCGCCGTCACCAGCGCTATCAGCAGCCCGTCTCCCACCATGCGGCAGAGGGAGAAGAGCAGCCCGTGGCTGAACGAATAGCACACCCCGTTGGTCTCGTACGCCAAGCGGTTGCCGCCCCGCTCACGGATGAAGAGCAGTCCGCGGCGGTAGTAGGCAGAGAAGAGCGAGAAGCTCAGCCTGCGGTAGAGGGAGAGGAGGCACTTGTCCTGGTAGCGGGTGATGCCGGTTATCAGCACGCTCTTCACTAAGATGACCGCTATGGCCAGGAGGCAGAACAGCAGGGCTGCCCGCCGGTTGCCGCCCCCTTCGAGCAGGAAGTAGAGCAGGGGCAGCAGGGCGGCCAAGGAGACGAAGTCGAGGGCAGCGGAGCAGAGTGCCGTCCCTGCCATCTTCCATACCTTCGCGCGTTCCTCGGGCTGTAGCAGTCGCCAGATTCGTTCCAGTGTCATTGTTCGGGATTTCGTTGAAAGACGGTTCTTGGTTCCTGGAGGTGCTTGACGATGGAGTGGAGTATCATCCGCCCCACGGAGACACCCAGCGCCTCACGCCCGAGGGCGATGCGGTACGCCAGCCTCCTGATTTTGTAGACGATGATTCCGGCCTTGTTCCGGGTGGGCACCACCTTTCCGTAGCGCGGGTGGATCATCTCCTCCAGCATCTTCCGCGCCAACTCCTCCGTCTCCGCCTCGTCGGTTGTCGGTGCGTTTGTCCCCAGCAGCCTGTCCGACAGCAGGGTCAGTGCTGCCACGAAGCGCAGGAAGTGGCGGTCGGCAACGCCTTCCGGCAACTGCGGACCGTAGTGTTTGAGCAGGCACGCCCAGTCGCAGAGGTGGTGCAGCGTCATGCCGTTCCCGTAATGCTGGGCGGCATGGAAGGCGACGAACAGCAGGTTGAAGGGTGGCGAGGGGGTGAGCACTTGTCCGCTACCCAACACCGTCGGTTGCGGGTTCAGGTGCCTCCTCAGCACCTTCTCCGCCTGCGCGGCCGTACGGGAGAGTTCCACGTTCAGAAACGTCTTGTGGTTCTCCACCGGCACGCCCTTGTAGAAGAACAGGCTGTGCTTGGGCGTGCGTTTCGTGTCCACGTCGACGTACTTCCGCCGCATCAGGTCGTCGGCCAGGAGGTTCGCCTCCTTGTCGCTCATCCGATTCTTGTCCGCCGAGTAGGTGTAGATGTCGATGTCGCCTCCCTCGCGATGCGAGGGGACGGGATAGAGGGTGGAGAGCCCCACGCCCTTCATCTGCATGACGGCTATGCCGTGGTGCGCGTAGAAACGGGAGAGCTCGTCGACGGCACGGCAGTAGTGGACGTACCGCTTCTCGTACCGCTCCACGGCTACCGCCCAGGCGAGCTTCACGGCCAGAGGCGGCTGCAGATCCGCAGGGAGCTTCGTCACGCCGTCCCACGCCAACGCCATCACCCCTTGGTCCACGGCCAGTCGGTGGCATTGCCGCCACTCCTCGTCGGTGCAGTCCCTGAAAGGGGCTGTCTCCGTCTCCCGTTCGTGCAGCGAGGCACGCAGCAGGGCGAAGGTCATTTGCTCGTACCGGAGCGGTGCGGTCTCTCTCATTCGATTACCTTGCATCTTTTCAGTTCCTCCACCCACGCCGTGGCATCCCTCAGCGCCTGTTGTTCATCGATGCCGTACGTCTCCGTCAGCACGCCGGCGGCATCCTCTACGGTAAACGTCCTCCCGTTCAGCCGTTCATACAGCCGCCGGGCGGACTTGTTCAGGGAGATGATGCGGGTGAGGTCGGCTCCCGTCTCGCCCTGGTTCACGATGATGGTCTCTCCCGCCATCTCGCGGAGTTTGAAGTTCGGATTGATTTTCATGATGGAATGTCTTATTGATAGTGAAACAAGAACCACCGATGTATAGTAATCATCGGTGGTTCTCCTTGCCTTTTAGAAAATTAGTTGAATTTTACTGTTCGGAAATATGCCTGTAGGAATATTATTCTGTATCCTTTATATACTTATCCCAACCGGTGACACTGGCTCCAAACTGGGCATCCTTACTGACGATAATATTGGAGGGCTCAGAATTATAGTAGTCGTTATTAACCTCTAAATTACCGTTAAAGGTACCGCCATTGACAACCAACTTTATATTCTTTTTCTTGTTATTACCGCCAAATTCAACCTTTCCGTTAATCGTTCCGCTATTTACGGTTACGGTTACTCCTTCATAAGAATTGAAGGAATATACATCAAATGCACATCCTCCTTCTGCTGCATTGATCGTTACATTATTTAATGTACAACTTTCGTTGTTGTTGGAAATCGAGTAAGAAGCTTTTGGTGTGTTGAGCGTCATATTTTCCAGAAGCAACTTGCTATAGTTTTGGATAACAATCTTCTCGTTTTGACTGGTCAGCGTTCCGTTCCTGAAAGTAACCTTGGATCCCTTCAACAACTGGCAGCTGTTCGTTTCTGTACCGGTGGAACCTACGGTCGGGTTCTCAAGAGTCAAGGTGTGCCCGTTCATGTCAATCTCAACTGTTTGACCGTCGTTCGTCTTAAAACCAGCAGTAGATGCATCAGCTACCAAAGATACCTTCACGTCGGCTTCTTTACCAAGGTATTGCAATGCGGTTGGGTCTGAGAACGTACCGCCATTGATCTCCAAGAGAGCACCCGTGCCGACATTATGCAATGTTCCCGTGAACGTACCGCCACTGATGTACATGTCACCCAAATCCAACGCGGCATCTTTATGGCCTTCGTTGTCCACTACGTATTTCGAGTCGCTGCAGGAGAACGTACCGCCTTTGATGTAGGTAACGTGATGGTTCTGCACCACGGCCTGTGACACGTTATTGAACGTACCGCCAGTGATGGTCAGCGTGGCTCCGTCGTCATTCTTTACCGTATTGAGGCCACCGGAGAACGTACCGCCTTTAATCTCCATAGAAGGCTTGTCTTTGTTGACTTCGGCTACATATCCGATTCTCTGATTGTTTTTGTCTGAATAATTGTAATATCCATTGGCTATCATGGAGGAGAAGTGGCCGCTTTGCTCAACCGTCACACCCTCATTGATGGTCATTTCGCCATGGTTCAGGATGTTATAGTAGCTGTTCCAACCTGATTCGGTCGTGTTTTTACCATTTTCCTTGCTTCGCGTGTAGGTACCGCCATTCAGCGTCACCGTACCGTTGTTGAAGACGCAAGCCTTTCCGTGGCTGACGTTATCCACCGTACCGTTGCCGTTAATGTTCAGGGTGCTGCCCAATTTTACGGTGAAGGTGTCGCCGGACTTGTTCGTAACCTTGTATCCGTTGAGGTTGATGGTGACAGCACTCGTAGCCGATACCACAAAGTCGCCCACCATGTCCTTGAACAACGTGTAGGTACCACCTTTTTCCAACGCCTCCGTCAAGCCTTCTTCAGACACAACCTCAAAGTTATCCGTGCTTAAACCATTCGGGATTATCGCTCCTTCTTCCTTGTAGATGGTCACCTTTCCTGAAAGGCTTGCGTCTTTCGTAATCTCTTTCAACTCTGCGCCCTTGTTCACGCGGACATTACCTTTCTTCACGATTACCTTCTTCACGGTCACGTTCTTGTCGATGACAAGCGTGTTGTCCGCCGTGGAGGCTGTGATAGTACCGTAAGTGGCTGCGCCTGCATTACCGGTCAGGGTAACGGTGGTGCTCGGCATTTCCACTTCCACGTTCAACGGCTGGAAATCTGTGGCTTCGTTGCTTGGAATCGACAGGGTGAAGTTGCTAACAGAACTTTCTGTAGAAGACCCCGAAGTCTTCGCGTCCGTAACCTTAAGGGAGGCTCCGCTCGCTACCTTCTCCAGGGAAACGCTCATGCTCGTCTCCTCGGTAGTCTCGGTACTCTCGCCACTCGTCGTTGTGACGGCAGGAATGGTGATTGCATTAGAAGTGCTTGAAATCTCGCTGCTAACCGTTACCGCAGCGGCTTTTGTCGTGCTGCTATCGCTAATCTTCAACGATTCCTCTGCATCTGACAGGTTCTCAACCGATGTGGGAACCACAGCGTCCACTTCCGTCGTAGTAAACTCAAGTATCTTCAGCGAGCAGCGGTTAACCGTATATGTACCTGCCACCACATTCATTTTCTCCGTGTCTCCTTCGGAAATCTTTACACGTACGTCGGTGTACGTTCCGGTAGGAACAGGCACATAGAAGACACCGGGCTGGTCCTCGGTAGCACCCTCGAACGTGATAGACACCGTTCCATTATCGCCGGCACTTTCCGTAGAAGCGATGGCAGGAGTCGTTGTCGAATTCAAGTCCACCTCAAAGCTACCCGTAATCTTCTTGTCCGCAATCAGGGAGAGGGTTCCTGCCTCTACGGGCATCTTGGGCACCTTGATGCAGAACACGCCGCCCAAGTGTTTCAGGGATACACTTCCGCTCGTAATCTTTCCCCACATGGCAGGATTAAAGCTGTTGCCTTCGCCTTGGGTCTCGGTGAAGTAGTCCGTATCCACTTTCGTGTACGTATAGGTAGCGGGGAAGTTATACGTCAATTTGCCATCGCTTGCATTTACGCTATGGTTGTCGCTGTATGGATAGACCGCATAGCCACCGATGGTTCCCGTTATGGTACCGCCAAAGCTGGCGCTGGCGGTTCCGCCGCCGCTCTTCAGATCAAGTTTAGTAAATTTGTTGGTTTGCGTGCCGTTATTGATGGTTGTGACACCCAAATTGTCTGTCGTTGACCAGTAGAAACTACCTTTGCTGTCAAACCCCGCACGGGTAGTGGAATAGTTTCCCTCCACGGATGCCCTCAGCAGGCCTTTTGTGGAAGAGGAGGAAACCAGCCCCTCGTTCTCATCGCTACAAGCCGTCACCAAGAGGGCGACCGTAGCCAAACTGATTAAAGATTTGATTTTCATCGTTTATTAATTTAAAGTTGTTGATAAAACCAGTGAATTAAAAAAAGGTTACAAGTCTGCGGAAATGAATCTACAGAGGAAATGAACCTACAGATATGAATCTATGGAAATGACAATTAGCTCTTCTCCCAGCGTCCGCCTTCGCCGTTAGCGTCCCCACTTACTGCAAATCCTTTTTCCACTTCAACCTCTACGACTTCCACCCGAGGGGCTTCGTAGCTTTCAATGAAATTCTCCTTGTCCATAACAAAAAATTTTAATGGTTAAACTTATATGCATTATCTACTATTACACCTATATTGTACTACTATTATACTTAATATTGTACTACCCGCGCTCACTTCTCTTAGTAAGAGAAGTTACCTATTTCTCGTTATGTACTGAGAACCAATGGTATATAGCGGATATAGAGGCGTGGTTTTTCCCCTAAATGCGGCGTTATTCGCAAGAAAAGTGGTAATAATCCGCACTTTTTTTATGCAAAAAAGTTTGCTAATTGCTTTAATTACACTAATTTTGCCCTTGACGATAACTTCTCTTACTAAGAGAGGTTACCTCCCTCACCATCCCACAATTTAGAGAGATTCCAGTGTAGGATAATCGCCACCGGGTTTTCGGTTAACCAACCGTTGACCAACAACCAACGGTCTATGGAATCAAAGTCCGTTCGTTCGGGGGAAAAGCAAGCCGAAAAACGTAAGTACTTACGATGGCTCACGTAAGTACTTACGTTGCCCGATGAAAGTACTTACGTTGGCA
>CAVJRQ010000093.1:0-26882 GCA_963652075.1 Acutalibacteraceae bacterium
CGTAAATACAGAGGGCCATCCTCTTCAGACATTCAGTCGTGAGAATGAAGCGCTTGAGATGCTTATTGCAGAAATCAATGACCAAATAGGTAAGGGCGAGGATGTGTCATCTACTCTGTCTAAGATTCGTGAGGTTGCCATACATTATGCCAAGAAAGGCGATCTGCTTTATCCGCATCTAAAGGTAAAATACGATATTATCGGACCGTCGCAAGTGATGTGGACACTTGATGACGAGATACGTAATGAGTTGAGTTCACTCATGCAGCAGCAGAATCAGAACGAGGAATGGATAATGCGTGTGAAGGCTGTCGTACAGCGTGCCGAAGAGATGATATACAAGGAACAAAATATCCTTTATCCTGTATGTGCGGCCAACTTCACCAATGAGGAATGGATGAGGATTTACCATGATAGTAAGGACTATGCCCCTTGTCTTGGAGTTGAGGGCAACGAATGGCCAGCTGCCGAAGAACAGTCTGAGCAACTTCCAGAACATCAAGGAGAAGTAGTAATGCCCGGCGGACATCTTACTGTCCCACAGCTTACAGCACTGTTGAATACTATCCCAATGGAAATCACTTTTGTGGATGAAGATAACATAAATCGCTTCTTTAATGAGGGAGACAAGGTTTTCCACCGTCCACGGATGGCTCTCGACAGAGAGGTGTTCTCATGTCATCCGCCAAAGATAGAGCCAATGGTGCGTACTATCATCAATGATTTCCGTACAGGCAAACGCGATAAAGTGTCTGTCTGGATGGAAAAGAACGGCAGGACAATGCTTGTTAATTATATGGCAGTACGTGACAAGGAAGGTCATTACGTTGGCACGGCAGAGTTTGTTCAGGACATGGAATTTGCCAAAGAACATTTTCAAAAATAAGAGACTTTAGTGATAACAATTAAAATAATAGGGTATGAAATTCGAAAAAGGAAAAGTGTTCGTAGCAAGTGAGTTGGTAGATTACGCAGAGGGTGGCGTAGTAAGTAAGGAGCTGGTTCACAGCAATGCCGGTAGTGTGACAATGTTCAGTTTCGATGCTGGTCAAGGACTCTCAGAGCACATCGCACCATTTGATGCTTTCATCCAGGTTGTAGACGGTGAGATGCTTCTCAATGTAGAGGGAACAGACAATTATGTCAAAGCCGGTGAAAGCTTCGTCATCCCAAGTGGTGCTGCACATTCTGTAAAGGCAGAACAGCAATTCAAGATGATTATCACCATGATCAGGGGATAATGCTCCAAAAGAAACGGCCAGAGTAAATGAATACTCTGGTCGTTTTCAGTTACTTCATCTTGTCCGGGTTGAGAATCGTTATCGTTTTTCCCTCAATCTTAATAGCCCCGTTCTCCTCGAATTCCGACAGGCAACGGAGAAGCGAGAACTTCTGAATGCCGAATATATCAGCCATTTCCTGACGGCTCACAGTTAGTTTTATTGTTCGGCTTTGCTGTTCGGTAGCAATTTTTATCAGATACATGGCCACCTTTTCTCTGACAGAGAAGAGTGAGAGCATACGCATCTTGTGCGTCAGGAACACGTCAATCATTGACAGTTGTTGAATGAAGTTCCAGCGTATTCTCTCGTCTGTATCGATCAGCTTCTCCAGTTCCGACGGGGTCATACGCATCAGCAACGTAGGCATGCTGGTCTCTACGCTTACAGGCATCTCATTCTTCTTGGCAAATATAAATGCAGGAGCAATAAGGGTAGATGCCGGCAGTCGGTCAATCTGAACCTGTTTTCCGGATATTCCAGTCATGCGGGCAATCATCTCTCCTTCTATGATGAAATCGGCATACTTGCATGGCATACCCGCAAGTGTATAGATTTCCTTGGCCGGATACTCCACCATCCTGCAGTCTGCAAACATCAATGTCTGTTTGATTTCATCTGTAGTGAATCCATTGAACAATGGACATTTCTGTAATGTAACGTATGCTGATTCTTTCATGTTCAAACACTTTTTATTATACAACGGATTGAAGATTGTTTTATTGCAAGGGAAATCCCCCGACAGCGGTTTTCACTATCGGGGGAAAGATGTTTTAGAGGATATATTTTTGAATATCATCTTCAACTGTAGAGTTACCTGCAAGTCCAAAGTTGTCTATCAGTACCTGAAGCACGCCTTCTGAAACAAAGGCTGGTAGGGTAGGACCGATATGGATATTCTTCACGCCAAGGTGGAGAAGGGCAAGCAGAACGATAACAGCCTTCTGTTCATACCATGCGATATTGAAGAAAATCGGGAGGTCATTGATATCGTTTGCTCCGAAGATTTTGTTTTCTGCCATATCTGTTAATGATTAATTAAATGCTACTGCAAAGGTATGGAGATTTAAATAGCTCGTTGGTAACAATTGTGTCCTTAAACCAATAAGAATAGTTAAAATCTCGGTTGTCGACCTTGTTTTAAATTCACAATCATGATCTCGTTTCGGACAGCCTGCTCATCCAAATAGAAACGCTTGAGCCAAACCATTTGGACAGTAAACATAAAAGTCGTACCTTTGCGGCTGAATTTACGGAAATCAAAGTTTTGCAATCCTCATCGGAGGGTCTTCGGCATAGGGAAAGACTGGACAAGATGACTGGGTAAAACCATTCTCTTATCCAGCCTTGTTTCTATTGTAGCGGAACTAATGACTGAGGCAAGACTAAACTTTGTATTCCTTTGGAATTATAAAATGCATACATAGAAAAGAGAAAATGAAGGGAAAAGATTTAACGCAAGGCAGTATCCTTGGCAACGTCATGACTTTCTCGCTGCCTTATATGCTCGCTTACTTTTTGCAAATCCTGTATGGATTGGCGGACCTCTATGTCATCGGACAATATTGCGGCGTGGACAGCACCACCGCCGTGTCAAACGGAGCGCAAGTGATGTATATGGTTACGGTAGTGCTCATCGGACTTGCCATGGGAACGACCGTGCTTACCGCCCGATCCGTAGGGGCGAAGGATGACGCGAGAACACGGACCATCGTGGGTAACACGATAACGATGTTCGCCGTCATCGCCGTTGTGCTGATGGTCGTGCTCCTCTGTCTGAGAGGATGGATAGTGGACGTGATGGATACACCGGCTGAGGCCGTCGAAGGTATGGAACATTACCTCACCATCTGTTTCCTCGGCATCCCGTTCATCGTCGCCTACAACATCATCGCCTCGATATTCCGGGGATTGGGCGACTCAAAGAGCCCGATGTATTTCGTGGCGGTGGCGTGTGTGGTCAACATTGCGTTGGATTATCTCTTCATCGGTTACTTCGGACTGGGCGCAATGGGTGCCGCCCTTGGCACTACCTTGTCGCAGATGGCGAGCGTTCTCTTTGCCATTACCTCCATCCGCCGGCATCGTGGCGTGATGGACATATCACGCTCGGACCTGCATCCCCGAAAAGATGTCATCAAGAACATTCTGAAAATAGGCGTTCCGATAGCCATGCAGGACGGATTCATACAGGTTTCGTTCCTCGCCATTACCGTCATCGCCAACCAGCGTGGACTGATTGACGCTGCCGCTGTTGGCATCGTGGAGAAATTCATCGGACTGGTGTTCATCGTCCCGTCGGCTATGCTCTCCACCGTGTCCGCTATCTCCGCCCAAAACATCGGAGCGGGAAACCTGGAGCGTGCCAAGCGAACCTTGCGCACCGCCATGATGATTACCACCGGCTATGGTGTAGTGGTCTCGGTTCTGTTGCAATTCTTCCCACAGATAGCCGTAGGTATCTTTACGGACAATGCGCAAGTGTTGGCGCAAGGTTCTGATTATCTTCGTGGCTACGTTTGGGACTGCATCTTTGCGGGCATACACTTCTGCTTCAGCGGTTTCTTCACGGCTTGCGGTTATGCCATCATATCCTTCGTACACAACAGCCTGTCGATAGTCTGCGCCCGCATTCCGCTCGCCTGGCTCTCGTCAAACCTTTATCCCGACACGCTCTATCCGATGGGATTGAGCACCTGCACCGGTTCCTTGCTGTCGTGCTTGATATGCGTTGGAGCCTATTGGTGGATGAGGAAGAAAGTCCATCTGCCGACTATGTAGTGACGTCCTGCTTTCCCTTATAAGAGGGGCTCGCTCACAGTTCCAGTACACGGAAGGTGGCGTTTTGCATGCGCTCGATGTCCTGCATCGGCTTGTCGAAGTGGACGGATTGGATGATGCGGTTCATCAGACCATGACCTACGGCCAGCACGCTCTGTCCGTCGTAGTTGGTGCGGATAAAGTCCAAGAACAGGGAGGCGCGCTCAGCCATCGCTTCCACACTCTCTACGTCCTCGGGGAAAGGCATGCCCTTTATCGAGGGGATAGACTTGCCGGTGAATCCGCCCCAGTCCCGTTCGCGAAGTAGGGGAGTGACCGTTAGGGGCAGATGGAGCCGTTCGTTCAGAATGTTCGCGGAGTGGATGCAACGCTGCAAGTCGCTGCAAACCATGGCATCGAAAGTAATTGCGCCCAGCTCCTCAGCCAAGGTTTGCACTTGCCGGATGCCCAATGCGGAGAGGTGTCCAGGCAGATGTCCCTGCAGGACGTGGGCGGCGTTCTCTTCCGTCTCGCCGTGTCTCACCAAATAGAGTTTTGTCATAGCCGTTTGGTTTTAATCGTTTTTGCGGTCGCAAAAGTAGCAAAAAAGGAGAGCTCTTCGCAGAGCCCTCCCCTCAAACTTAAAACAACCAACAAAAGAAATAGATAATATCGTATTATCTGATAAATAGCAATTCTCTGTATTTCGGCAGCGTCCAGAGCTGGTTGTCCACAATCAGTTCGAGCTTGTCGATGTGATAACGGATTTCTTCCAGCATCGGAGCGATGTTGTCGTGGTAGGCGATGGCTTTCTCACGCTCGTCCGTAATCTTGTTGGCCACCTTGCGGGCTTCGACCATCTTGTCGACATGCTCCTTGATGAAGATGGTGCGCTCAGCTATCTCACGGATAAGCTGGACATTCTCTGCGGAGAGTTTCTTGCACTCGTCAACAGGGAAGAGGTCTTTCATCTTGTAGACGTTGTCGATAAGTC
This sequence comes from Acutalibacteraceae bacterium, assembly GCA_963652075.1. Classification (GTDB taxonomy): domain Bacteria; phylum Bacteroidota; class Bacteroidia; order Bacteroidales; family Bacteroidaceae; genus Phocaeicola_A. The sequence goes on from CAVJRQ010000093.1 coordinate 5,035, forward strand.
CGCTCTGGTATCTGGTAGCGACAGGGATGATGTGGTTCATGGCCAAGTCACCCAAGACGCGTGCCTCAATCTGAATCTTCTTGGTGTACATCTCCCACTTCACCTCGTTGCGTGCCTCAAGCTCTACACGGGTCATTACGCCGGTAGCCTCGAACATCTTCACGCTGTCCTCCTTCAAGTAGTTGTCGAAGATAACCGGGCAACTGGTCTCGCAGTCCAGACCGCGTTTCTTGGCCTCCTCTTTCCACTCGTCGGAGTAGCCGTTGCCGTCGAAACGGATAGGTTTGCATATCTTGATGTACTTGCGTACCACCTCAAGGATAGCCGACATCTTCGGCTCGCCCTTCTCGATGAGTTCGTCAACCTCTTTCTTGAACTGAATCAACTGCTCGGCAACGGCCGTGTTCAGCGCAATCATGGCGGACGCGCAGTTGGCTTCCGAACCTACGGCACGGAACTCGAAACGGTTGCCGGTGAAGGCGAACGGAGAGGTACGGTTACGGTCGGTGTTGTCAATCAGCAACTCGGGAATCTGCGGGATGTCCAACTTCATGCCCTGCTTGCCGCTGAAGTTAATCAACTCGTCCGTAGTGGTCTCTTCCAAGTGGTCAAGCACCTGGGTAAGCTGTTTGCCCAAGAAGCTGGAGATGATTGCGGGAGGTGCCTCGTTGGCTCCCAGACGGTGAGCGTTGGTAGCCGACATGATGCTGGCCTTCAGCAGACCGTTGTGACGGTAAACCGCAGTCAACGTATTCACTACGAAGGTGACGAAACGCAGGTTCTCTTCCTGTGTCTTGCCGGGAGCGTGGAGCAGGATGCCCGTGTCGGTACCCAGTGACCAGTTGTTGTGCTTGCCGGAACCGTTGACACCTTTGAACGGCTTCTCGTGAAGCAGTACGCGGAATCCGTGGTTGCGGGCAATCTTACGCATCAAGGCCATAATCAACATGTTGTGGTCAACGGCCAGGTTGCACTCCTCGTAGATAGGAGCCAACTCAAACTGGTTAGGAGCAACCTCGTTGTGACGGGTCTTGCAAGGAATACCCAGTTTCAAAGCCTCTATTTCGAGGTCTTTCATGAAGGCGGCCACACGTGAAGGAATAGCTCCGAAGTAGTGGTCTTCCAACTGCTGGTTCTTGGCGGACTCGTGTCCCATCAGCGTACGGCCTGTCAGCAACAGGTCGGGGCGTGCGGCATACAAGCCTTCGTCAACCAGGAAGTATTCCTGTTCCCAACCCAAGTAAGAGTAAACCTTCTTCACGTCGGGGTTGAAGTAGTGGCATACGTCTACCGCTGCCTTGTCTACCGCACGCAACGCCTTCAGCAACGGGGCCTTGTAGTCGAGTGACTCACCCGTGTAGGCGATGAAGACGGTAGGAATGCAAAGCGTGTCGTCAACGATGAATGCGGGAGACGAAGGGTCCCATGCACTGTAACCGCGGGCCTCGAAGGTGTTGCGGATACCGCCGTTAGGGAATGACGAAGCGTCGGGCTCCTGCTGTACGAGCAGCTTGCCGGAGAACTCTTCCATCATACCGCCTTTGCCGTTGTGCTCCACAAAAGCGTCGTGCTTCTCGGCGGTTCCTTCTGTCAAGGGGTGGAACCAGTGGGTGTAATGCGTTACACCCATCTCAAGAGCCCACTCCTTCATGCCTGCCGCTACCTCGTTGGCGATGCTGCTGTCCAACGGCGCGCCGTTGTCGATTACATCAATCAGTTTCTGGTAGACTTTGCTGGGCAGGTACTTGAACATCTTCTCTCTGTTGAATACGTACTTGGCGTAGTATTCAGAGGGACGTTCTTTCGGGGTAGGTACCTCCACCGCTTTTTTCTTAAAAGCCGATTCAACGACTCTGAATCTTAGTTCTGACATAATACTTAAATGTTTGTTGTTAATATGTAAAGTGTAAAAGCTTTTCACTCTGTCATCGTTATCAGTTGTAAGCTGTCTCTCCATGTTCGTAGATGTCGAGACCTTCCTCTTCAATACGGGTCGGAACACGCAATCCATGAATCTTGTCGAGAACCTTGAAGATGATGTAACCCATCAGGGCTGCCCAACCGCCTACGACTACTGCACCAAACAGCTGTGCGAAGAAGAAGCCGGAACCGAAACCGTAGAACAAACCTTCGGAGGTAGAGAACAGACCGGTCAACAGCGTACCGAGGAAACCGCAGACACCGTGAACGGAAGAAGCTCCGACGGGGTCGTCTATCTTCAACACGTGGTCGATGAACTCTACGGCGTAAATCATTACTATTCCGCAGACAGCACCTATGATGACAGCTCCGGCAGGAGATACGCAGTCACAGCCGTCGGTAATACCAACCAAACCGGCCAGGATACCGTTGAGCGTGAGGGACAAAGAGGGCTTGCCATATTTGAACCAGCTGACTACCAATGCGAGGAATCCACCTGCGCAAGCACCAAGGTTGGTGTTGAGGAATACCAATGAGATGGCTGTTTGGTCGTCGGGGGTAGCTGCTGCCAATTGTGAACCGGGGTTGAATCCGAACCATCCGAACCAGAGGATGAATACACCCAAGGCGGCGATGGTAAGGTTGTGTCCGGGGATAGCTCTCGACTTGCCGTCCTTACCGTATTTTCCGATACGCGGGCCAAGGATGGCTGCACCTACCAAGGCAATCCAACCACCTACGGAGTGAACCACCGTGGATCCGGCGAAGTCATGGAATACGTGGCCGAAGGTGGTCATCATGAAGGAGTCTTCGCTGCCGTTCATCAACCAACCGCCACCCCATGTCCAGTGACCGGAAATCGGGTAGATGAGGACGCTGATGAAGATGGTGTACACCAAGTACATGCTGAATTTGGTACGCTCTGCCATGGCACCCGAAACGATGGTAGCGGATGTGGCGCAGAACACGGTCTGGAACACCAGGAATCCTTCGATGGGAAGTCCGTTGTCAATGATTTCGCTCATGGCGTCGAGGTTGAAGAAGTGAGGCATGCCCACAAAGTCGCCCACGCCAAACATCAAGCCGAAACCGATGAACCAGAACAGGATGGAACCGAACATGAAGTCGACGAAGTTCTTCATCAGGATGTTGGCGGTGTTCTTGGTACGGGTGAAGCCTGCCTCAACCAAGGCAAAGCCCGGCTGCATGAAAAACACCAGCATGGCTGCCAACAGCATCCATACCGTGTTCAGTCCGGTAGTCAACTCGGAAACCGTAGAAGCCAATGTGGCGGGAGCCTCTTCTGCCGCAACTTCGGCGGAAACAGCGGCAACCGCTTCACTTGCGGCGATAGTAGTGTCAACGGCAGTGGAATCTTGTGCCATTGCGAACGTGGTCACTGTGAGCAACAGGATAGCGCTCAGTGTCCATCTCTTCAATATGTAGGTTTTAAAAGTATCCATAATCTCAATCTCTTTAATATGTATCTGTATTCAACTATCTCTCTTTTCTTTCCTTGCGCTTATTTCTCTTGCTCTGCATTGTAGAGGGCGATGTCTCCCTCTTCTCCCGTACGGATACGTACGGCGTTCTCTACCGGAATGACGAAGATACGTCCGTCACCAATCTCGCCTGTCTTGGCTGCCGACATAACGGCTTTCACCGTCTTGTCCACATTCTTGTCGCGTACCACGATAGACACAAGGATGCGCTCAATGTAACTTGTGTCGTACACTACACCACGGTAAATGCGTCCCTGGCGTGTTTTACCCACACCTCTTACGTCATAGTAAGAGAACCATTCGATGTCAGCCTCGAGCAACGCGTCTTTCACATCCTCGAACTTCGTTTTTCGAATAATTGCTTCAATCTTCTTCATAACAAAACAGTTTTAAAAAAGAGGTATAGGAAAGAAAAAAGCCTAAGTGAATTACCTTACAACAAACTTGAGTATATCTCAATAAACTATGATCTCTTCCTATACGCTCTTTCGTGTTCTTTTTTATTGTTAACTCTCTCTATTTAAAAACTGATACCAAATACAAAATAAGAACCTTCGGTTTTGGGGTTCAACGTCACCTTGGCAAAGGCGGGGATACTGAAGGAGTCGGTCACCTTGATTTCCTTCACGGCTCCTACGCTGATGTCCACAACGGAGAATTTGTCGACATAACCGTACGTGCCGGAACTCTTGAACGGAGTAGCTCCGATGGATGCCGTGAAATCGAGGCCACCCAATTTGAACGGAGCGCTCAGCTCGCAGTAGGATGAGTAGGCGCGTTTGCCGTCGGCTTTGTAGTCGTCACCGGCGAAGTTGGTAAACCAGTTGATGGCAGCCACACCGAAATCGTAACCCACGTTGAACTCAAACACGTGTGATGTCTCGTGCGCTCCATACTTCAGGTACTTGTTGCCGCCGCTGAACCAATAATCGGTGATGCCGAAGTTGAATCCACCCAGGGTATAACCCAACGTGAAGTCAAGTTCCTTGGTCTGCTCTTCGCCACCTGCCAGGGTGCTGGTACCTACCGAACCCCACGCGGAGAGTGACAGTCCGTTATAGGACAACTCCAATGAGGGCTGGATGCTGACGTTTCCCAAATCCTGTCCACGCCATACATACTGGCTAACGATGTCTGCACCTACAGAAGTTTCGATACCTTCTTGTGCTTTTGCCGTTTGTGCGGCCATTACCGTTCCTAACAGTAAAGCGGCCATTTTGAAACTCTTCTTCATAATCTTTCTTCCTTTAAGTTAATACTTGCTTTATATAGAATCTCTCTCGTTTAGTACTCTCTCTTCTCTTTATTTCCTATTTCCTAATACCTTGTTTTCCTTTTCTTACTCTTACTTGAGCCAACTCCTTAACCGGCGCATGGCCTCTTCGCAGTTCTTTCGGTCTCCGAAAGCGGTGAGCCGGATGTAACCTTCGCCGCTGGGGCCGAATCCGACACCGGGAGTTCCCACCACGTTCGCTTCATAGAGCATCTGTTCGAAGAACTTCCAGGAAGAGATGCCGTCTGGGGTCTTCAGCCAGATGTAAGGGGCGTTTTCTCCTCCGTAAACGGAAAGTCCCATGCTGCTCAGTTCCTTACGCATGATGCCGGCATTGGTCATATAGTAGTTGATAATCTCTTTCACTTGTTCTTTGCCTTCGGGCGAATAGGTCGCCTCGGCACCCCGTTGCGTGATGTACGACGTTCCGTTGAACTTGGTACATTGCCGTCTGTTCCACAACCGGTTGAGAGGAATGCGCTCACCGGACAGGGTGGCGGCGGTCAGCTCCTTCGGCACGACCGTGTAACCGCAACGCACACCGGTGAAGCCTGCCGTCTTCGAGAAACTGTGAAACTCGATGGCGACCTTGCGAGCTCCTTTAATCTCGTAGATGGAATGCGGTATCTCGGGGTCTTGTATGTATGCCTCGTAGGCGGCGTCATACATGATTATCGTGTCGTTTGCCAGCGCATAGTTGACCCACTTCTTCAGTTCGGCCTTGCTGATGACCGTACCGGTGGGGTTGTTGGGGTAGCAGAGGTAAACGATGTCGATGCGCTTGTCCGGAATCTGCGGAACGAAATTGTTCTCGCGCAAGCAAGGGATGTACACCACGTTGCTCCATTTGCCGTTGTCTAAAGTCCCGGCCCGTCCGCACATCACGTTCGAGTCGATATACACCGGATAGATGGGATCCGTAACACCGATGCTGTTGTCGTGGCGAAGAATGTCGCCGATGTTTCCCGTGTCGCTCTTGGCACCGTCGTTGATGAATACCTCACTCGGTTCCAGGTGGATACCGCGCGGTGCGAAGTCATTCTTCAGTATTGCGTCTATCAAGAAGTCGTAACCTTGTTCGGGTCCGTATCCCCGGAAGGTCTCCTTGTGAGCCATCTCGTCCACCGCCTTGTGCATGGCTTCGATGGAAGCCTTTGGCAGAGGCTCTGTCACATCGCCGATGCCCAGACGGATGATGTCCGATTTCGGGTGTGTCACCTTAAAGGAATTGACTTTCTTCGCTATGTCCGAAAACAGGTAGTTGTTCGGTAGCTTCAGGAAATGTTCGTTTACAAGTGCCATAATCTTTATTCTTTTGTTATTGTTGTTTTATAAATCTATTTCTCCTTCAAAGACTTTGGTGGCCGGACCGGTCATGTACACGTGATTGTCGGCTTCGCTCCACTCAATGAACAGGCTTCCGCCGTCCATCCTGATTTCCGTCTTTCGGCCGCATACCTTGTTGAGCGCGGCCGCTACGGCGGTGGCGCAAGCTCCTGTGCCGCACGCCTGGGTGATGCCCGAACCCCTTTCCCAAACACGCATCCGGATGACGCCGTCGGACAGCTTTTGGGCAAACTCGACGTTCACTCTTTCGGGGAACAACGGGTGGTGCTCCAGTACGGGACCGATTTGCTCAATCGCCAAGGAGTGGACATCTTCGGTGAAGATGACGCAGTGGGGGTTGCCCATGCAGACGAACGTGCCCACAAACGTGCCCGCGCTCGTGGCGATGCTTTGAGCCAACATGCTACCCGTCGGGGTGGCAAGCTGCTCTCTGTTTTCCAGACGGGGTTCGCCCATGTCAACCGTCACGGCCGTGACGACACCTTCTTCTATATGTAATTTGAGTATTTTAATGCCGGATAAAGTTTCGAGTGCAATCTCCTCTTTGGCGGTGAGCCCGTTTTCGTAGAGATACTTGCCTATACAACGGGAAGCGTTTCCGCACATCATCGCCTCCGATCCGTCGGCGTTGAAGATGCGCATGCTGAAATCTCCGACCTTGGACGGGCCTATCAAGACCAGGCCGTCGGAACCGATACCCGTATGCGGCGCACTCCATTTGACAGCAAGTTCCTGCGGGTTTTCAAGGGGATGCTGCAGCGTGTTTACATAAATGTAATCATTGCCTGCCCCATGCATCTTCGTGAACTTTATCTTGCCTGTCATAATTTATAGTATTTATCGGTATCTACTTGCTTTTTGTTTTGTTTCCGATGCAAAGGTATGTCGTTTTGATTTACTATATCCATAAAATGTGTTGAAATAATAAGAAAACTTTGCTCGTGTACTAATTAGTTAGTATAGCGGTGTAATAGATTATAATCTGAAATCATATACATACGCAACGCTTCTAAAGTGTTATGAGTAATTATTCGGTAGGTTCAAAAAGTCTGCATATTCTACTTTGTTCTATCAAAATGCTTTATAAAATCTGTTATTCTATATCATTGTGAACAATATCGCTCGTATGTGAAAGCGTTTTGTTTCGTCCGTGCAAGGACGAGAGTAGTAGTTCTTCATCGTTTACTATTCTTTTATTTATTGTTGGTCGTTATACGGATGCAAACTTACAAAAAATCCATGAATTGTCTCTCCCCGTAGAAACTTTTCGTCATTTGCGGGCACGGCTCTTCCGTTTAAGAAGGCTTGTTCGTTTCACTCGCCGTAACGTGACACCCGAGCGTGCGGAACGGCCGAAAAACGTAAGTACTTACGATGGCTCACGTAAGTACTTACGTTGGCCGATGAAAGTACTTACGTTGGCTCATGAAAGTACTTAGGTCATTTCGCCCGTAATATTCGCTCGTCGGTGTGGGTCGTTTCGATGGAAATGCTTACTTTTGTAGCTTGAACAAGAATTGAACAACAAGTATAAACATTCCTAACTATTGTCTATGGTAAAACGAATGATGGCTTTTATGATAGCCGGTGTAATCGCCGCTTCCGTTTCGGCGGAACGGGTGGATATGAAACAGGTCGGAGCGAAAGCGGACGGCAAGACCTTGAATACGGAACTGATAAACACGACGCTCTCCCGCTTGAGCCAAGAGGGTGGGGGAACGCTCTACTTCCCCGGTGGAACCTATCTGACAGGTTCCATACGCATGCAGAGCAACACGACCATCGAACTGGAAAAGGGGGCTACGCTGCTCTTCTCTACCAATTTCGATGATTATCTTCCTTTCGTGGAGGTGCGTCACGAGGGTGTGATGATGAAGAGTTTCGCTCCGCTAATCTATGCGGTGGACGCCGAGAACATCACCATCAAGGGCGAGGGAACCCTCGACGGACAAGGCAAGGCGTGGTGGGACGAGTTCTTCAAAGTGCTCATCGACTTGCGCGACAATGGCGTGCGTGACGTGAACCGCTATCAGCCCATGTGGGACAAGGCCAACGACATGAAAGCCATTAAGGCGGAGACGAACGCCGATTGGCACAAAACCGCTGACCGCCGTTTCTTCCGTCCTCCCTTCATTCACCCCATGCGTTGTAAGAACGTGCGCATCGAGGGGGTGAACATAAAAAACTCTCCTTTCTGGACCGTGAACCCGGAGTTCTGTGACAAGGTCGTCGTCAAGAACGTCAACATCCACAACGAGCCTTCGCCCAACACCGACGGCATCAACCCTGAGTCGTGCAGCGACGTGACCATCGTTGGCTGCAACATCTCGGTGGGCGACGACTGCATCACCATCAAGAGCGGACGCGACTTGCAGGCCCGCAAGATAGGCAAGCCTTGCGAGAACATCGTCATTAAGAACTGTACGATGCAGAACGGTCACGGAGGCGTGGTCATCGGCAGCGAGATGAGCGGCGGCGTGCGCAAGGTGAGGATATCCAACTGCACGTTTACCGGGACTGACCGCGGCATTCGGCTGAAGTCCACCCGTGGGCGCGGTGGGGTGGTTGAAGACATCGTCGTGAAAAACATCGTGATGAACAACATCCGGAAAGAGGCGTTGATACTCAATCTGAAGTACAGCCGTATGCCCAAGGAAGAGAAGAGCGAGCGCACTCCCGTGTTCCGCAACATCGAGATAAAGAACGTGGTGGTGAACGGTACGGTCACGCCTATCGAAATCGTGGGACTGGAGGAATCTCCTATCTCCGGCATCAGGTTGTCCAATGTCGTTATCAACGACGCGAAGAAGGGGTGCCTGTTCGAGGATTGCACCAACATCAAGGCGCACAAAGTCATTGTGAACAACGAACCGGTTCCTGATATCGAGTAAACCGTGTCCGTCCGGGGCGGTTTCTTCGTTATTGCATAGTTTTCCCGTTGAGGTAGTTCTGCAACTCCTGCTTGTAGCTGTCGGAGACGGGAATATACTCTTTGCCGAAAACGATTCTGCCCCGGTCGATTACCTGTATCTTGCTCTTTTGTACAATGAATGACCGGTGTACGCGGATGAACATCGATGAGGGTAGACGCTCCTCCATCACCTTCATGCTGATGAGCGAAAGGATGGCCTTGGGCGTGTCCTCCAAGTAGATTTTCACGTAGTCCTTCAATCCCTCGATGTAGAGGATGTCCTTCAGCTTTATCTGGACGAGTTTGTAGTCGCTCTTCACGTAGATGCAGTCGTCCCCGGTGTAAGCCGGCTCCGCGTTGGTGGCGTTGCCCTTCAGCTCGAACCAGTTTACCGCCTTGTTGACGGCCTCCAGAAAGTCTTTGTAGCTGATAGGCTTCAGCAGGTAGTCGAGGGCGTTGACCCGGTATCCGTCCAACGCATACTGGCTGAACGCCGTGGTGAAGACGATGCGCGTCTCTTCGTTGACCATCTTCGAAAATTCCAGTCCGCTCAGCTCGGGCATCTGAATGTCCAGAAACAACAAGTCCACGGGACGGTCGCGCAGACCCTCCATGGCGGTCACGGCACTCGAATATTTCCCCTCCAGCTGCAGACAAGGGGTTTTCTGCACATAAGCCTCCAGCAAATCCAATGCAAGGGGCTCATCGTCTACTAAGGCGCATCTCAGAATCATCGTGTTCTCCTTTGAGGTTTTATACTGTAATATGTCTGTCACACTTTGATAGATAACAACGACGAATAAACCTCTCCGTTGGCGCTGACTCCCTTCTGCCATTCATAGCGGTGGGGATAGAGCAGTTCCAACCGTCGGCTCACCTGTCCCAGTCCGATGCCGCTTCCGCTCTTGTCTGACGTGTTCTTCGGGTGGTTGCTGTTCAGAATCTCGCAGCGCACCTCCTTCTGTTCAATCTGCGTGATGGTGATGCTTATGAAACTGGATTCGGTAGGACTGATGCCATGTTTGAAAGCATTCTCTATCAGCGAGATGAATATCAGCGGAGCGATTTCCATCGAACTGTTTTCAGGCACATTGATGTTGATGTACACCTTCACCTCCTTTGAGACGCGTATGCGCATCAGCTCAATGTAGTTCTTGATGAAATCTATTTCTTTGGACAAAGGTACGAAAGTTTGCTGGTTTTCGTACAAGACATAGCGCAGAAGTTTGCTCAGGTCCTGCACCGCCTGTTGCGCTTTGTCGCTGTCGAAAGCAATCAGCGCATAGATGTTGTTCAGCGTGTTGAGCAGGAAATGGGGATTGAGTTGGTTTCTCAGATTGTTCAGCTCGGCCTCCGTCCGGTTCTTCTCCGCCTCTTGCAGAGCGGCCTCCGCCTTGCTCCATTCGCTGCTCATGCGGATGGCTGCCGCCACTCCCATGGTACACATCAACAAGATGGTGTCGCGCATGACGAAAGTCCAGAAGGGCGGATGCTTGACTCGCCTTCTGAGTGGACCCTGCGCCTCGTTCGTTCCCTCTCCGTTGCCTCCGTCCGCATTGCCTGCGGTACGTTCAACGAACTCTGTCTCTTCCTCCGCAGGTGGCGATTTGTAGGGTGGGCCGAGGTGGATGAAGAGGCTGATGACAACCAGCAGGACGAGGTTGTACAGGAAATAATGTCCTGTCCTCTTCTTCAGCAAGAAGCAGGGGACAAGAATCAGGTAGTTCACATAAAAAACGATAAGGAACATCAAGGGTATCTTGATGTGGGAGATGTACTTCCACCAGTCAATTTCGTTGAACCCGGTATCCCTTGTCAGCAACAGAGGCAATAGGAAAATCAACATCCATATGATGATATGGATGAAGATTCCTATAGGCCGTTTATGTGCGGTTGTGTTTAGTTTCATGACAGACAAACGCAAGTGTTATTCGTAACGTATCGCCTCTATCGGGTCGAGTGCGGCGGCTTTCTTGGCCGGATACCAACCGAAGAAGACTCCGGTGACGGTACATACGGCAAAACTGAGTATGACGCTCCAGCCCTGTATATAGATGGGCCAGTGGGCGATGAACTTCACCCCGTAGGAGGCACCCACACCGATGATGACACCGATGATACCACCCGTGACACTGATGAGAATGGCCTCTATCAGGAATTGGCTGAGGATGTCGAGCCCGCGTGCGCCGACGGACATGCGCAAGCCGATTTCGCGGGTACGCTCGGTCACGGATACATACATGATGTTCATGATGCCGATGCCGCCGACTACCAACGAGATGCCGGCGATGCAGGCAAGCAGGATAGTCATCAAGTCCGTCGTGGAGTTCATCATGCTGCTCAACTCCTGTTGCGAACGGATGTTGAAGTTGTCGTCCTCGCTCTCTTTCAGCTTGTGGTTACGACGCAGGATGGTGGTAATCTCCTCGATGGCCTGGTCGGTCATGTTTTCGGTGATGGCCGAGCAGTTGATGCCTTGCAGGTAGGTGACGGCAAGGATACGTTTCATGATGGTCGTGTAGGGAGCCAGCACCACGTCGTCCTGGTCCATACCCATACTGTTGTAGCCTTTCGACTTCAGCACACCGATGATGCGGAAGGGGATGGAGTTGAAGCGGATGACCTTACCCACAGGGTCGCCCCCGTCAGGGAACAGGTTGTCCACTACCGTCTTTCCCACGATGCATACCTTGGCGGAGGTCTGTATGTCCTGGTCCGTAAACATCTCGCCATCCTCCACGGTCAGCTGACGGATGGTCAGATAGTCCTGACTGACACCATAGATTGTGGAAGGCGCGTTGTTGGCACCATAGATAAGCTGCCCCGAACTGTTGACGCTCGGACTGATTGCTTGCAGAAACTTGGCCTCGTTGCGGATGGAGTAATAGTCCTCCAGCTTGAGGGTCTGCATGGCGCTCGCGTCTTGTCTGACACCGCCCCGCATGTCGGCTCCCGGGTGAATCATAATCATGTTGGAACCCATCTCGGAGATTTGCGCCTGGATGCTTTTCTTCGACCCTTGTCCGATTGCCAGCATGGTAATCACTGACGCTACGCCAATGATGATGCCGAGCATCGTAAGGAAGGCCCGCAGCTTGTTGTTGGCAAGTGCCCGCAAGGCTATTTTGAATAAATTCGTACCGTTCATATCTGTCTCTGTTTAATCGTCAACAACTACCGGCAAGGCAGCGAGTGCCTCGGAAGCGGACAAAATGTTGTCGTTTACCTTGTCTTCTTTGATTTGCCCGTCGCGCAGCACGATGTTGCGGCTGCTGTACTGGGCGATTTCGGGATTGTGGGTCACGAAGATGATTGTCCGACCCTCCGCGTGCAGATGCTGGAACAATACCAGAATCTCGAACGAGGTCCGTGTGTCCAGGTTACCCGTCGCCTCGTCGGCCAGTATCACCGCCGGGTCGTTCACCAACGCGCGGGCGATGGCCACGCGTTGCATCTGTCCACCGGACATCTGGTTGGACTTGTGCATCAACCGGTCTCCCAGTCCCACTGCGGTGAGTGCCTTCACGGCTCGTTCTTTCCGCTCGGCTGCCGACACGGCGGAGTTGTACATCAGCGGCAACTCCACGTTCTCCACCGAAGTGGTCTTCGGCAACAGGTTATAGTTCTGGAACACAAAGCCGATTTTATGGTTGCGCAAGCGGGCACGCTCGTTCTTGCCCATGGTTCTCACGGCTACGCCGTCGAGGAAATACTCTCCCGAGGTGGGCGTGTCGAGGCAGCCCAAGATGTTGAGCAGCGTGGATTTACCCGAACCGGACGTACCCATGATGGTGACAAACTCGCCTTCGTGGATGGCGAACGAAACGCCGCGCAAGGCATGTACCGTTTCGTCGCCCACCTGAAAGTTGCGTTTGATGTCCTTTAATTCTATAATGACTTTACTCATAACGCTGGTCTCGCTTATTTCTTGTTCTTTTTGGAATCGGGAGGACCCGGTGCGAACGGGCTTCTCTCCTGTGTGTTCTGGTTCGAAGCCTCGGCATCGGGGGCACCTCCCTTGTCGATGGTCGTGTCGGTGACCACGTTGATGCCTTCGGTAATGCCGCTGACAATCTCTGTCAGAGATCCGTTGGAGATGCCGACTTCCACCGCATGGGCCTTGAAGGTGTTGCCCTCGCGGGTCCACACTTTCTGCGCTCCTTCGCAGTCCACAATCTGCATATCTTCCGAGAGCATGGCGTGAGGAGTGAAGCGCAACGCTTTCGACGGAACGGAGAGCACATTGGATTTGTCCAACGTAAAGATAGTCACGTTGGCTGTCAACCCCGGTTTCAGCTTCAGGTCGGGGTTGGGAGCCGAGATAACCACTTCGTAAGTTACCACGTTGCTCTCTGTCGTAGCCTCCTGTCTCACCTGCGTCACATTGCCCTCAAAGGTATCGTTGGGGTAGGCGTCAACGGTGAATTCCACGCGTTGTCCCTCCTTCACACCGCCTATGTCCGCCTCGTCCACATCGGCGATTACGCGCATGTCGGTCAAGTCCTGGGCAATCGTAAACAGGGTAGGAGTAGTCATGCCGGCGTTGACGGTCTGTCCCTCTTCAACCTCTTTGCTCAACACGATGCCGTCGATCGGGGAAGCGATGGTGGCATACCCCAAGTTGGTCTGCGCCTTGTTCACGCTGTTCTTGTTGGTCTCGTAAGTGTTCTTTGCCTTTTCGTAAGCCAACACGGCCTCTTCGTAGTCATTGTCGCTGATGAGCTGCTTCTCGTGCAGCGTCTTCATGCGGGTGTAGTTCTTCAGCTGATAGTCGTAGTCGCTCTTCGAACTGGCCAGGTTGTTCTTGGCGGAGGCCAACTCACTGAGCAGGTTCGTCTTGTCCAGTTCGGCCACAATCTGTCCCTTCTTCACTTCGCTGTTGTAGTCTACATACAGCTTGCTCACGATACCGGAGACCTGCGTACCTACCTCCACCTCGGTCACGGGTTCCACCGTGCCGGTGGCGGTCACGCTGCTGCTGATGTCTCTCTTCTGTACGGGTTGCGTCTCGTAGCTGACTTTCATGCTGTTGCCCGAACCGCTGAAGGCCCATACTAATCCTATGACGATCAATACGACAACGACCGCAAGGATGATTTTTGCTTTTGTACTCATATACTAAATGTTTTTTTGATAGTCAATTATAAATCAATCTCGCCTCCTTGGTAGAAGTTGAGCAACTCCGCGTTCAGGATGGCCGTGTACTTCGACTGTAGCTTGTCCTGTTGGGCGCTCAGCAGGTTGTTCTTCTCGGTCAGCAGCTCTATGGTGTTCTTCAGTCCGAGGTTGAACTGTTCGCTTACCAAATCATAACTCGTCTGGCAGCTTGTCACTTTGCTGCATGCGGCGGAGAACTTCTGTTGCGCACTGTGTGCGTCGAGCCACAGCTTCTCTACGTTGCTGTAGAGCTCCTTCTTCTCGTTGGCCAAGTCGAGGAGAGAACTTTCCTGTTGCAGTTTGGCCTTCTGTATGTTGCTCTTGTTTTGTCGGTTATCGAAGATTGGCACGGAGAGCGACAGGCTCAGGGAGTTGTTCCAGTTGTTCTTCAGCTGTTGCCCGAAACCCATGCCGCGTCCGCTGCCGTTGCTGCTGCCGATACCTGCGGAGAGGTTTACCGAAGGCATGTAGCCGGCTTTGGCGATGCGCACGTTCAGGTCCGCCGACTCTACGCTCAGCTTGCCGCTCTGTATTTCCGGACGTTGTGCCAGTGCCGCTTCGTACACGTCGGTCTGTGAAGGCAATGGTTCCAATACCTTGTCGTCACTGATTGCCGGTGTGTCCAGCTGCATCTCTTGGCTACCGTCCAGCTCAAGCAACTGCTTCAGCTGCAACTTGTAGTCCTGTAGCGTAGCCTGCGCGTTCACAATCGTGTACTTGTCGTTGGCTACCTGTGCCTCCAACTGTGCCACGTCGCTCTTGGCGACGCTGCCCACGGCCAGCATCTCCTTGGCGCGGTTGCATTGCGCTTCGGAGAGTTCCAGCGCTTTCTTGTTCACCTCGATGGCCTCGTTCGTATAGAGAATCTGCACGTAGAGCTTGGTGATGTTCTCCTGCAGGTCGTTCTCACCCTCATCGATGTTGAGACCCGAAATCTCATTGTTGAGTTTCTGTTGCTTGATGGTCTTCAGCTTCTTGCCTCCGTTCCATACGGTCCACGACGCGTTCAGTCCATAACTTCCGTTGTAGGAAGTCTTGCTGCTTGTGGATGAGGTGGTGTAGTTGCCGCTACCGTCGTTCACGATGTTGGTCTGGCTCTCGCTGTAGGGACGGTTGGTGATGCCTTGGTTGCTACTGAACGACAGGTTGGGGAACAAGGCCGCCTTTGCCGTCTTCAGGTCCACTTCGCTTTCTTTCTGCGCTATCCTGCTCTGCTGCAACTGGATGTTGTTCTTTACCGCATACTCGATGCAGTCCTTCAAACTCCAGGTGGCCGTTTCGCTTTGCGCGTGCGCCCCAATGGCAAACAGCAGCGCGCAACAGATAACGGAGAGTTCTTTTTGTTTCATGTTCATAGTGACAATAATTGTTTCTTTACGTGATGCAAAAGTAAATTCTTAATTTTAACCTTACAATTATAATAGATGCAGTGAAAGTTAGTGACGATAAATCCAACGTTTTTGTCTATAAAACCAAAAAGCGTCCCAATGGGGGTGCAACGTATCGGAATAATCCGTATATTTACACGCTCAAACAAGTAGAATCATTAAACAAGATAGACTATGTTTTCGGGAATTATAGAAGAATACGCCGAAGTCGTTTCGGTAGTGAAAGACCAGGATAATCTGCACCTGACCTTGAAGTGCTCCTTTGTGGACGAGCTGAAAATTGACCAAAGCGTGTCGCACAACGGGGTCTGCCTCACGGTGGTGAAGATAGCGGACGGCACCTATACGGTGACGGCCATGCGCGAGACCATCGAGCGCTCGAACATCGGACTGTTGCAACCCGGTGACAAGGTGAACGTGGAACGCAGTATGATGATGAACGGACGCTTGGACGGGCACATCGTGCAGGGACACGTGGACGAGACGGCCAGATGCGTCAAGGTGGAAGATGCCGCGGGCAGCTGGTACTACACCTTCGAGTATCCGTTTGACAAGGAGATGGCGCGTCGCGGATATGTGACGGTGGACAAAGGATCGGTGACCGTAAACGGCGTGAGCCTCACGGTGTGCAACCCTACGGACGGTACGTTCCAGGTGGCCATCATCCCTTATACCTATGAACATACCAACTTCCACACCCTGAAGGCGGGCAGCGTGGTGAACATCGAATTCGACATCATCGGCAAATACATCAGCAAGATGATACAATATAAATAAGGTATAACACTTGCGCTATGGAAGATTTCTTATCATTGGTGGCTTCTCGCCAAAGCGACCGGGCGTATGACAAGGAACGCCCCGTGGAGACCGAGAAGCTGGAACGCATCCTGGAGGCGGCTCGGTTAGCTCCATCGGCATGCAACGCGCAACCCTGGAAGTTCGTTGTCGTCACCGACAGGGAACTGGCGGTGAAGATAGGTAAGGCCACTGCCAGCTTAGGCATGAATAAGTTCGCCAAGGACGCTCCGGTACACATCCTCATTGTGGAGGAGTCGGCCAACATCACCTCGATGCTGGGAACGAAGATAAAGGACAAGTACTTCCCGCTCATCGATATAGGCATCGCCTCCGCACATATCGCCTTGGCGGCCGAGGCGGAAGGGCTTGGCTCGTGCATCTTGGGGTGGTTCAACGAGAAGGAACTGAAACGGTTGGTCGGCATTCCGCAGTCGAAACGACTCTTGCTGGATATTGTCATCGGCTACCCGGCGAAGCCCAAGCGCCCCAAGTCGCGGAAGGCTGCCAAGAAAGTGATTTGCTACAACAAGTATGAATGACGGTACATAAAGTTCTCTTGTAAAAAAACAGTGAGCGTATGATGACGAAAGAAGAATTGATGCGCAAGGCCATCGAACTCTCCGATGAGAATGTGCGCAACGGCGGAGGCCCGTTCGGAGCCGTTATCGTGAAGGACGGCAAGGTGGTGGCAACTGGCGTGAACCGTGTCACGGCCAACAACGACCCGACGGCGCACGCGGAGGTGAGCGCCATACGCAACGCTTGCAGGGAACTGGAAACCTTTGACTTGGAGGGCTGCGAGATTTATACTTCTTGCGAGCCGTGCCCCATGTGCCTGGGTGCCATCTATTGGGCGCATATCGGCAAAATCTATTACGGCAACACCAAAGCGGACGCTAAGGATATTGACTTCGACGATTCGTTTATCTACGACGAACTCGCGTTGCCCTACAACCAACGCAAGGTGCCCATGGAACAACTTCTCAGGGAAGAGGCCATCCGTACGTTCAAGGCTTGGAGCGAGAAGGAGGACAAGGTCGAATACTGAGGAATACTTTCCGCACAATAATAATCAAGCGGTTGCCCGTGTGCGAAGGTAATAAACAACAAGACTTGAGCGGAAGCTCAAAGGAATGCAAGAAGACCGTTATAAATCCTTCAATAGGATTGAACCGGTGAATTTGTAGTATTCGTTGCGCGCCGTTATCAGCGTTTCCCACTGCTTGCCATAGAGGTTGTCGTGGTCTATCTTGAAGTCCTCCGAGCCGGATTCGTCCAGCTTGCTGAGTACCGTTGCCACGCTCAGGTTGCTGATGTCTTCAGCAGGCAGGTAACAGGTTTGGTCGCCCTTCTCGTCGTTGGCTATTTCGTAAAGCAACCGGACATCCAACAACTCATACAGAATCTTGTTGGTCATGCGGATGGGAATCTTGTGCTCTTGCGACAACTCTTCCGCCGTGTAGGGCGTGTCGCCGTTGGCGAACCGTTTGCAGATGAGCGACATAATCAGGATGCAGAGGAAATCGTGATAGCGTCGGCTGATGTTTTTTATCTCATTGGCAAAGTTGTAGTTCTGGATGTTTTGGCTCGAGTAACTGATTTCCGCGCCAAACAGACAGATGCTCCACGATATCTGTGTCCACAACAGAAACAGGGGGATGGCGGCGAAGCTACCGTAGATGGCGTTGTAGTTTGATACCCATATCTGACTGTTGATGTAGAAATACTGCAACAGCTGGAAAGCCGAACCGGCGATGAACCCGGGAATGATGGCATGCTTGAACTTCACGTTCGTGTTCGGCATGAAGATGTAAAGGCCGGTGAACATGAACCCCGTGAAGAAGTAGGGAATGGACCGCACCAGGAACTTGGCGAAAGGTGCCAATACGACAAACCCGTCGAGGTTCTTCACAAAAGAGGTCATGAAGATGGAGAGGCCGGCGGATACCACGATGACGATTGGCAACAAGAGGAAGATGGAGGAGTAGTCCGTTATCTTGCGGAAGATGCTCCGCGGCTTCTTCACCTGCCAAATCAGGTTGAACACTCGCTCGATGTTACCCGTCAGGGTGAGCACGCTCCACAGCAACACCAGCAAGCCCACCCCGATAAACACGCCGCTTTGGGCATGTGCCAAGTAGGAGTCGATGAGGCTCAGAATTGTCTCCACGGCAATCGATTGTCCCTCAAATCCCATGCGCAGCTGCTGCTCCAGGATGTTCTGGAAACCCAATCCGCGCGCGATGGCGAACACAATGGCTAAGATGGGCACGATGGAAAGCAACGTGTTGTATGTGAGGGCCGAGGCACGGTTGATGATGCGGTCTTCGTTGAAGTGGGTGACGGACAATATGGCTATCTTCAGGATGTTGTAGAAGCCGTATCGAATCTTGCTGACTTCGTCTTCGGTGATGCGCCACACCTCATCGTTTAAGAAACGGCTTATCTGTTTGGGGCGAAACTTGGCGAACATAGGTCACTATATATAATAAGGTATAAAGAAGAAAAGCAGATAACCTGTAAGCCGGGTTCTGTACCTTTTGCAAGGTGTCTGTCATTTATCTACGCCCTGTGTCACCACAGGGCTCTAGCAATCTACCCTCCGGCGTAAATTCGGGCGAGCAACCCTTTTGACGCCGGTTTACATGATCTTACAGCTTCCAAGACACACGGCTCGATATGTCACCATACGACCGGTGAGCTCTTACCTCACCTTCTCACCCTTACCTGCGGGCCGAAACCCGTAGGCGGTTATTTTCTTCTGTGTTACTCCACTCTCGCGAACAGCTTCCCGTTAAGAAGTGGAACGCTCTGCGCTGCCCGGACTTTCCTCCTTCGTCAGAGACGACGGCGACAGACCGGTTATCTGTTTTCCCATGCAAAAGTAGGAAAAATAACTTAGCAAATGGAAAATTCCTTGAAAAAATGTCCGATTCTCTGCCTGGCAGTTATGTCTAACGAATGTAAATTTGGCAGATGCTCCACTTAACTGCTGTTAAGTGGGTCAGAGGGATGGTTAAAAGATAAAAATAATACGCTGCAATGCTATCAAGTGAATAATATTTGTTCTTACTTTAACAACGTAAATGTTAAACATATACGGATATTAACAATTAAAATAATACTGATTATGAAACGAACAACTAAAAGAATCCTGGGAGTAGCACTCGTTGTAGCGCTGAGTGCCGGTGTAGCAGGCTTGACTTCTTATGCGGTTTCAACCCGTCAGTCGAACGACCGTATGGCTTTTGATGAGGCTTTTCAGACAAATAGAAACGTAAAACTGGCTTCGTTTGGCAGCAGTTCCGCGCAGCCGGTCGACTTGACCGAGGCTGCGGACAAGACCTTGCACGCTGTCGTGCATATTAAGTCTAAGCAGAGCGGAAAGGTGGAGACGGTGCAGGCTCCCGCTGACATATTCGACTTCTTCTTCGGAAACGGACAAGGCAGACAACAGCAGGTGCGCACGCAACCTACCGTGGGCATCGGTTCGGGAGTAATCATCTCCAAGGATGGCTACATCGTGACCAATAACCACGTGGTGGAAGGTGCCGATGAGATTACCATCACACTGAATGACAACCGTGAGTTCAAGGGTCGGTTGATTGGTACAGACCCCAGCACGGACCTGGCGTTGGTGAAAATCGAAGGCAATGATTTCCAGGCCATCGTAGTCGGCGACTCCGAAGCGTTGAAGGTAGGAGAGTGGGTGCTGGCCGTCGGTAACCCCTTCAACTTGACCTCTACCGTGACGGCAGGAATCGTCAGTGCGAAAGCCCGTACGCTCGGTGTCTACAACGGAGGTATCGAATCTTTTATCCAGACCGATGCCGCCATCAACGAGGGTAACAGTGGTGGCGCGTTGGTCAATGCGCAAGGCGAACTGGTGGGCATCAATGCCGTACTGAGCTCGCCTACGGGAACTTATGCGGGTTATGGCTTTGCCATCCCGACGAGCATCATGACCAAGGTGGTTACCGACCTCAAGCAATACGGTACCGTACAGCGCGCTTTGTTGGGTATCCAGGGTGGTGACATGAACGAGCAACTCAAAGCCAAAGACTTGGGTGTAGTAGAAGGTGTCTATGTAGCCAAGATTGTTGAAGACGGTGCCGCATCGGGTGCTGACATCCAAGAGGGTGACGTGATTGTCGCCGTAGACGGCAAGAAGATAAAGAACATGGCGGAACTGCAAGAGAGCCTCGCCAAACACCGTCCGGGCGACAAGGTTACCGTGACACTCGTTCGTGACAAGAAAGAGAAGAAGGTCTCTGTGGTGCTGAAGAACGCCCAAGGAAACACCAAGGTGGTGAAGAACGCCGGCATGGAGATTCTGGGTGCGGCCTTCAAGGAACTGCCTACCGAAATGAAGAGACAACTGAATCTGGGTTATGGCTTGCAGGTAACCGGCGTCTCCAGTGGTAAGATGCAGGATGCCGGCATCCGCAAGGGCTTCATCATCCTGAGGGTCAACGGCGAGCCGATGCGTACCGTCTCTGACTTGGAGACCGCTCTCAAGCAGGCTTCTCAGTCGCCCGATCAGGTATTGTTCATCACCGGTGTGTTCCCGTCGGGTAAGCGTGCCAACTATGCGGTGGATTTGTCGCAAGAATAATCATTTGATAGTGTAAATTGTGTTTGTTTTCGGGGGGCGTTGGCAACAACGCCCCTTTCTTGTTCTGACGAAAAACGAGGATGAGAGCCGCTTTTTTGATGAAAGCGACGCACATGGGTTATCCGTTCTCCAAAAGTGTTTTGTCGGTCAGGAATTCCCAAATGCTGATGGTAAGTACTCCTAACTCGTCTTCCTTGCGGTGGATGTCATCACCAACGATGACAATTTTGCGGAAATGGTCGTTGATGGCATCTATTTCACCAATCCAACATCGACATTATAGCCACGGCTACGAAGCTCGTTATAGATAATGTTGTACTGCGGTTATACGAGCGACTGAACTTCCCCTGTCGTCAAGCCGGACAGTTCGGCAATCGTTTGGATGTCCATACCGCGCTGCAGCATCTTCTTTGCAATGCTTACCGCTTTCTGGTTTTCGCCCTCAGCACGACCTTTTTCCAGTCCCTTTTCCATTCCTTCCGCACGGCCTTCCGCACGACCTTCTTCCAGTCCGTCCTGATAGCTGTCGTGTTGCAAGGTCTGCTCCACGCGTACGCTGTCCCAAAACTTGTCGTAGGCTTGGAGTTCCGCGTCGCTGTAAGCCGACTCTTCGACGACCTCGATAGCACGCTTCACTTCGGGATTCTCCAGCAGTTCTTCCGGTACTTCGCGCGTGTTCTCGTCGATTTCGGTGAGGAAGCGCAGCCAGAGCACCTGCATCTTCTTCTCACTGACAGTCTGTGGCTTGAACTTTGGTAGCTCGACGAACACGAGGTTGAGGCCGTCGATGACCTTCTCGGTGTGTTCCTCGTGTACCATGTGGTAATAGTGGTAGTATTCGGCCATGTCCGGCTCGAAAATGTCGTTGACGAGGCTCAGCGAATAGACGGGCTGCAACAGGTGGTACTTCTTGCTCTTGCCCAACTGGCGGACGTAG
>CAVJRQ010000094.1:0-27290 GCA_963652075.1 Acutalibacteraceae bacterium
AGAGCATTAGCCTTCCAAGCTGAGGGTCGCGGGTTTGAGTCCCGTCTTCCGCTCTCCTCCAAAGAGAATGCGTTTCACGCATTCTCTTTTTTTTATTATCATAGCGCACTACCGAGCCGGCCGAGCGGACGGGCCAGCCGGGACTTTCCAAGAAGCATCCATATACAAAAAAAGCTTACATCCTCACGAACATAAACTTTATGAATTATGCAATAAAAAAAATGCTTTGCTAAGCGGAAGCTGGGGGATTCGAACCCCCGGTACGGTAACCCGTACGGCAGTTTAGCAAACTGCTGGTTTCAGCCACTCACCCAAACTTCCAAACCACCGTTAGGTTGGAGGTACCTGGCAGATTCGAACTGCCGTAAACGGTTTTGCAGACCGCTACCTAGCCACTCGGTCAAGGTACCCTTTTTGCTGATTGCGGATGCAAAGGTAGAGTAATTGTTTGAATCCTGCAACTATTCACAGCAACTTTTTCTATTTTTCTTTACTTCCTTGCCGCATCGCCGCTGTTTCTCCTCGAACATCCGCTTCAATTCGCACGCCGAATCGCAATGCGCACAGGGATTATCGCCCTCCTTCACTTGCCGTACACTGCGGTAGACACGCAGGCCGACCCAAACGAGGCAGAGCGCGACGATGACGTAAACGATGAAATCCTGCATGTGATATCCTCCTTTCGTGATTAAAAGCCCAATCCGTTATTGCTATAGTCCCAACAATCCGCCCACCTGATAGACGACAAAGGAGACGACCCAAGCCAATGCGGTGGTGTAGCAGGCCGCAAAGAGCGCCCACCGCCATTTGCCGGACTCTTGCTTGATGGCCGCCAGAGTGGCGATGCAGGGGAAGTAGATGAGGACGAAGAGCATGTAGCTCATGCCCGCCAAAGGAGCGATGGGCAGGTGGTCGGAGAGGTTGAACGATTCATCGTCCGATCCTTCACCGGCATAGAGCACGCCCAGCGTACTGACGACCAGTTCCTTGGCTCCTGCTCCCGAGAGAAGTCCCACGCTCATCTTCCAGTCAAATCCCAAGGGTTCGAGCACGGGCTCGATGGCCTTGCCAATCTTTCCGATATAGGAGTTCTCCTGCTGCTCGGCGACAGTGTCGTATTCGTCGTGATTGGGATAATAGCCCAAGAACCAGATGATGATGGAGGCAATCATGATGATGCCGCCCATCTTCTTGAGGTATTGCTTGCCTTTCTCCCACGTGTGGCGGAAGATGGCCTTGGCCGTCGGCATGCGGTAGGGCGGAAGTTCCATCACGAACGGTGTGTCGTCGCCACGCACCAATACCTTATTGAATATACGCGCCATAATCACCGCCAGGGCGATGCCCGTCGCATAGAGTCCAAAGAGCACGACCCCCGCATGATGGGGGAAGAGCGCCGCGGTGATGACCAAATAGATAGGCAATCGTGCGCTGCACGACATCAGCGGATTGATGAGCATCGTGATAAGCCGGCTTTTACGGTTTTCGATGGTGCGCGAGGCCATGACGGCCGGCACGTTGCAACCGAATCCCATTATCAGCGGAATGAAGGATTTGCCGTGAAGTCCCATCTTGTGCATAATCTTGTCCATGATGAAAGCCGCGCGGGCCATGTAGCCCGAGTCTTCGAGGATGGAGATGAAGAAGTAGAGGATGAGGATGTTGGGCAGGAAGACAATGACGCTGCCCACGCCACCCACGATGCCGTCGACCAGCAGATCCTTCAGCGACCCGTCCGCCATACGGTCGTTGAGGAAGCCGCCCAGCATGTCCACCAACGCCTGCAACCAGTCCTGCGGATAGGCACCCCACACGAAGGTGGTGTCGAAGATGAGGTAGAGCAACAGGAAGAAGATGGGGAAGCCCCACACTCTGTGCGTCACCATCGAGTCGATGACACGGGTCACCCGACCCGTCTTGTGCGCACCGTTGCGGAGGGTCTCCTTCAACGCGCCCTCCACGAAGCCGTATTTCGCGTCGGTGATGGCCGACTCGGTGTCCTCGTTCACTAACTTGCGGATGCGCTCGGACTCGCGGTTGCGCACTTCCAGTATCTCTTTTCCATTGGGCAGCCCAAGCACGGTCTTCTCGAACTCCTTGTCGTTCTCCAGCAGTTTGATGGCGAGGAAGCGGGTGGAATAGCGCGCGCGGATGGACTCGTTCTTACAGATTTCCGTCTGCACCTGCTTGATGGCCGTCTCCAGCTCCTGGCCGTGGTTGATGTGGATATGACGGATGGTCGGCGTGTTCATCCGCTCCTGCAGTTTCTCCTTCAGCTCTTTCTTCTTGGCCGTCTCGTCCTTCTCGATGTGCCGGTCCACACGCTCCTGTTTCTCCACCCGGAAGGGGCTGAAGAGTTTCTCGTGCCGGTGTACGTGCTCGATAATCTGCTGTTTGAGCGGCTGCATCTGCAGGGCGAGGTAGGAGTTGACGGCATCGGCGTTTTCGTAGACGTTGATGACCTGGTCGAATAGCTGGCCGATGCCCATCTGTTTGCGGCAGACGGTCGGCACCATAGGTACACCGAGCAATTCGCTCAGGCTCAAGTAATCGAGCTTGCTGCCGCTCTCCTCCAGTTCGTCGTACATATTAAGAGCCACCACCATACGTATATCCATGTCTATCAGTTGCGTGGTGAGGTAGAGGTTTCGCTCCAGGTTGGACGAGTCCACCACGTTGATGATTACGTCCGGGGTCTTGTCGATGATATACTGGCGCACATAAATCTCCTCGGGCGAATAGGCCGACAGCGAGTACGTTCCCGGCAAATCGATGAGCCGGATGGTGTAGTCCTTGTACTTGAAGACACCCTCTTTGGCATCCACCGTCACGCCGCTGTAGTTGCCCACCCTCTCGTGCGCCCCCGACGCGATGTTGAAGAGGGAGGTCTTTCCGCAGTTGGGATTGCCCACCAACGCCACGTTGATGGTGTTGGATCGACCTTGCGCGATGGCCGTCAGGTCGCCGACAGGAATCTCTTCCGCGATGCCTTCGACCCGGGTTTGCTGTTGCAGGTTCGCTTTCGCCTCCTCTTCACTGACCACCTCCACCAGGGCCGCCTCCTGTTGACGGAGAGAGACCTCATAGCCCAAAATCCGATATTTGATAGGGTCTTTGAGCGGAGCGTTGAGCACCACCTCCACGGTCTTACCCTTGATAAAGCCCATTTCCACGATACGCTTACGGAAGCCACCATGTCCCAACACTTTGGTAATGACTCCCTTCTCACCGGTTTTCAATTCTGACAGACGCATAGTATTATACTCTTGTTTTGTCTGCAAAGATAGGCTATAGAACGCATGCTTGCAAATTATTTAGATTCAATTAAAATAAACGCCCCATGGTTCTTTCGTTTAAGAAGGCTTGTTTGTTTCACTCATCGTGATGTAATGTCCGGGCGTGCGGAACGTCCGAAAAAACGCAAGTACTTACGATGGCTCACGTAAGTACTTACGATGGCCGATGAAAGTACTTACGTTGGACGATGCAAGTACTTACGTTTAGTCATGCCTTTACTCACTCCCAAACGAGACTATACCTCGTTAAACCGTACGGTGCAGCTCGCATTTTCCGTCCGTAATATTCATCGGGAGCAAGATAGCTTATTCGGCCAATTTTGTGTAAGTTTGCCTTCGATTTGGGAGAGCGAAGACTTGCGCTCCCTATACCTTATATATTTAGGCATGTTTTTACGGAGAATCAAAGCATACATTCGTGCGCACGGTTTGCTGGCCGACGGTCAGCGGGTGATAGTAGCCTTGAGCGGCGGAGCCGATTCGGTGGCTCTGCTGCACGTGCTGAAGCGGTTGGGCTACGCTTGCGAGGCCGTTCACTGCAACTTCCGCCTGCGGGGCGACGAGTCCTATCGGGATGAGCGGTTTGTCCGCCAGTTGTGCCAACGGCTTTCCGTACCCTTGCAAGTGGTGGAGTTCGACACGACAGCATACGCCGCAGCGCACCGCATCTCCATCGAGATGGCGGCCCGCGACTTGCGCTACGACTACTTCCGCAGAGTGGCCAAAGAGGCGGGCATCACCGCCGTGGCTGTGGCTCACCATCTGAACGACAACGCAGAGACGTTCCTGCTGAACCTGATGCGCGGAACCGGCATCAACGGCTTGCGCGGCATCCGCCCGAAGAACGGGCTGATAGTGCGCCCGCTGCTGTGCGTCACCCGTCAGGAGATTCTCTCGTTCCTCAACGGGATGGAGCAGTCCTACGTCACCGACAGCACCAACCTGCAGGACGATTTCACCCGAAACAAAATCCGCCTGAAACTGATTCCCTTGATGCAGAGCATCAACCCCTCCGTGCAGCAAAGCATTGTCGCCACCGCCGACCGGCTCTCCGAGTTGGCGAACGTCTATGACAAACTGATTGCGGAAGGGAGGTCGCGCGTCACCGCTCCCCTGTCCGATGCCGGAGAGGGGTCGTTCGCCATAGACTGTGCGGCACTGCGCCAAGAACCCATGCCCGAGAGCCTGTTGTTCGAGACATTGCATCCCCTCGGTTTCAACTCCGCCCAAGTAAGCTCCCTCTATGCCCTCACGCAAACGGACGCTTCTGGCCGAACGTTCACCTCGTCCGACTGGCGAGTGGTGAAAGACAGAGGCCGCCTGTTGGTTACGCCGCTCTCCGCACCGGGTAGCCTCAACGGCTCGTCCACCGAAGAGATTACCATCGAAGCAGACGGGACAATCCGCTATGACGGGGAGAAGCCCATCGTCCATGAAGAGACGGAGACTGTCCCGTTCGACGGGGACAAACGCCTATGCGTCCGCATCCTGCAACGCACTGAGGACTTTGTCATTCCCCGAGGCAAACAATGCGTTTGCCTCGATGCGGAGAAAGTGCGGTTTCCGCTCACCCTCCGCCGTTGGCGGCAAGGCGACAAGTTCGTCCCCCTCGGCATGAAAGGCACGAAGAATGTCAGCGACTACCTGACCGACCGCAAGTTCTCGTTGTTGCAGAAAGAACGCCAATGGGTTCTCTGTAGTGCCGACCGCATCGTCTGGTTGGTGGGCGAACGTCCTGACGACCGTTTCAAGGTGCAGGACGCAACCCGTCAGTTGTTGAGGTTGGAGGTTTCACCCGAGTAATGTTTCCCTTGGTATGCGCCCTGTGACCTCATGCGGTTCTTCAAGAGGTTGGTGAACTCATAGTTCTTCAAGCCCCAGTCGGGCGCGATGAGGAGTTCTTTGGGGGACTGCGAGATGCAACGGTCAATCACCAGGTCGGGACGGAGGTGTTCGAGGTAACGAATCACCAAGCCGGCATAGGCTTCAGCGGTGTAGAGGTGAAACCAATCGGGGTGCTCAGCGAATTCATGAGCCATGCGTGTGCCTCGGATGAGCTGTAGCTGATGGAGCTTGAGCGTAGTCAAGGGCAAGCGTGAGAGCCGTTCGGCTTGCAGCGTCAAGTCATCCTCTTCTTCACCGGGTAGTCCCAAGATGATGTGTCCGCCTGTGAGAATGTTCCGCTCTGCGGTGCGTCGCACCGCGTCCGCCGCCACCTCAAAAGTATGCCCCCGGTTGATGCGTTCCAGTGTCCGGTTGTCCGTGCTCTCTATCCCATATTCTATGAGAAGGAAGATTTGGCGGTTGAGCGACTCGAAATAGTCGAGCAACGCGTCGGGGACGCAATCGGGGCGGGTGCCGATGACCAGCCCCACTACCCCATCCACGGCCAACGCCTCCTCGTATTTGTGCTTCAGCTCGTCGATGCCGGCGTAGGTGTTACTGTAGGCTTGGAAGTAGGCCAGGTACTTCATCTGCGGATATTTATGGGCGAAGAACGCCTTCCCCTCCTCCAGTTGGCGTGTGACGCTCTTCCCCGTGTCGCAATAGGCGGGGTTGAAGGTTTGGTTGTTGCAGTAGGTGCAGCCGCCCCACCCTACCGTGCCGTCGCGGTTGGGGCACGAGAAACCGGCGTTCAGCGAAATCTTCTGAACCTTACAGTCAAAGTACCGTTTCAGGAACGCATTGAACTCATTGTATAGCGGTTTCGTCTCTTCACTCATCTCCTTCATTCGTTTTCTAATCCAACGCACAAAGATAATGTAAAAATTATTACTTTTGCATCAATAACAAAAAGACCATTCATATGAAAAAATCAATTCTTCTGTTGGCCGTGTGCCTGCTCGCAGCCTCGCTGACGAGCCTCGCGGCGGACAAGCTGCAACTGAGAGACATTACCGGCGGAGCTTACCGCTCGCAACGCATCTATGGCGTGAACCCGCTCAACGACGGTGAGCACTATGCGCAAATCAGTGCCGACGGCAAACGCATCGTCACCTATTCGTTCCGCACAGGTAAAGAGGAGGGCGTGCTGTTCGACGCAGACAAAGCACGCAACCACAAGATAGAGCGGATTGAAGGATACATCCTGTCACCGGACGAGAGCCGTATCCTCATACAGACGGAGACGAAGGCGATTTACCGCCGTTCGTTCACCGCCCGGTACTACATCTACACGGTGAAGAACAACACGCTGGAACCGCTCTCCGCCAACGGGCCGCAGCAGGTGCCGCTCTTCTCGCCGGACGGCAACAACATCGCCTTCGTGCGCGACAACAACCTCTTCTTGGTGAAGCTGCTGTTCAACAACAGCGAGTCGCAGGTGACCACGGACGGAAAGTTCAACGAGGTGCTCAACGGCATCCCCGACTGGGTCAACGAGGAGGAGTTCGGCTACAACCGGGCGTTCGACTTCAGCGCGGACAGTAAGATGATTGCCTTCATCCGCTTCGACGAGTCGCAGGTGCCGATGTTCTCCTTCCCCTTATATAAAGGAATGGCTCCGGCCATGCCGCAGTACGACGAATATCCGGGTGCCTACAGCTACAAGTACCCCATCGCCGGACAACGCAACGCCACCGTCACGGTACACACGTTCGACATCAAGAGCAAGGTGACGCGCAAGATGGACCTCCCGTTGGATGCCGACGGCTACATCCCGCGCATCAAGTTCACGTCCGACCCCGAGAAGCTGGCTATCCTGACGCTCAACCGCCATCAGAACCGCTTCGACATCTACATGGCCAACCCACGCTCCACCCTCTGCAAGCTCATCGTGCGCGACGAAGCGCCACAGTACGTCAAGGAGCAGGCCTACAGCGACATCCGGTTCTACACCAACCACTTCGTGTTGCAGAGCGAGCGCGACGGATTCAACCACCTCTACCTCTACACGCTCACCGGCAACTTGGTGAAACAGATTACCAAGGGCGACTACGAAGTGACGACGTTCATCGGCTGGAACGAGGCCACGAACACTTTCTACTACGAGAGCAATGAGGGCAGTGAGCTACGCAACGCCGCCTACAAGGTGGATGCCAAGGGACGGAAGACGAAGCTGACGCAACGGGAGGGTTCCAACCACACGATTTTCAGCAAGAACTTCCGCTACTTCATGAACACCTTCACCAACCTCGACACGCCGCCCGTCTACACGCTGAACGACCAAACGGGCAAGACGCTCACCACGCTGGTGGACAACCACGAACTGAAGGCAAGGCTCGGCCAGCTGCCCATGGCACGGAAGGAGCTGTTCCGCTTCACCACGTCGGACGGCACGCAACTGAACGGATGGATGGTGAAGCCGGCGGACTTCAACGCCAACCGGAAGTATCCGGTCGTGATGTACCAATACAGCGGGCCGGGTTCGCAACAGGTGCTCGACAGTTGGAATCTCGGCTTGTATGCCGAAGGAGCGATTTGGGAGTCGTACCTGGCACAGGAAGGCTTCATCGTGGCCTGTGTGGACGGACGCGGAACGGGCGGCCGTGGCGCGGACTTCGAGAAATGCACCTACCTGCGCATCGGCGTGAAGGAGGCACAGGACCAGGTGGAGGCTGCCAAATACTTGGGTTCGCTCCCCTACGTTGACCCGTCCGCCATCGGCATTTGGGGATGGAGCTACGGAGGCTACAACACGCTGATGTCCATGAGTGAGGGCACGCCCGTGTTCGCTTGCGGCGTTGCCGTCGCACCGCCTACCGACTGGCGGTTCTACGACTCCGTGTACACGGAGCGTTTCATGCGTACGCCCAAGGAGAACGCCGATGGCTATACGGCCTCATCGCCCATGAACCGCATCGACAAGCTCCACGGCAACCTGCTGTTGGTACACGGCATGGCGGACGACAACGTCCACTTCCGCAACACGGTAGAGTATAGCGAGGCACTCGTGCAGGCCGGCGTGCAGTTCCGCATGCAGGTCTACGCCAACCGCAACCACAGCATCTACGGTGGCAACACGCGTCTGCACCTCTGCACGCTCCTCGCGGATTTCTTCAAGGAGCATCTGATGAAGTGAAGAATGTTCGGTCGATAATAGGTCGACCGAAGCTATTCACTCGATAACAGTTCACTTGACACAGAAAGGGCTGCCTCCGTGGGGAGGCAGCCCTTTCTGTGTTATGATCGTAAAAACGACAATCGGCTTATCGGCGGTAATCGCTCAAGTTGTCAGCGTTCATCTTACGGATGAAGTTGAAGTGCTTCTCCACCTCGGCCTCAGCGTAGTTGACGTAGATGCGGGCGGACTTGCTGAACATCTCGGGTGCGTTGGTGGCATCCTGGATAATCAGGTGCGACATGACGCAGACGGCAGCCATCTCATAGAGTTTGCGGGCTACGAAGTCGAGCAGTTCCTGGTTCTGGGCTTCCTTCACCTGGTTGGTGCAAGCCTCGAACTTGGCGGTCATCTCCTTCACGCGGTCCATCAGCGGCTGCATCTCCTCGCTGCAGGGCTTCTGCTCGAAGTCGTGCAACGTGGCGGCGTAAGAGCCGTTGGTCACGTAGCGGATAGCAGCCACGGTCTGCAGCTGCGTCGTTCCTTCGTAGATGGAGGTGATGCGGGCATCGCGGTAGATGCGCTGGCAAGCGTACTCCAACATGAAGCCGGAACCGCCATGAATCTGGATGCAGTCGTAAGCGTTCTGGTTGGCGTATTCGGAGTTCATACCCTTTGCCAACGGAGTGAAGGCATCGGCCAGCTTGGCGTAGGTCTTCTGCTCCTGACGCTCCTCGGGCGTGAGTTTGCGCTCACGGGCGATGTCGTCCAAGGCTTTGTAGATATCCACGTAACGTGAGGTTTGGTAGAGCAGCGCACGGCCGGCATCGAGCTTGGCTTTCATCAGCGAGAGCATGTCGTAGACTGCGGGGAACTCGATGATGGCCTTGCCAAACTGCTTACGGTCTTTGGCGTAAGCCAAACCCTCGTTGTAGGCAGCCTGTGACAGACCTACGGACTGAGCGGCGATACCCAGACGGGCACCGTTCATCAGCGCCATCACGTATTTGATAAGTCCCAATTTGCGGTCGCCGCAAAGTTCTGCCTTGGCGTTCTTGTAGACCAGCTCGCAGGTGGGAGAACCGTGGATACCGAGCTTGTTCTCGATACGGCGCACGTTGACACCGCCCTGGTTCTTGTCGTAGATGAACATGGAGAGTCCGCGGCCGTCGCGCGTGCCCTCTTCGGAACGTGCGAGCACGAGGTGGATGTCGGCATCACCGTTGGTGATGAACCGCTTCACACCGTTCAGTCGCCAGCAGTTCTCTTTCTCGTCGAAGGTAGCCTTCAGCATCACGCTCTGCAGGTCGGAGCCGGCATCCGGCTCGGTCAGGTCCATGGACATGGTCTCACCGGCGCAGACGCGCGGGATGAAGCGGCTGTGCTGGTCTTCGTTGCCAAACTCATAGAGCGTCTCGATGCAGTCCTGCAACGACCAGATGTTACCAAATCCGGCATCGGCGGCAGCCACCACCTCGGCACACATGGTGTACGGCGTGATGGGGAAGTTGAGTCCGCCAAAGCGTCGCGGCATGGTCATTCCGTTGAGTCCGGCCTTCACCATGGCATCGAGGTTCTGCACCGTACCGGAAGCGTACTGCACGCGTCCGTTGGCGCAGTGAGGACCTTCGGCATCCACGCCCTCGGCGTTGGGGGCGATGATTTCACCGCTTATCTCACCGGTAATCTCCAGTACCTTATCGTAAGAGTCCATTGCGTCCTCGAAGTCCACGGGGGCGTAGTCGAACTCGCCTTTATCTCTGTATTCGCGCTCTTTCAGTTCGCAGATGCGCTTCATCATCGGATTGTTCAAGTGATACTTGAGTTCCGGTATGTCTTTATAAAAGTTTGCCATTTTCTTTAAACCAAATTACTTGCTGTGAGACTTATAATACTTGATCATCTTGGGAACGACCTCTTCCACGTTGCCATTGATGACGTAGTCAGCGATGGTGTTGATCGGTGCGTTGGGGTCGTTGTTGATGGAGATGATGATTCCGCTCTCCTGCATTCCGGCAATGTGTTGGATTTGTCCGCTGATGCCACAGGCGATGTAGAGCTTCGGACGAACGGTGACACCCGTCTGGCCGATTTGGCGGTCGTGGTCAACGAAGCCAGCGTCCACAGCTGCACGGCTGGCACCTACCTCCGCATGGAGCTCCTTGGCCAGTTCGAACAACATGTCGAAACCCTCTTTGGAACCCATGCCGTAGCCTCCGGCTACC
Organism: Acutalibacteraceae bacterium; assembly: GCA_963652075.1. Classification (GTDB taxonomy): domain Bacteria; phylum Bacteroidota; class Bacteroidia; order Bacteroidales; family Bacteroidaceae; genus Phocaeicola_A. Next base: position 10,521 of record CAVJRQ010000094.1, read on the forward strand.
ACGATGGGCGCACCCTTGAGGTTGTGTTTGGCTTTCTCCACGTGACGGTCGATGACCTTCACCACGTAGTCCGTCTCGGGCACGTACTTGGCCACGTCGTGCTTCACGACGGCTCCCTTATAGTTGGCGTCGAGGATTTCCTTCTTCATCACTCCCTCGCGCACGGTAGCCATCTGCGGGCGGTGTTCGGGGTTGACGATGGTAGCCACGATGTTGCCACCGAAGGCGGGACGAATCTGATAGAGCAGGTTCTCGTAGGTCTTGCCGGCCTTTTTGTCTTCGTGCGAACCGATTTCGAGTGAGGTACAGTCGGCTGTCAATCCGCTTGTCAGGGCAGAGGATACGCGCGGCCCGAGGTCACGACCGATAACGGTAGCGCCCATGAGGCAGATTTGCGGTTTCTCTTCCTTGAAGAGGTTAATCAGAATCGAAGCGTGGGGCAACGAGGTGTAAGGGAACAGACCCGGTGCGTCGAACACGTGGAGCACGTCCACTCCATAGGGCATCACCTGCTTCTCTACTCCCTCCAGACCGTTTCCGGCGGCGATGGCTTCCAGTTGGCAACCTAACTGATTCGCTAACTTACGGCCTTTGGTTAACAGTTCGAGACTTACGTCGGCAACCGTAGTGCCTTCAATCTCACAATATACAAATACGTTGTTCATAATTCTTTATCCGATAGTGTGGTTAGCTAACAGTTCTACAATCAAATCTTCCACGTCCTTGTCCGAACCGGTCATCGTGCGGCTCTCCTTGGCCTGGAACACGATGTTCTGCACGGCTTTCACCTTGGTGGGCGAGCCCGACAGACCGCACTGCGCGAGGTCTGCCTCCACTTCGTCGGTTCCCCACTCCACAATGTTGAGGTAAGGATACTTCTCATAGAGGTCGGCATAGGGCAGCGCGTCACCTTCTTTGGTGATGGAGGCTTTCTCCTGTACACCGAGGGCGCGTTTGTACTTCTGCACCAATTTGGCGTTGCGCGGACGGCAAGGAGCTGCCGAACCGTTGACGGTGATGACGATAGGCAACGGACCCTCAACGGTCTCCACGCCACCGTCGATGTGGCGTTTCACGGTGACGCGACCGTCTGCCACCTTCAGAATCTCTTCGGCATAGGTAATCTGGGCCAGTCCCAACTTCTCCGCCACCTGCGGTCCCACCTGAGCCGTATCTCCGTCGATGGCCTGACGGCCTCCGAGGATGATGTCGTAGTCCTTAATCTTACGGATGGCAGTCGCCAGGGCGTATGAGGTCGCCAGTGTGTCGGCACCGGCAAAGTTGCGGCTGGTGAGCAGGTAGCCACAGTCCGCTCCGCGGAAGAGACCCTCTCTGATTATCTCGGCCGCTCTTCCCGGTCCCATAGTCAGCAGCGTGACGGTAGAGCCCGGATATTGGTCTTTCAGGCGCAAAGCCTGTTCCAATGCGTTCAAATCCTCGGGATTGAATATCGCCGGCAGAGCGGCACGGTTCACCGTTCCCTCCGCAGTCATGGCATCCTTTCCCACATTTCTGGTATCGGGTACTTGTTTAGCCAATACAACAATTCTTAAACTCATCTTTTTGTTTATTATAGATATTAGTAATCGCATTCTCAGCCGTGTCCGTCGGTGCATCCCGCTGTTGCAAAGCCACTAACGGATGCAAAGACACAGAGCCAATCATTCAAAATCGGGGGCAAATTTACTCAAAAGCCTCTCTCTCTCAAAAAGTTTTGTCGAAAAATAACAAATAACCACACCCTATAGGCACTTCACGCCGCCCTTTATATGTCTTTTGGTTTAAATAATGTATAAGAGCTGTTAAAAATGGCGGCGATTGGGCGACTGAACTCATTTTTGCGTTACTTTTGCTTTGAAACTATAGCAGAAAGGCCGATTATGGGAATGTTATACGTAGTACCGACACCGGTAGGCAACCTGGAGGACATGACTCTCCGCGCCATCCGGGTGCTGAAGGAAGCGGATCTGATTCTTGCAGAAGATACGCGGACTTCCGGGATATTGTTGAAGCATTTCGACATAAAGAACGCCATGCAGTCGCACCACAAGTTCAACGAGCACCAGACGGTGGAGAGCGTGGTCAACCGCATCAAGGGTGGCGACACGGTGGCTCTGGTTTCCGATGCCGGCACACCGGCCATCTCCGACCCGGGTTTCCTGGTAGTGCGCGAGTGCGTGCGCAACGGCATCGAGGTACAGTGCCTGCCCGGCGCAACGGCTTTTGTCCCCGCCTTGGTCTCTTCCGGTTTGCCCAACGAGCGTTTCTGCTTCGAGGGTTTCCTTCCTCAGAAGAAAGGGCGCGCTACCCACTTGGCGCAGCTGCAGGGCGAGACGCGCACCATGGTCTTCTATGAATCTCCTTACCGCCTGGTCAAGACCTTGACGCAGTTCATCGAGTATTTCGGGGCGGACCGTCAAGTGTCGGTTTGCCGTGAAATCTCCAAGGTACACGAAGAGAGCGTGCGGGGAACCCTGCAGGAGGTGGTGAACCACTTCACCGAAGTGGAGCCCCGTGGAGAAATCGTCATCGTGTTGGCTGGAGCGCCCTCCTCCGTCCCCTCCCGCAAGGGGAAAGGAAGAAACCGGCCTGAAGCGGACGAGGAAGAAGAGTAGAAACATCCTAATTGAGAACAGATATAACAAACATTTTTCACTTAAAAGTTTTGCATATGAAAAAGTTAGCTTTATTGACGTTGTGTGTTGCCGCATCGTTCGCCTCTTGCGACATGGGCGGCGGAAAGTCTGCGCTGAAAGCCGAAAACGACTCGTTGATGCTGGCTCTGTCAGAGCGCAATATCGAACTTGACCAGATTATGGGAACCTTCAATGAGATACAGGAAGGATTCCAAGCGATAAACGAGGCCGAGAATCGTGTTGACCTACAGGCCCAATCCGGCGAGGGTGTTTCCCCTACGCAGAAGATAAAGGACGACCTGGAGTTCATCGCCAAGACAATGGCCGACAACAGGGAGCAGATTGCCAAGCTACAGAAACAGTTGAAAAACAGCACCTACAACTCCGCCCAGCTGAAGAAAGCCATCGCAAACCTGCAGGCACAGCTGGAAGAGAAGACCTTGCAGATAAAGTCGCTGCAGGAAGAACTGGCAGCCAAGAACATCCGCATCGCTGAGCTGGACGATGCCATTGATGGTCTGACCACTGACGTGGAGACCCTCTCGGCGGAGAACGAGGCTCAGTCGAAGACCGTAGAGGCTCAGGACAAGGCTCTCAACGCCGCCTGGTTTGTATTCGGCACAAAGACCGAGCTCAAGCAACAGAAGATTCTGAAGAGTGGCGACGTGCTGAAGAGCAGCGAGTTCAACAAGGGCTACTTCACGCAGATTGACATCCGTAAGGACAAAACCATCGAACTCTTCTCCAAGGGAGCCAAGCTGTTGACCACCCATCCGGAAGGTTCTTACGAGTTGGTGAAAGACGCCAAGGGACAGTATGTGCTCAACATCACCAAGCCCAACGAGTTCTGGAGCGTATCCCGCTACTTGGTTATCCAAGTGAAATAACAGGGTGAGCCCGAAAGGAAGAGAACTGTTTACGGGCATCGGTCTCCTCTCCTTTCCGCCCATAGTCTTTGGGGGCGGAACGAAGAGGAGGCTTTGTGTTTGATGGATTGAGGGTTTGAGGCTTCGAGCCGAATAGAGGGGCTCGGAAGATTCAAAAGAAAATCTCCTCAAATTGTTTGGCGTTTCAGAAATTGTCCGTATCTTTGCACCCGCTTAAAGTAAAGAGGATTGATTCGCTAGCTCAGCTGGTAGAGCACAACACTTTTAATGTTGGGGTCTTGGGTTCGAGCCCCAAGCGGATCACTCAAACAAATGGAAAAATCGAGTAGGAGAAAGACGGGGTAGTTTTTCTCCTACTTTTGTTTTCCGACCTCCCACGGGTCAGCCCCCGATATCTGGTGAAATTTCGTAAGACCCGGTGGCGATTTCATCCCGGCTTAATGTGTCTACAGTTTCGGTAAATAAAGAAAGAAAGTGTGCAGGAAATCAGGAAGCGGTTGCACCTGTCAACGTAAGTACTTACATGAGCCAACGTAAGTACTTTCATCGGGCAACGTAAGTACTTACGTGGACACACGTAAGGTGTATCTCCCCGAACGGACGGAATATGATTCCATAGACCGTTGGTTTTTCAACGGCTGGTTAACGGTTGGTAAACGGTCGGTAAACCGAATAATCGCCACCGGGTTTCAGACTGGCTCCAAGGTTTTAGTGTTTGCCAATAGTGCAAGTTTCCCGTTGTTTTGTACAAAAATACAGACAATGGTACGTTTTTCCATGTGCTGAAGAAGTAATAAGTGCTAATATTGCAACATGAAACCAGGAGACTATAATCAACATTGAATATCAACATGCGTAAAATTTAATTATGAGACTTATAAATTTGTTTATCTTAGCGTTTGTGTCGGTCTGTCCATTCACAGCATTGGCGCAGGCCGCCCCATGGCATTTTGACTTGACACGCCAGCAACCTGTTTACACGGATTCCATCGGTTATGGATATGATGTAAATGTGAACAGCAAAGAAAACGACGGTCCTTTTTATTTTTCACTGAAAGTTCCCGACGGTAATTATAGGGTGACTGTAAGGCTTGGGTCTAAAAAGCATCCGTCAACAACAACCGTCAGGGCTGAATCCCGTAGACTAATGGTGGAAAATTGCAAGACGGAGAAGAGGGAATTCAAGACGTTTTCTTTTATTGTAAACAAACGTTCCCCCTATATAAACAAGGAGAAGAAAGTAAGGTTAAAACAACGTGAAAAAGCATACTTAAACTGGGACAACCGTTTGACACTGGAGTTTAACGGCGAACAACCGGCAGTGGAGTCCATAACGATTGAACCCGATACAACCGTACGGACGGTATTCCTCTGTGGCAATTCAACGGTTGTTGACCAGAACAATGAACCTTATGCAAGTTGGGGACAAATGGTTACACGGTGGTTTGACGCTACCGTGTCCATATCCAACCACGCTGAAAGCGGACTTTCCGCCGGCAGTTTTCTAAGCGGGAACAGACTTGACAAGATTGTTTCCATGATGCGCCCCGGTGACTACGTGTTATGCGAGTTCGGGCATAACGACCAAAAAGAAAAATCCGCGGGAGCCGGAGCTTGGTATAGTTTTCAGTATAATCTGAAAAGATTTATAGACATAGTCCGTTCAAAAGGTGGAATAATTGTCTTTGTAACACCCACGCAACGGCGAAGATGGAATGAAGACAATACAAAGATAGTTGAAACGCATGGGGATTATCCGGATGCCATGAGGGATGTTGCGCGGCGTGAGAACGTCCCTGTGATAGAATTGCACGACATGACCCGGACTTTCTTCGAGGCACTCGGATTTGAAGACAGCAAACGTGCGCTTGTGCATTACCCTGCCGGCACGTTCTCCGGGCAGGCTCAGGACTTGGCTGACAACACCCACTTTAATCCATACGGGGCCTATGAAGTAGCAAAAATGGTTGTGGTCGAGATGAAGCAGATAGGAATGGATGTAGTGAAAGGGCTTCGTGAAGACTGGAAGGATTACAATCCGGCAAGTCCTGATGATTTCAATGATTTCAAATGGTATCCCGCTCCATTGGGAGACACTACAAAACCGGACGGTAACTGATATCTAACTATGCGAATATGATGAGAAATAAGATGAGATTTGTTTTTAGCCTGTTGGTTATGTGCCTTGGGTATATTTACGCCGAGGCCGAAGGTGTAAACAATGAATTGGCATTGGCAGGCAAGACGCGTGATAAGTACAACTTCAATTCCGATTGGAGGATTGGCGACAGGAAAGGTACCGTAACATTGCCTCATGCCTGGAATGAGGATGAGGCTTTCAGGCTCAGTACGTTTGAAACGACTACCGGCGTTGTCTGGTATCGCAAGACATTCCGCCTGCCGGATTCTGCCGAAGGGAAGAAGGTCTTTATCGAGTTTGAGGGAGCGCGCCAAGCCGCTGAAGTCTGGCTTAACGGAAAGAAGCTCGGACTCTGCGAAAATGGAGTGATGGCTTTTGGCTTCGATATGACTCCGTATTTGAAGAAAGGAAAGAATGAAATAGCCGTTAAAACGGATAATGACTGGGATTATCGGGAGAAGGCGACAGGTTCGCCGATACAATGGCACAACAAGGCTTTCAATGTGAACTACGGCGGATTGCCTAAAAATGTCTGGCTGCACGTAACCGGCAAGGTGTATCAGACCCTGCCGTTGTTCAACAACCTTGGTACGACTGGAGTGTATATCTACGCTACAAATTATGATGTACCCGGACGTTCCGCAACAATCCATGCGGAGAGCCAAGTCAAGAACGAGACGGACAAGGACGTGACACGCAGTTATACTGTCGTGGTAGAGGAACTTGACGGTCGTGAGATAGCTCGTTTCGGCGGTGGGGATTTTGTTATTCCTGCCCATTCTACCGCTACGTTGAAAGCCGAAAAGCGCGTAGGCGGATTACACTTCTGGAGTTGGGGCTACGGCTATCTTTACAAGGTGAAAACCATCGTGGGCGATGACGTTGTGACTACGACCACGGGCTTCCGCAAGACGGAATTCAAGAACGGCATGATTTACCTCAATGACCGTGTGATAATGGTACACGGTTACGCCCAGCGCAGCAGCAACGAATGGCCGGGCGTAGGTATGAGCGTTCCGGCATGGCTGAGTGACTACAGTAATGACTTGCTTGTAAAAAGCGGCGGCAATCTGGTACGTTGGATGCATACCACGCCGTGGAAACAGGACGTTGAGTCGTGTGACCGCGTGGGACTGATACAGGCAATGCCTGCCGGTGATTCCGAACGGGACGCGACGGGACGCAGGTGGACGCAACGGCTTGAGCTGATGCGTGACGCCATAATATATAACCGCAACAATCCCAGTATACTTTTTTACGAAAGTGGCAATCAGAAGGTGTCAGCCCAGCACATGCGTGAGATGAAGGCGCTACGTAACCAGTACGACCCCTACGGAGGCAGGGCCGCAGGTTCAAGGGAGATGCTCGACCAGCCAGAAGCTGAATACGGCGGCGAGATGCTTTACGTCAACAAAAGCGATACCAAGCCGATGTGGATGATGGAATACTGCCGTGACGAGGCTCTAAGGTGGTATTGGAATTCATGGAGCTATCCTTTTCACAAGGAAGGCGACGGGCCGCTTTACCGCAATGCTCCAGCTACGGCCTATAACCATAACAACGACGAATTTGTAGCCGAACTTGTACGCAGGTGGTACGACTACTGGCTTGAACGCCCCGGTAGCGGTACAAAGGTTAACTCGGGCGGTGCCAAGATAATATTCAGCGACACGCAAAGCCACGGACGCTCGGCCGACAATTATCGCGTGAGCGGCGTGGTCGACCCGATGCGCGTACCCAAGGATGCTTATTTCGCCCATCAAGTCATGTGGGACGGATGGGTGGACGACCTGAAGCCGCGTACTTATATTGTAGGGCATTGGAACTATGAACCGGGCTTCATCGTGCCGACAATCTACGTAGTAAGCAATGCAGACAGCGTGGCGCTTTACCAGGACGGTAAGGCTATTCAGCCGACAAGCCATGATTACCGTTTCTTGTTTACGTTTAAGAACGTAAAGTATGAAAGCAATCGGTTGACCGCCGTATCGTTTGACAAAGACGGTAAAGAGGTTTCCCGTTACGAACTGGCAACGGCAGGAAAGCCCGCAAGTCTGAAGCTCACTGCGATAGAGAACCCGACAGGATGGAAAGCCGATGGCAACGACGTGGCTTTGGTGCAAGTGGAGGTTGTTGACAAGGACGGGAGACGCTGCCCGTTGGACAACCGTCTGATACGTTTCTCGGTAGACGGTTCTGCCGAATACCGTGGCGGATTGGCAAAGACGAAAGGACTTACGGTTTCAGCCAACCAAGCCGCCCTGAAGTCCACAGCCGTAGATGCCACCGGAGAAAGCCATAAGCTTACAGAAGAAATCAAGGCACGCCTTAACCATGTGCTTTGCGACACACTTCCGGTAGAATGTGGAGTGAACCGTATCATGCTGCGCTCACTTGAGAAGGCTGGCAAGGTTACGGTCAAGGCTACGGCTGAAGGTTTGCCCGAAGCTACACTTACGTTGGCGACTACAGGCGTAAAAGTAATAGACGGATTGACTGACTATATGCCGTCGGACGGGCTGAGGCCAAGTCTCGACCGTGGCGAAACACCGTCGGAACCTTCGTTTATACCGTGGAGGCGTGAAGTGGCGATCATGTCGGCTGAAGCAGGCAGCGGTGACGATGTAACCAAGAGCTATGACACCTACGAGAACACGCATTGGAGCAGCGTCGGCCGCACGGACAGTGCATGGGTAAGCTATACGCTCGCGGAGGAAACGCAGATAGACGAAATCTGCATGAAAATGAAGGATTTCCGTTCTACGTCATATCCCATAGCAGTATATGCAGACTCCGTGAAGGTGTGGGAGGGCTGGACGCCCAAGTCGCTCAGCTTCGTGCATATCCCCTTGCATAACGCTCCGCGGACACGTACTTATACCATACGCATGGTTGGCGAGAGCACTACAAAAGACGCTTTCGGTATGGTGAAAGAGATGGATGCACGTAACGATGAGAAAAAATCATCGGGACGGAAGGCGTTGAAGATTATCGAAATAGAATTCCTGCGAAATTTAAGATAACAAGTATAGGATTACTGATACACTACAGACAGCCAGGCAGTTACCTACACCAAGGCAACTGCTTGGTTGCGTTTTGGCTACCAAAATGGTTGCCAATTCAAAAGAAATTACTATCTTCGCAGCAGGAACTTTAATGTATACAACTATGTTAGTAGTCAGCACAAGAGATTTCAGAACCAACCAGACCAAATACCTCAACAAGGCAATCTCTGGTGAACACGTGATTTTAAAGTCACGTGCAGGTAGTTTCAAGATTGTCCCAATCAGCACGGATGATATTGTATCCAACAAGAGAGACCTCGCAGCCGAACTCCGTGGGGCTCTACAGGAAGCGAAAGACCACATAGAAAACAAGAGTCGACTTCAAACCTTAGACAGTCTTCTCGATGAGCTATAGCATCCACGCTTCCTCCTACTTTGCCAAAGAAGCCAAACGCCTCAGCAAGAAGTATCCCAGTTTCAAACAAGACTTGGAGAAGTTCAAGGAAAGCCTACAAGCAAACCCTCTTCAGGGAACAGAGTTATCGCCAGGAATCCGTAAGATACGGATGGCAATTGAATCAAAACGCAAAGGATTGTCCGGTGGAGCAAGGGTAATCACCTACAACGTTCTTACGCAAGAACACGATGGTGAGATTATGCTTTTGTTGCTCTACGACAAGAGCGATGCGGAAACCGTAAAGCTCAGCGTCGTAAAAGAGATTGTCAAAGACTTGGGCTTTCCCATATAGGTTACAGACGACCAAGCAGTTACCTACACCAAGGTAACTGCTTGGTTGCGTTTTGGCATCATGGTTTCCTGCGGGCTGCCCGTATCTTGCAGTTCGTTAGGCGCGTCGTCGTGCTGACCGAGCTTCCGTTGTAGGAATAGGCGCTGTTGCCGAGAGCGGTCGTGGAGCTCCAGTAATCCCCTGATAAAGGATTGGTGTCGTCCGTTAGACTGCTCTGTTCGTTTATTGCGGGCAGATACCACTTGATGTCGCTCTCCGCAATCTTGGGAACCTCCGTTCCGTCAGATAGTGTCTGCTTTGTGAACTTGTTCTTCATGACCGCCATCCTTGCGGCATAGTTGGAGGCTGTCTGAAATTCTCCGCCGGAGGAAGTCCTGGTGAAAGTACTAATTATGTAGATGATATCATCAACTTTTTCGTCCAACTCAATAGCATCCTGAAAACCTTCTTTATTGGGGTTCAGAAACAGTTCTTTTGTATTGGCCAAACCGTCAGTCGTGCTTTTCCCAAGACTAAAGGCGTTCTTGTAGTCTATGGTAGCAGTGATTGTAGATGATGAAGGCGTTGTTACGGAATAGTAGCTTGCATTACTGCTGCTTTTGAGGGCAGTTGCTTGGTTCTTCAAGTAGTTATAGCCCGAGTTGGTAATTTTCGAATAGTTGAATGTTGCCACCATGTCCCAGCTAAACCCGAAGGGATAGTTGCCACCACTCTCTTCCTCGATGCGCTCATACCCTACACCCGAGCTATTCCAGCTGGGGCATAGCTGTTGGACAGTAGCCGTGACCGGAGTGGTCGTCACTCCGCTAACCATCGACTTCAGTTGGAACTCAATATCACGGGCTGCATCCGTCACATTCTCCGTGACGTAGACGTGGTAGGTGAAGTCTCCTGTTCCGGTGCCCGTTACGGTTGGCGAGCCCTTGTCCTCGTCAATCCAGTAGCCTTGTGTCTGAAGATTGGTCTTTGTCGCGGTGAAGAAGACATCGGACGGCATGTTGGAGGTCAGCTCCCAGTCGCCTGTATGCCGCTTCACGTGTACGGTCACAGGGAACGTGATGTAGTGTGCGTCCTGACTCGTTGTCGGCACTTCAATCTCCAGTTCGGGAGTAATGGAGAGCTTGTAGACCATGGGGATGCCCATCTTCCATTCCCCTCCGGCAATAGAGGCTTCCAGCTGAAGGGTCTCTCCCGTGACGCTGCTTTCAAACTCCACGACCATCTTGGCTCCGGCAGGCAACACCTGCGGCAACATCATGAACGTACGTCCCGCGGGAGTAATCTGCGTTCCTTCGGTCTCGTTACCAGTCAGCGACACGCTTATTACTTGCGAGAAGTCCGCCGTCGTACCGTCCAAAGTCCAGGTTTCGGTAGCCATATCGTAAGTTCCCACACTCTTTACGCCCTTCAGCGCCACGCTCTTGATGATGCCTGGCTGTATCCGGCTACCGACCTGAAAGCTGACGGCGGTGCAGACGTGTTTGAACGTGAGCGGCACCGCACTGTTGCTGTTGCCGCTTACGTCACCCGTCACAGCCACCACGAGGTCTTTCTGTCCGGCGACCTTATCCGGAACGGTGTACCCGAGCATCGTGCTTGCGGACGTGGTAGGCACGGAAGTGAACACGTCCGCCGGTGCCCACGCGTAGAATTTGAGCGAATGCTCCGCTCCCGGCCAATAGTACGTCGTTGAGGTGTTCCAGATGCCGCTTCCGTCCTTCGTGGCATCCACGTCCATGAAGAACCGTTCGGCAAGCGTGCCGTTTGTGGTTCGGTAGGCCAGTACATGAAAGGAGTTGTGAAAGTTACTCTCCGTAACGGGTATACCGCGTGTCGCCACCCCGTCACCGCCGTCCATCGACGGACGGATGCCGTCGGAGATGCTGAAGCAGATATTGTCGCGTTCTTCCTCCGACGGGTCGTACCCGAAAGCCTCCCCGTCACCGCAAGAGAGCAACGGGAGGCACAGCAGCGCGGCCATCAGACCGCTTGCCGCAAATCTCCGTTTTCTGTCACGTCCTTCCATTGTGTCCTGTTTTGATTTTCGTTTCTTGTCCGAACCACTGAGGGCAGTAAGTGGGTAAACGTTGCCGTTCACCCCTTACGCCCAATAGTCAATCGGCTCGTGTCCTCAGAGCCGACGGCTTCTCTGTTGTAGACTTGTTATGAAGCTTTTATTCTACGGTTACACCAGTTTTGTCCGAGAAAGCATCCCATTCAGTAACCCCTACGGTAAATACGATAGGATACAGACCTACTTCCGCAATGAAATTGTAGCTCTTGCCACTCTCCATTGTCATCGAGGTAATGGTTGCCGTACGACTATAATTGGAGATCACTCCAGCCTGGTCCAACTTGAAGTTGAAAGTCACGGTATACTCAGCGGTTGTCGGAATGAGATACATGTGCTCCGTATCACCTGTACCGTTTGGAACAATATCCTTTAACGCATCCGTGCTACTGGGGGCAAAACCAACCTCAAGGTCTTTACTTGTTACTGTCCATGTTGCAGCCGCTGCATTGGGCGTGATTTCACCGTTCTTGTAGGCATTGGTGATTTTCACGTCCGATATGGTAATCTTGGCGTTGGAGGAAGCCTCAAGCACATTCTTGAACGTGAATTTCACGCGTGAGAGCAGGTGTCCGAACGTGAAGCCTACGGCTCCAGGCTTGGTAGTAATTGTCGCACCGGTTGTTTGGGTGACAGGCTTCGCATATACGAGGTCCGTCGTCGCATTGTTCACAAACTCAACTTTACCGCCAGTCTTGGCTGCCGTGAACGTAACGCCGCTCGTCCCGGGTTCGGGCGCAATAGACTCAAAAACGTAAGTGTGCGAGGGTTCCCAATACTTCTCAGGGGTGTAAGAACCTGCACCGGCAGAAGAAACTGTTACCAACTGCTTGTTGAAGAGCACGTCATCATCCCTCCAACCATACACCCAGACCGTTCCAATGTTGGAGGTTGTGACATCCGTGACAGCTTTTGTACTCTTGTTCACGAAAGAAGAGAAACCGATGGCCTGCTGTTGTGCCATCTCCATGGTCTCATCGTTGCCGCACCCTGTAAACATAACAACTGCGGCGAAGCCCAATAATAAAGAAAGTTTTTTCATTGTAGTAAGAATTTAGAAAGTAAGTAATCTTGTTGTTAGTCTCTTGTTATTAATATATTATGCTATTAGTCTCTATGTTAGTCTATAAAATCAAAGCTGAATGTCGACATCCTCGTAGTCGCCCCAGTCGTCCACGTTGACATCAAAACCGGAGCCTCCCTCCTTCCCCTCTTCGTCGGTGATTACGATGTCGCGCACGACGATGACACCGCCTTGCGGCTGCACCGCCAACTGGTCGGTGACATCAAAGTCGAAGGTCTTGACCTTCCCGTTCCTCAGTTTCACCTCCAGGTTGAGCGCATACTTGCGCCCGTTCCTTGTCCGGTAACGCTCGTTGGGGAAGTCCGGCACACCGAAAGACTTGACTACGGCCTGCGCCCCGAACTCTTGCAGGGTGCAGTCGTAGAGCAACGTGGCTGACTCGTCCGAGGTGCGTCCGCTGTTGAGCCACACGGCCTCCGCCATCCCCGCAAGCGCACCGCGAGCCAACGCCACGTGTTCCAGTCCGTGGCTAAACTCGTAGCGCACTAAGTAGGTGTATACCAACGGGTGCATGGTCACCGGCAGTTTAACGGTTTCCACCACGCCGTTGACCGTGAGCGACTCCACGTAAGCCCCGTAGAGCATGTCGGGCGGAGCTACCGTTGCCTCCCGGCTCTCCAGATAGGGACTTCCGAAATAGGAGGAACGCGTGCGGGTACGTGTGGTAGCCTTGGCGGAAGCGAAAGCGTCCGTTCCGCTGAACACGATGTACTCCGTGTCGTTGTTGTAGAACAAGAGGGACTGTTCGCCCAGCCGCAGGTTTACGATTCCTCCACTCGGCGGGAGGTTGACCATGCTACCCGTTCCGTCCACTCGGTATGTCTGCACGCGCAGTCCCTCGGGGACATCGGGACGCATCGCGTCGTACTCCATGCCGAACGTTTCCGTCCATGTGGGGTAGTTCTTCCAGTCCGTGCCGCCCTCATAGGTGTAGTGCCACTCCCTTGCGTACGCCGCTTCGATGAGCACGTCGGACTTCAGCGCATGCTCGTCGTGGGTGTAGCACAAGCCCCGTAGCTCGCACGACGGAAAGAGCATGAGCATACATCCCATCAGCAATCCGTACATCAATGCGTCGTGTTCCTTCTTGTTCTTAGTTTTTTTGCCTCCCGTCTTATCCTGTTTTCTCCTTTTCCTCCATTCGGGATACCAGACCAAGGAGACCTCCGCCTTGGTGGGTCCGAACCAGCGTCGGCTCTTTGTGGCCTGCCACACGGGATGCCCGTCCTGCGGAACGTACTGATAATATGTTCCACCCCAGTAACCTGCACCGACCGTGAAGTCGAGATTCAACCGTTTCGCCACGGGCAACGAGTAGCCATACTCCACACCCACCACGTAGTTAAACCCTTCCCAAAGCGCACCATTGGGTTTGCCACCTATATATCCCTTGTCGCCCCACCTGAAATCGTAGGTGAAGAGTTGTCCGTACACTCCCGCATGGTGTCCCGTGAACGGTCTTTCACGCTTTCCAAACCATCTGCGCAGAGCCAAGTCTCCTCCGTAGAGGAACAGGTAGCGGCGGTGGTTGTCCATGCTCCACCGTCCATACATCCAGTTAGCGGCAAGGCTCCACACCTCACCCAGGCAAAACTCCACGCCCAGATTCGGCACGGCCAGTGCGTCGTAGAGCAGGTTCGTCTTCACGGAGAATTTGGGAAAGCTTTCTTCCGAACCGTCCGGCTCGGGCAGCGGTTGTTCTTCCCTTGCGTTAGGAAGCCCGGGAGGGAGGGCTATATCAACGGAACTCCCTCCATTGCCGGTTTCCGGCTCCCGGAGCTTCTTTTCACGCACGGTTGTCGCAATGACGATGTCGGCATTGCGCAATAACGGGAAGTATCGGTCGCTCAGATAGTGCCACGTGCGACCCCATTGTAGGTCCATTACCTGCTTCTTGCGGCTATCGATGAGCTGATTGTGTTTGTTGTAGGTATATTCGGGCACGTTGCGCAACACGTGCAGCACCTCTTCCTTATGCGACATGTCCGACTTCTCCACTAATTCGGCGAGCTGTTCCCAGGCGATGCCGCCATTGTGTCGTTCTATCACGCTGTCGGCGAGGGTCACTCTTTCGCGGAGATACGCTTCGAGTGCGTGAACGCGTGCCGCCGACAACCGTTTGTTGTGGCTGTCACCACCATCGGGCGACGCATAGCCCGAAATACGGACGTTCGTGATGCATGCGGTGCTGTCTCTCCCCTCAAGGATTGACAGGATGTCCGACAAAATATTGGCATTGTCTTCCAAATCGTGTTCTACGGTGCTGCTACCCATCCGGAAAATCACCCGCATCCGCGCACGACGCTCCTGGCCGGACACGATGCTGTATCCGAAAAGAGAGAAGATAATCAGTAGACTGAGTGCGCAGGCGTTCATCCTTGTTACCTCAAATTAGCTTCTTCCGTCAAAAGCATGGACGCTTGCCGTGCAAGGCGCATGGTTTTAACAGAAATGCCTATGGCTCCAAGGTTCGGCCGTTATCAATTCAAGATTAAGGATACATAAAATAAAAAGCGTGGAGCCATATCTTCGCCCGTCCCACGCATCTAGGCCTTCGCATTGCCCTGCTTGTCGGAACGAGCAATGTTGAAAGCCCCACGTATTGTGTAAGTATATAATCTATATTCCGAGATTTCCGATGACGGGGAGTCACCGGAAATCAGCTTAAAGATGTACACATTACACCCTTTGTGAAGCGTCCCCATTGCTTTGTTTTTGACAAGCGGTTGAATTTGCGAAGTTCAGATGCGTCAAAACAAAACGTTAGTTACGCCATTATCAAATGTATGTCAACACTTTCCTCTAGTTTTATTCACGAGGTAAATATTGACTGGGTAAAAATAGCTACCCGTCCCGTAACTACCAAATATTCACTCAACTTTAACATTATTCGTCAAGAATCCTTAAACGCTCCTTAATTGGAAATGGCGGCACTATCCGCCTGTTTCACGCCGTCTTTCGCCTTTCGTTCCGACTGACGGAGGAAGATATTGGCGAGGATGGCACCCGACACGTTGTGCCACACGCTGAACACCGCACCGGGAATGGTAGCCAACGGATATTGGGCAAAGTGGACGGCCGCCAAGGAAGTAGCCAAGCCGGAGTTCTGCATGCCGACCTCAATGGAGACGGCACGGCATTTCGTGACATCCATCCTCATCAGCTTGGCAGCCGCATAGCCTAACGCATAGCCCAACACATTGTGCAGCACCACGATGCAGAAAATCAGCAGTCCACAGCTCATCAACTTGGCGGCACAGGCACTGACCACCGCTCCCACAATGGCGACAATGGCCAAGGTAGAGACCAACGGCAGAATCGCCACCGCCCGTTCGGCAAAGCGGGAGAAGTAGTGATTAATAAGGAAGCCCAACACGATAGGCACGATGACGACCTGTATGATGGAGAGGAACATGGAGAGCATGTCCACGTCGACCGTCTGCCCGGCATAGAGATAAGTCAGCAGGGGTGTCATCACGGGTGCCAAAACCGTGGAGACTGCTGTCATGCCCACAGACAAAGCCACGTCGCCCTTCGACAGATAGGTCATCACATTGGAGGAGGTGCCGCCCGGGCAAGTGCCGACCAAGATTACACCTACCGTCAGCTCCGGCGAAAGCCGGAACGCCACTGTCAGCAGATAAGCCAGCAGGGGCATGATGGTGAATTGGGTCACAGCTCCTATCACCACGTCTTTCGGGTGACTGAAGACAATGCGGAAATCGCTTGGCTTCAGGGTCAGTCCCATGCCGAACATGACGACACCCAACAGGGTGTTGATGTAGCTCGTCTTGATAAAACCGATTGCACCAGGGAACAGGAAAGCCAACACGGCCATGGCGATGACGATGGCAGCCATGTATTTACTGAAGAAGCGTGAGAGGATTCTTAGAATATTCATCATTATCTCTTTATACCTTATTACATATATTCATTTCAACCGTCTTTCCATCCGATTATCCGTATCCGGAAGCCGCAAGGTTCATTGGTTCAATCGGCTCAAAACACGCTTAAACACACATAAAATCAGCTCATACTGAGCCGACTATTGGTGGAAAACGAGTATATTTGAGCCGATTAATAGATACGGAACTCTTTCCATATCATGCTTTTGAGTGGACGAAAAGGACGTGAAACCCGATTTTGTATTACTCAAAGTGCCGCCGCAATTTTCCTTACGTTGGCAAGACGTTTCAAG
>CAVJRQ010000095.1:0-9516 GCA_963652075.1 Acutalibacteraceae bacterium
AAGTACTTACGTTGCCCGATGAAAGTACTTACGTTGGCTTACGTAAGTACTTACGTAATCTACCCCTCCCAAAAACGAAAAGAGGCTGCCCGCAGTGAGCAACCTCCATCTTATTTTTGTTGTATTGTCTCCTTGTCAGGAACCCGCTTCCCGACGAATCAACCGACTCTTTCGGGAAGCCGCCGTACCTATATTAATTAAGGTATTGCGGAATCTGCTCAGCCGTCACATTGGTGGCGACAATCACCCCCTCGGGGTTGAGCAGATAATTCTTAAAGCCTCTCTTCAGATTATACGCTTTGTAGACGGACGAGGCCTTTCCTAAAGTGTCTACATAGCAATCGGACGGACGAAGTCCGTCCATGCGTACGGTCTCCTGAAACACCGACGCGTAAGCGTCGAACGAAACCGAGACCATCTTGACGTTGTAACCCATCCGGTTGATGCCGTTGCTGAGCAACACGTTGCTCACACGCGACTGGGCATCATAGCCGGCCCAAAAACTCAGCAGAACATAGTCGCCTTTCAAGTCCTTCAGCGAAAAAGCCTCCCGACCGTCAGCTTTGAGTGAGAATGAAGGCGCAATCTCGCCCACATTCAATCCTCGTGTAGCTACGTTTCTGTCTACAAATGATGTCAAGGAACAAAATACTAATACAACAAAAATCCACTTTACATGCTTCATGTAATACGGTTTTGGTTAATACTAATCCGGTAACCGCCTTGCAACAGTGGTTTTCACTACCGGACCTTTTACTTGTATTGCCTTCCCGGAAAGTCTTATCATTTGAGAATGAAAGCCTTTCTCTCTCTGAAAACCGCTGCAAAGGTAGAGCCTTTTTTCCTCTTCCGCCAAATATATCAACCAAAAATATGTTTTTTAGCATATTTTTACCCAATAGAGAGCTAAAAACAAGGCTATATTAGGTTTTTATACTACCTTTGTCTGATGTTAATGAATTAAGAATGGAATTCGCAGAGTTAGATTTAGAAGATTGCGTGCTGGATGCACTGGACGCGATGAATTTCAGAGAGTGCACGCCAGTGCAAGAACATACGATTCCCGTGTTGCTCGAAGGACGGGATTTGATTGGGGTAGCGCAGACCGGAACGGGAAAAACGGCGGCTTACCTGCTACCCGTACTCAACCAATTAAGTAAAGGAGGATACCCCACCGATGCCATCAACTGCGTCATCATGTCGCCCACACGCGAGTTGGCACAGCAGATTGACCAACAGATGGAGGGCTTCTCCTACTTCATGCCCGTATCGAGTGTCGCCGTCTACGGAGGTAACGACGGCATACGTTACGAACAGGAAAAGCGAGGCCTGGCGTTGGGTGCGGATGTCATCATCGCCACACCGGGACGACTGATTAGCCACATCAACTTGGGGAACGTGGATTTGTCGAAGGTATCCTTTTTCATCCTCGACGAGGCGGACCGCATGCTCGACATGGGTTTCTATGACGACATCATGCAGATTGTGAAGGCACTCCCCAAAGAGCGGCAGACGATTATGTTCTCCGCCACCATGCCCGCCAAGATTCAGCAGATGGCCCGGAATATCCTGCATGACCCCGTAGAAGTGAAGCTTGCCGTGTCCAAGCCGGCAGAGAAAATCATACAGACCGCATACATCTGCTACGAACGCCAAAAGTTGGCCATCATCCAATCCCTGTTCCACGACAGCGTGCCCGAGCGCGTCATTATCTTCGCCTCGTCGAAACTGAAAGTGAAGGACGTAACCAAGGCGTTGCAACGGTTTCACCTGAATGTGGGCGAGATGCACTCCGACCTGGACCAAAAGCAGCGTGACCAAATTATGCACGAGTTCAAGAACGGCCGCATCAACATCCTGGTGGCTACGGACATCGTGGCGCGGGGCATCGACATCGACGACATCCGGCTCGTCATCAACTACGACGTACCCCACGACTGCGAGGACTATGTGCACCGCATCGGCCGTACCGCCCGTGCGAACAACGACGGTTGCGCCATCACCTTCGTGAGCGAAAAGGAGCAGAACGACTTCAAGATTATCGAGGACTTCCTCGAAAAGGAGATTTACAAGATACCGTTGCCCGAAGGGTTGGGCGAGGCTCCCGAATACGCGCCCAAGTCGATGAAAAGAGAGAAGCACCGCGGCCGCAAAAGACCCTCTAACGGCGAAGGGCAAAATCGACAGAGGAAAGGTCCTAAGCGTGAACGAGATAGAAAGAAGGAGTAGTTTTGCGCATTCTTTTTACCTCCAAAGGGCACTCCGTTTCCATTAAATTTCCTATATTTGCAGCATGATTGAAGAGTTGGCACGACATATCAAGGCTTTGTTGGCGGATAACGACTGCGTGATTCTCCCCGAGTTGGGAGGATTCGTCATTCAGCATCTCTCCGCCTGCCATATTCCCGAAGAGAATATGTTTGTGCCCCCGTGCCGCAAGGTGGCCTTCAACACCCAACTCAGTTTGAACGACGGGTTGCTGGTGCAAGCCTACATGCAGGCGTATGATACCGGTTACCCCAAAGCGTTGCGCATGGTGGAGGCGGCTGTCTCGGCGTTGCGTGACCTGTTGGCTCAGGAGGGTGAAGCAAAGTTGCTGGGCATCGGTACACTGCGTGTCACCTTAGACAGCCGGATTGAGTTCGTGCCCGAAGACCGGGAGATTTTCTCCCCTGCCCTCTACGGCTTCTGCGCATTTGAAATGTTCCCGTTGTCGGAAGTTTCCACAGACAAGGAGGTTGTCACCGGCAAGACAAAGAAAAAGAACGCGGTGGTAATCAGCATCAACAAGCGGTGGATAAACACCGCGGTTGCTGCCGTTGTAGCCATCGTGCTGTTCTTTGCATGGTCCGCACCGGTGGACAACACTTACATCGAACCCGAAAACTATGCTTTTCTGGGTGATGTCCGCGTCTTCGACAATATCCGTTCGCAATCCGTAGCTACCTCACCCGTCCGGATTCCTGTATGCGACAAGGAAGCCGCCGCAGCCCCCACAAAGGAGACGAAGCGAGTTGACGCGGTAAAAGAAGACACCAAACTTCCCGACAGCCAACCCGCGTTGCAAGAGACGGAGGACAATGTCACAGCCGAACCGGAAGTTGTCGCTCCCAAAAACGGCAAGCGTTACCATATTATTATAGCAAGTGCGGCAAACGAGGCGGAAGCGGAGAAGACGGTACGCCTCTTCAAGTCGCAAGGTCATCCCGAAGTATCGACCATCGAGTCGGACGGACGGATACGCATCGTACTGCAGTCGTTCGACAATAAAGACGAGGCGATGGCCAGATGCAACGAAGCACGCAACCAGGAGCTTTTCAGCGGTGCCTGGATTTATGTGTCACGCAACTAACAACAATCTTTATTCTCCCTTATGAAAAGAGTCCTTTGTCCCAAATGTGACAACTACATCACGTTCGACGAAACGAAATATTCCGAAGGCCAGTCGTTGGTCTTCGTCTGCGACCAATGCAAGAAACAGTTCAGCATCCGCATCGGGAAGTCGAAGCTGCGAGCCATCCGCAAAGAGGAGAATCCCGAGGAGGAAATCAAGGAGCGGAAGCTGGGCTACCTGACCGTGGTCGAGAATGTGTTCGGTTACAGACAGGTGCTCCCGCTGCATGAGGGCGACAACGTGATAGGCCGACGCAGCAAGGGCACGGAGATAGACCTACCCATCGAGACTTCGGACCCGAGCATGGACCGTATGCATTGCGTTGTCAACGTGAAACTCAACAAACGGGGCGAGGCCGTCTACACCGTACGCGACAACCCCAGCATCACCGGCACATTCGTGATGAACGAAATTCTTGGCGACAAGGACCGCGCCCGCATCGAGGACGGCAGCGTCATCACCATCGGAGCTACCACCCTCATCCTTCATACCCAAGACGAAGAAGACTAACCCTCCTCCCCTACAGTGGTCTTGTCAGTAGTCGTACCCTTGACAAAGAGCCGTTTGAACGATGCCGGATAGGGAGTCTCAAAACTGAGCAACTCACCGGTTAACGGATGATAGAAGCAGAGCTTGAAGGCGTGCAGACCCAAACGTCCCAAGGGGTTGTCCCCGTTGCCATACTTCACGTCGCCCACTACGGGATGTTGCAAATCCTGCATGTGTACCCTGATTTGGTTTTTCTTTCCGGTCTCCAACTCCAGTTCCATGAGGGTATAACCGTTCGCCCGCTTGATGACCCGATAGTGTGTGATGGCCTTCTCGCCGCCGTTGTTCGTCATCGACGAATAGGTGATGAACACCTTGTTGTCCTTCAACCACGACGTTACGGTTCCCCTATCCTGCTCCACTTCACCGGACAACACCGCCACATACCTGCGGTCGGTAACGATACGCTCCCAGTTGTCCTGCAGGTTGTGTTTCGTCTTCTCGTCCTTGGCAAAGACCATCAGGCCGGAGGTGTCCCTGTCCAACCGATGTACGATGAAGACGCGACGTCCGCGTCCCGACTTCTGCACATACTCGGTGAGGATGGAGTAAGCCGTGCGCTCCTTCTGCCGGTCCGTGGCAATGGAGAGCAATCCCTCGCGTTTGTCTATTACTATTATATAAGCGTCCTCATAGACAATCTTCAGTAGGGAGCTCCGGAACTCCTTCTGTCCACGTTGGTCGCTGATTTGCACCTTCATGCCCGGCTGTAGCGGGAAGTTGTACTGTGTCGTTATCTTCTGGTCGACATACACCACGCGGTGTGTGAGCAATATCTTCACCTTCGTGCGGCTGATGCCACTCATCTTCTCCATCAGAAAAGTCATCAGTTCAGCGGGCTGGGTCACCGTGAAGTTGGTGAACTTCTGCGCGTGGTGGGGCTTGTTGGCCCTCTCCTTATTATTTCTGGACATAATCAGTTACGTTTTTCGAGCAATACAATATTCTCCACGTGATGGGTATGGGGGAACATATCCACCGGCTGCACCGCCTCAACGCGGTACCGGGCATCGAGCAACTGGAGGTCGCGCGCCTGCGTGGCGGGATTACAACTCACATAGACAATCCGTTCGGGGGCGGCAAACAGGATGGTGTTCACCACGTCGCCGTGCATGCCGGCCCGTGGCGGGTCGGTGATGATTACGTCGGGATGTCCATGTTCATCGATAAACTCCTGCGTGAGGATATCTTTCATGTCTCCGGCAAAGAAGAGCGTGTTGCCAATGCCGTTGATTTGGGAATTGACCTTCGCGTCCTCGATAGCCTCCGGCACATATTCGATGCCCACCACCTTGCGGGCCTTGGCAGCCACGAAGTTGGCGATGGTTCCCGTGCCGGTGTACAGGTCGTACACCAGTTCGTCGCCCGTGAGGTTGGCAAACTCGCGCACCTTGCTGTACAGGTTGTACGCCTGCTCACTGTTGGTCTGATAGAACGATTTGGGACCCACCTTGAAGCGCAGCCCTTCCATCTCCTCGAAGATATGGTCGGTACCCTTGAAGGTAAACACGTCCAGGTCGGTGATGGTATCGTTGCACTTGTTGTTCACCACATAGAGCAACGAAGTGATTTGCGGGAACTTGTCCGCCACGTGCTGAAGCAATTCCTTGAAGAGCGTCATCTCGCCGTCGTTCACAATCTTGCACTGCATGAGCACCATCAGTTCGCCCGTCGTGGAAGTGCGTATCATCATGTTGCGCAGCATGCCCTCCTGCGTACGGAGGTTGAAGAACGAGTAGTCGTGCGCATAGGCATAGTCGCGCACGGCGTTCCGGATCTGGTTGGAGATGTCGTCCTGCAACCAGCATTTCTCTATGGCCAACACCTTGTCGAAAGCGTTGGGGATGTGGAAACCCACGGCGTTCATCTGGTCATACACCACATTGCGCGCCACTTCCTCTTCGGTGAGCCAACGTTTGTTGGAAAAGGTAAACTCCAGTTTGTTGCGGTAGAACCGCGTCTTTGCCGACCCGAGGATAGGCATCACGTTGTGCAGTTCCACCTTGCCGATGCGGGTCAGGTTGTCAATGACCTGCTGCTGCTTGTAGCGAATCTGCTCCTCGTAGGGCAGGCACTGCCATTTGCAACCGCCGCATACCCCGTAGTGTTGACAAAAGGGAACGGCCCGTTTGGGCGAATAAGTATGGAATTTGACGGCCACAGCCTCAGCGTAATGATTCTTTTTGCGCTTCACCTGCAAGTCCACCACGTCACCCGGAACCACATAAGGTACAAAGACGACCAAATCGTTCACCCGGGCCAAGGCTTTTCCTTCGGCGGCGACATCCGTTATCGTAATGTTTTCCAATAAAGGAAGCTCTTTTTTCTTTCTCGACATCCTAAGCCAATGTAATTATAATTTCCGCAAAGATAGGCATATTTTCGGAAAATATCGCATCCCTGCCAAACTTCTCTACAGATAGGTGTTTTATGTATATTTTTTTCATGGAATACTTTTGTATTTCTTTAATATTTCATAGATTTGTCCAGACAAAGCAATAAACAATTATTGGACTGATACCTAAATATTAAATTATGAATGACAAAAGAGTCTATACTTTCGGCAACGGACAAGCCGAAGGTAGAGCTGACATGCGCAACTTGCTTGGCGGCAAGGGCGCAAACTTGGCAGAGATGAATCTTATCGGAGTGCCAGTGCCTCCGGGATTCACAATTACAACAGAAGTTTGTAACGAGTACTATGCAGAAGGCAAGGAAAAAGTGGTCGAGTTGCTGAAGACGGACGTGGAAAAGGCCGTTAAGCACATCGAAACATTGATGAAGTCGAAATTCGGCGACGTAGAGAACCCCCTGCTTGTTTCCGTCCGTTCGGGCGCGAGAGCTTCCATGCCCGGCATGATGGACACCATCCTCAACCTTGGTTTGAACGACGAAGTGGTGGAAGGATTGACGCGCAAAACGGGCAACGCCCGCTTCGCATGGGATTCATACCGCCGTTTCGTGCAGATGTACGGTGATGTGGTGCTCGGCATGAAACCAACCAACAAGGACGATATTGACCCGTTTGAGGCCATCATCGAAGAGGTGAAGGCCGCCCGTGGCGTGAAACTGGACAACGAGTTGAACGTGGACGACCTGAAACAATTGGTAGTGAAATTCAAGGAAGCCGTAAAGTACAACACCGGCAAGGACTTCCCGACAGATGCCTACGAGCAGTTGTGGGGTGCCATCTGCGCCGTGTTCGATTCGTGGATGAACGAGCGCGCCATCCTCTACAGAAAGATGGAAGGCATACCCGCTGAATGGGGTACCGCCGTATCCGTACAGGCTATGGTATTCGGCAACATGGGCGACACTTCCGCTACGGGCGTATGCTTCTCGCGCGATGCCGCCACGGGTGAAGACCTGTTCAACGGCGAGTACCTGATTAACGCACAGGGCGAAGACGTAGTAGCCGGTATCCGCACCCCCCAACAGATTACCGTCGAAGGCTCAAAGCGTTGGGCTGCCTTGGCAGGAATCGACGAGCAGACCCGCGCCTCGAAGTATCCATCCATGGAAGAGGCCATGCCGGAAATCTATAAGGAGCTAGATGCCATCCAGACCAAACTGGAGAACCACTACCGCGACATGCAGGACATGGAGTTCACCGTACAAGAGGGCAAGCTGTGGTTCCTGCAGACCCGTAACGGTAAACGCACCGGTGCCGCCATGGTGAAGATTGCCATGGATTTGCTGCGCCAGGGCATGATTGACGAGAAGACCGCCCTGCTGCGCGTGGAGCCGAACAAGCTCGACGAGCTGTTGCACCCGGTATTTGACAAAGAGGCTTTGAAGAAAGCCAAAGTGATAGCCAAGGGTCTGCCCGCTTCGCCGGGTGCCGCTTGCGGACGTATCGTATTCTTCGCCGACGATGCCGCCAAATGGGCTGCCGACGGCCACAAGGTGGTGATGGTACGTATCGAGACCTCTCCCGAAGACCTCGCGGGCATGCAGGTTGCCGAAGGCATCCTTACGGCACGTGGCGGTATGACTTCTCACGCCGCCGTGGTTGCCCGCGGTATGGGCAAGTGCTGCGTCTCCGGTGCCGGCACGCTGAACATCAACTACAAGGAGCGCACCGTGGAGGTTGACAACGTGAAACTGAAAGAGGGCGACTTCATCTCTCTGAACGGTACTACCGGTCAGGTTTATGAAGGTCAGGTGGAGACAAAGGCCGCCGAAGTGTCTGGCGACTTTGCCGAACTGATGAAGCTCTGCGACAAATATACCAAACTGAGAGTACGCACCAACGCCGACACGCCACACGACGCACAGGTTGCCCGCAACTTCGGTGCCGTGGGTATCGGACTTTGCCGTACGGAACACATGTTCTTCGAGGGCGAGAAGATTAAAGCCATGCGTGAGATGATTCTGTCCGAGACGGCAGAGGGTCGCCGCAAAGCCCTACAGAAGATTCTCCCCTATCAGATGGCGGACTTCAAGGGCATCTTCACGGCCATGGCGGGATATCCCGTTACTGTCCGTCTGCTCGACCCACCCTTGCACGAGTTCGTACCCCACGATGAGAAGGGACAGCGCGAGATGGCTGAAGCCATGAACGTAAGTCTCGCTTACATACAGAAACGCGTGGAGGCCCTGAAGGAGCAGAACCCGATGCTCGGCCACCGTGGCTGCCGCTTGGGCAACACCTACCCCGAAATCACGCAGATGCAGACACGCGCCATCTTGGGTGCCGCACTCGACCTGAAGAAAGAAGGCATTGAGACGTTCCCCGAAATCATGGTTCCGTTGACCGGTATCCTGTATGAGTTCGAGGCACAGGAGAAGATTATCCGTGCCGAAGCCGCCAAGCTCTTTGAAGAACGCGGTGACAGCATTCCGTTCAAAGTGGGTACGATGATTGAGATTCCGCGTGCGGCACTGACGGCTAACCGCATCGCCACAAAGGCGGAATTCTTCTCATTCGGCACGAACGACTTGACACAGATGACATTCGGATATTCTCGCGACGACATCGCATCGTTCCTCCCCATCTACTTGGAGAAGAAGATTCTGAAGGTAGACCCGTTCCAGGTTCTCGACCAGAACGGTGTAGGTCAGTTGGTGGAGATGGCCGTACAGAAAGGCCGTTACACACGTCCAGACCTGAAGTGCGGCATCTGCGGCGAGCATGGCGGTGAGCCATCCTCCGTGAAGTTCTGCCACAGGGTTGGACTGAATTACGTGTCATGCTCTCCATTCCGTGTACCCATCGCACGTCTTGCAGCGGCGCAGGCGGCCGTAGAGGAATAGGGCAAAAAGCCACTAAGCTAACGGCGTTAGGCTGCAAACCTCTCATTGCAAAGGGGCTTGCAGCCTAAGTCGTTCTTGGGAGGTCAGAATAAAGGGCAAGCGATGATGGTGTCGCTTGCCCTTTGTATACAATATCATGATGTGGATTACCACAAGGCGACAAATCATGCAGCAAAAGATAAAGAGCCATAAAGTCGACAATGAATTTGCCAAAGTTGTAGGATATATCAACTTTAAGTATTACCTTTGCGGCATGAATTCGGAACGGAAGATATTGGTTTACAAAGACTACTTTCTCACGTTCTACCGCTCCTTGG
>CAVJRQ010000096.1:0-11045 GCA_963652075.1 Acutalibacteraceae bacterium
TGAAGCATCTTAGTAAAATAACACTATAAGTGTAAAGTAAATTCAGTCATAGTCACCCTTCATTGGGCAACGAGACTACGTTGGCTCACGTAAGTACTTACGTTGGCCGATGAAAGTACTTACGATGGCTTGTGTAAGTACTTACGTTGGCTCATGAAAGTACTTACGTTTTTAGCTCGTTCATTAAGCGCTTAGTATATCTTTCGGATTAAATTTGTAGCTTTGCCGATTATTCACAATGTTTATCTATGGAAACAGTTCAAGAACGTACTCTGAAAAGCTGGGTGATTGCCGTAAGGCCGTGGTCGTTCACCACCTCCTCCGTAGCGGTATTGGTAGTGATTGCCTATCTGTTTTACCTTGATTGCCAAGGAACCTTAGGCGCACGGGTAGATTGGCTTAACGCGGCATTGTGCCTGCCTTTGCTGATGATTCTCCATGCCGGAGGAAATCTTGTGAGTGATTACTATGATTACGGGCGCGGCGTTGACGGGCCGGAGTGCGTGAACGGTGTGACCTGGATCCACTCGGGACTGTTCAAGCCTGCGGAGATATTGCGCTATGGGTGGATGTTGCTTGGAGTGGGAGCCTTGCTGGGAATCGTGCTTCTCGTTCGGTCGGACTTCTCGGCTGTTTGGCTTGGGCTGCTTAGGCGCACGACAGGAAGCCAAAACTTGAATGATGCACATTTGCACCATATATAATAAGGTATAAGGGATGATGGATTGGATGTCGAACCATATCGTGGCGATTGTGGCACTGACGCTCTATCTGGCTTGGATGGTAGGGTTGGTGTGGATGCTTGTGCTCGACAACCGCAACCCGGTGAAGACAATGGCCTGGATGGTGGTGCTGCTCTTCCTGCCAATCGTCGGCGTGGCGTTCTATTTCTTCTTCGGGCGAAGCACCAACAAGGAGCGGCTCATCAGTGCCAAGAGTGTGGACGTGCTGACCAAGAAGTCGTTGCAGGGCTTCAAGGAGCAACCGGAGTTCCGGTTGCCCGCAGACCACCAGTCGCTCATCCGGCTTTTCATGAACCTGAACCGTGCGCTACCCTTCGAGGACAATGCCGTGGATGTCTATACCGATGGTTACGCTCACTTTGGCGCGCTCATCCACGAGATTGCGAGTGCGAAGCGTCACATACACCTGGAATACTACATCTTTGAGGATGACGCGTTGGGTCACTTGATGCGCGACCTGCTGAAGGACAAGGCGCGTCAAGGCGTGGAGGTTCGTCTGCTCTACGATGACGTGGGATGCTGGGACGTACCGAATGGTTTCTTCGACGACATGCGTTGCGCCGGTATCGAAGTGCGTAGTTTCCTGAAAGTCCGCTTCCCGTTGTTCACCAGCAAGGTGAACTATCGCAACCATCGCAAGGTGGCGGTCATCGATGGGGAGGTGGGTTTCATTGGCGGCATGAATGTTGCCGACCGCTACGTGAAGTACCGTGGCGGGCAGCGTGTACTGCGGGACACGCACCTGCGCATCGTGGGGCGTGCGGTGTATGCCTTGCAGAGCAATTTCCTGATGGACTGGTTCTTCGTGACGCGTTCGTTGCTCACTGCCTCGAAGTATTACCCGCCGTTGACTACGGAAAGTCTCGGTTCGTCGTTGGTGCAGATTGTCACCTCGGCTCCGGCCGGAGAGTGGCAACCCATCATGCAAGGACTGCTTTGGACCATCACCAACGCCAAACGTTACCTCTTCGTGCAGACACCCTATTTCCTTCCTACGGAGCCGGTGATTGCGGCTCTTCAGACTGCGGCTCTGGCAGGCGTGGACGTGCGGTTGATGATTCCCGAGCGTGGCGACTCAGCCATCACGCAGTTGGCGAGCCTCTCTTACTTAGGCGACGTATTGCGTGCAGGTGTCAAGGTGTACCTCTATCAGAGGGGCTTTCTGCACTCCAAGTTGATGGTGAGCGATGACTCCCTCTGCACGGTGGGCTCGGCGAATATGGATTTTCGCAGCTTTGAACACAATTTCGAAATCAACGCTTTTGTCTATGACCCCAACGTGGCGATGCAGCTGAAGGACGCGTTCGTGCGCGACCAGCGCTACTGTCGGCAACTGTCGATGAAGGCGTGGGTCAACCGTCCCCACGGTCAGCGCGCGAAGGAGTCTATTGTGCGTCTTCTGTCACCGTTGCTCTGAACAGTGAGAAGTTGACACTGCCGTAGACGCGGCGTTCCATGAAGTGCGGGTCGTCCTCGAAGTTGTTCTGCTTGCCGTGCTCCAACACCAGCAGACCGTCTTCCTTCAGCAACCCGTGCTCAAAGATGAGCGACGGGATTGTATCCAGACCCTTGAGTTCGTAAGGAGGGTCGGCAAAGATGAGGTCGTACCGCTCGTTGCACCGCTCGATGTAGCGGAACACGTCGCCTCTGATAGGGAAGCAGCGGTCAGTCTTCACCGTGTCCATCACTTGGCGGATGAAGGCGAAGTGTTGTGGGTCTTTCTCGATGGAAACCACCTTGTCGCAACCGCGCGACACCAGTTCGATGCTGATGCTTCCCGTTCCGGCAAAGAGGTCGAGTGCCGTGACGTGGTCCTCGAAGTCAATCAGGTTGGACAATACGTTGAACAGGTTTTCTTTGGCAAAGTCTGTCGTGGGGCGTGCCTTGAAGTTGCTCGGCACGTCAAATCTTCTTCTTTTGTAGATTCCGCTGATTACTCGCATAAGAGGGTAGGGGTTTGTTTAGAAGTTGCAGGCGAACGATGCCTGTAGGTCGAACGGAAGTCCTTTGTCGTTGGTGTAGGCCGCCCGGCTGAATTCGGCCGAAGGGTCGATGGCATGGACTTGCCGTATGTATTTGCGCAACCGGTGGAGGAGTATTTCACTGGATGGGATGAAACCAGCCAGATGAAGCTCGTCCTGCTGTTGGTTGTATTCGAGCTGCTTCCAGGCGTAGAGTACGTAGAACACACAATCGTCCACGGTCTTGAAACTGAAGTTGTTGAGCAACATCAGCTTTCGGCGGTCGAATGCCAACAGTGTCAAGTGTTGTTTTTGAAAACAGACAAAGAGTTTCCGGTTGTCTCCCAAATGACTTCGCTTGGCGAAGTAGGCCGTGAGGGGAGCGGCGGTGCAATGGAACGAGGCTTGCGGGAAATGGTCAACAATCTGTTGGCGCACGTTCCTGTTGAGGCAACTCAGCAGCACTACGTCGGCATCGGGTAGCACGTCGCTCATCACCGTCTCGCCGATTTGGTCCGTGTGGAAGGTCTGGTGGTAGAGACGTTCGGCATCCTCGTCATCGAACAGTTCGAAGGGAACGGGGGTACAGTTGACCGTGTCGAAGAAAAGGCGCACCTGTTTGTAGGGGTGCTTCAACTGCTCGCACGTGGCGAGCATCTCCTTCACGTTGGTCACGACAGAGAGGTGTACCTTCACCGGATAGTTCCAGTGGTAGAACGGATGTTCCAGGCCCGGGTTGTAGGCAGATAAAGAAAATCCATCCGTACTAAGACGGATGGATAGTGTGTATAATTCCGATTTGTTCGTGTCGAAAATCATTATTCCCAGTTACCTGCGTTGTTGTTAGGTGTCTCAACGTCACCAACCTTCAGACCCGGGTATCTCTTCAGCTTGGTCTGGGTGTCGATGAGGTTAGTCAACTCCTGGTCGTTGATGCCTTGCAGATAAATGGTATACGGGGTCTTTGCCTCGAAGAGGTAGAACTTGGCACCGGACTTGGTGCTGTCTTCCTTGATGGCCATCTCGAACGTCGCACCGTTGCCGAACGGAACGTAACGCAAAGAGTCCGCATCGTATTTTGAACCGAAGATGGTATCCTGCATGGCTACCCAAACGGTATCACGTCTGAAGTGCGTCAAGCCAGCGGCTTCCACTTCTTTCCAGTTGTTGGTACGTTTAGCCTTTGTAATCATGTCCATCGCCTTCTTCTCGGTGAGACCTTTTTCCAATTGGTCATCCGAGAGTACACCCTCTTTTCTTACGAACGGCAGCTTGGCTGTCTTAACGAAAGTAATCAACGTGTCGAAGTTGTCGGTGTAGCGGCCACCGTGCAGTGTTCTGTATTCGAGCTGAGCTTTACGGATGTCAATTAGTCTCGCCTTGATTTGATCCTCACGCAAGTCTCTTTCTTTGTCAAAATTCATTGGTCCTAGGATGCTTTGGAAGCAGAGATACACCAAAAGTATCACGCAAATGCCTAAGATGATGTTAAAAACTGTTTTCATGATGTTAATGCATTTTTTATAGTTTATATTCGTACGGCAAAAATAGGTAAATAAAAATAATTACCGATGAAGTTGCGGGAACTTTTTCTTCATGAATGATGATAAATAGTTTTTTGAAGTTACAAATTAAGGAATATTTTCACTTTCCGCCCACTCCGGAGCAGGAGAAGGCCATCGATGCGCTGGCTGAATTCTTGCATTCCGCCGAGACGGACTCTGTCTTTTTGTTAAAAGGGTTTGCCGGTACGGGCAAGACCTCGCTGGTGGCCGCCTTGGTGCGCGTGCTCGACAAACTGAAGCAACGGGTGATACTGTTGGCTCCTACGGGACGGGCGGCAAAGGTGCTCAGCGGCTATGCCGGTCACCCGGCCTACACCATCCACCGGAAAATCTATCGCCAAAAGAGCCTGGCGGATCAGGCGGCAGGCTTTTCGCTCAACAACAACCTCCACCAACACACACTCTTCATTGTGGATGAGGCTTCGATGATAGCCAACGACGGACTCTCCGGCAACGCGTTCGGCACGGGGCGTTTGCTGGACGACCTCATGCAGTATGTCTATTCGGGCCAGGGTTGTCGGCTGGTGCTGATGGGTGATACGGCACAGTTGCCTCCCGTGGGCGAGAGCGAGAGCCCGGCACTCTCCGCCCAAGTGTTGGCGAGCTATAATCTGAGAGTGGTGGAAACGGAACTGACGCAAGTGGTCCGTCAGTTGGACTCGTCCGGTATTCTGTGGAACGCCACCTCCTTGCGTCGGCTGATGACTGTCGGTGACATGGCGGACTTCCCCAGAATGCGCTTCGCAGGCTTTCCGGACATTCGCAACTTGCCCGGCAATGAATTGATAGAGGCTCTGGAGAACGCCTATGCCGACGGAGGCATGGAGGAGACGATGGTGATTTGCCGCTCCAACAAACGGGCCAACCTATATAACAATGGTATCCGCAACAGTATCCTCTACCGCGAAGAGGAGTTGTCCGGCGGCGATTTGCTGATGATTGCCAAGAACAACTACTTTTGGACGGAGCAAGAGAAGTCGGTGGATTTCATCGCCAACGGTGACGTGGCTGTGGTGCGTCGCGTCCGCCGTGTGCGCCAGCTCTATGGCTTTCGCTTTGCGGATGCCGAACTCCGTTTCCCCGACTATGATGACTTCGAGCTGGAGGCGACGATACTGCTCGATACGCTACAGTCCGACTCTCCGTCACTCTCCCGTGAGGAGGGTGAACGGCTATTCTACGCCGTTCTTGCGGACTATGCGGACGTTCCGCTGAAGCGCGACCGGATGAAGAAGATGAAGGAAGACCCGTACTACAACGCCTTGCAGGTGAAGTTTGCCTACGCCGTCACTTGTCACAAGGCGCAGGGCGGACAGTGGCGCACGGTTTTCCTGGACCAGGGTTACGTGACGAAGGAAAACCTCACGCCCGATTACTTCCGTTGGCTCTACACCGCCTTCACGCGTGCTACGGAGAAACTCTATCTGGTAAATTGGCCGAAGGAACAGACGGAAGACTGACGGGATAACCACATGCTCAGTGTGGGGATTCCCGTTGTTCGCTTTCGGCTAAAGAATCCATTTGCCGCGCAACCGCTGCACCTCGTCCGTGTTCATGAGTATACGGATGAACTCTTTGGCGGACGCTTTCCGGTAAGAGTCCTTCAGTATGTGGAACGAACCCTCCATCTCGCAGTTGGGGCAGTCTATGGGGATAGATTTCAGGTCGGGGTCGAGGTTGACGGCTGTGCTCGACAGGACGGTGGCTACCTGGTACTTGCGCACCATGCGCAACAGCGGTGTCACTTGGTTGAGTTCCACGCGCGCGTCGAGCGTCACCTTGTTCTCTTCGAGTATGCGGTCGAGCGCATTGCGGGCCTGCAGTCCCTTTGTAGGGAGTATCAGGGAGTATTTACGCAGGTCCTCCAGCGACACCCTCTGCTCCTTGGCAAGCGGATGACTTTGGTTGACGATGACCGACAGATGGTCCTCGAACAGGATGTGCGACTCTATCTGCGGACAGGTATGCAGCGGCTTGTAGGACAACACGAAGTCGAGCTTGTGCTGCATGAGCAGTTCGAATAGTTCGCCCATCGTCTTGTAGATGACGTTCAGTTTGATGGCCGGATGGACTTTCATAAACTCCGCGATGGTGACTACGCTAATCTGGCTGAAAGAGTGGGTGACACCAATGTCGAGCGTTCCGCATTGCAGGTTGTTGAGGTCGTGCATCAGATTCACGCAATTCTCCGATTGCTGGATGGTGTTCCTCGCGTATGGCAGCAACTCCTTGCCCGCTTCCGTCAGCGCCACCTCGTGGCTGTTGCGGTAGAAGAGTTGTATCTTCAGTTCTTCTTCCAACTGCTTTATGTTTTGCGAAAAAGAACTTTGTGTCATGAACAGGGCCTTTGCCCCTTCGGAGAAATTCAGCGTCTCGGCGGCTTTTATGAAGACACGCAACTGTCGTAATTCCATATATGAACCAATATTGAGTTTGCAAAAGTAAGTA
Source organism: Acutalibacteraceae bacterium (assembly GCA_963652075.1). Lineage (GTDB taxonomy): Bacteria > Bacteroidota > Bacteroidia > Bacteroidales > Bacteroidaceae > Phocaeicola_A. The sequence goes on from CAVJRQ010000096.1 coordinate 6,718, forward strand.
TTATGACGGGTATTTACCGTGTGGCGGAGAAGGAATTCTTCCGAAAAATGAAAATGGGTACTGTGACACCGATTACCATCAAGGCGATGGTGACAATGCAGACCATGCCGTTGTAATTGAACAGCATGAAGTAGTGCGTGAACGATTCCATCCCTTCGTCCCTAAGGCACATCGTCAGTGCCTGCACGCAACGGTAGGCGTACATGCCTGGTATCATGGGCAGCAAGGCGGGAAACGAAAGGGCTTCGGCCGGACAATGCCAACGCCGGGACATGGGTATGGAGAGCATCCCTATCAGTAAGCCGCCCGCAAAGCTCGCCCCGATGATGAAACAACCGCAGCCGTGCATGAGCAGAAAGCGCAGTGAATGGCCTAACGCGGCAAGTATGGCGCACCCCGAAAAGCTCCTGTAGGGCACGTTGCTGATGCTGCCGAACCCGATAGCGGCAATGGCGGCAAAGAAGCCGTCGGTCAGTAAGTCGAACGTATTCATTAGACGATGTGTATGTTGATTATGAGATAGCCGAGACAGAGCCCGAGCGACAGGCAAACGGTCGTGATGGCCGCCTGGGTGAACCGACTGAAGGCACAGATGTAATGGCCGTTTATCAAATCGTTGAACGAGTTTATGAAAGGAACGCCGGGGACGAGGAACAGCACTCCCGTACCTAAGGCGATGTCGGGAGTAGAACCCAGGTGAAACACGTAGCCCGCACTGGCTATCACGGTGGCGACGCAGCCGGAGAGGATAGTCACCAACCGTAGGTCGCACTTCCACTCGCCGTGCAATTTGTTCTTCACATAGAATCCGCAGATTGTAGCTATGAACACGATGAGTATTGACGGCAAGTCGCCTCCGAACAGTTTGCAGAACGAAGCGTTGGCGGCTCCCGTGAGCATGGTTACGAGGGTGGGGTTGAGACGCTTGACGCTCATGATTTCATGCATCATGTTCTTTGCGTTTTCCAACGAAATGTCGTTGTCGAAGATTGTCCAGCTCAACTTGCTCAACTGGGTGTTCTTGTCGAAATCGATGCCGTTGCCCTTCACTTTCTCGTTGATAGTGTAGGAATGATTGTGCGCTTTGTCCCATACGGTCACCATGATGTGTAGGGGGAGCACGGTGAGCTGCACGTCAGTCCCGAACTTTCGGGCGATGCGTTCGATGTTTTTCTCTATCCGGATGGTTGTAGCCCCGCACGAGAATAGCGTGGAGGCGTAGTCGGACATGAACATGCAGACCGTCTTCAGCTCTTCGTGCGAGGTCGCTTCGTCTTTACAACTCGTCGTCATCGTAAAAGTCGGTTGAGATGGCATCGGCGCATCCGTATGAGATGATGTGGTATCTGTTGTTCACTTTGTTCCATCGGCTGACAATCTGTTTGCCGAAGGCCAGCGCAATGGTCAGCGCGATGCACGACAGGATGGTTATCGGAGCCAGGCTGCTGAGCGTAGAGGTTATTACCGTAAGATTATCCATAATTGATTGTTTTGTTTTTTTCGGCGGCAAAGGTAGGGGTGTGCGTCGGGCTACAATAGACATTTTGATTAATTGTTCCAATGGAACCATTCATTTTTGAGATAGCCCGCTTTCATTTTGCAAGCATCAAGTCCCCGTTTCTGAACGGCCATCGTGGCGGTGGTCAATGAGCCACAGGTCGTTTCTGTCGCGTATCGGGTCTGCGTGGCGTTAGGCTTAGGTTATCGTTCTATCGGAAAAAACGAATGCAAGCGAAAAGTGTGATGCGTGTGGGGACAATTGGCACGTCGGATATTTGTCCGGCTGACGCATTCTTCGTTATTTTGCAGCATGATTAGTCAAGATACCATTTGTGCCATAGCTACCGCCCAGGGAGGAGCCATTGGAATCATACGCGTCTCGGGACCGGAAGCTATCACCATCACGGACCGGGTGTTTCAATCGTCGGGCAAACCGCTTGCCGAGCGGCAAGCCTATACCATCGCCTACGGCCGGATTGTCGCTGAAGGTGAAACCATCGACGAGGTGCTCGTCAACATCTTTCACGCTCCACACTCCTTTACGGGCGAAAACTCCGTGGAAATCATGTGCCACGGGTCGTCGTACATCCTGCAGCGCGTGATGCAACTGCTTATCGGACACGGATGTCGCAGCGCACAACCAGGCGAGTATACCCAGCGATCCTTCCTCAATGGCAAGATGGACTTGAGTCAGGCCGAGGCCATTGCCGACCTCATCGCCTCCACCAACGCCTCCTCCCACCGCTTGGCCATGAGCCAGATGCGTGGCGGATTCAGTGCCGAACTGGCGAAACTGCGCGGTATGTTGCTCGACTTCACCTCCCTCATCGAACTGGAGTTGGACTTTAGCGAAGAGGATGTGGAGTTTGCCGACCGACAAAAGCTGAAGGATTTGGCCTTGCAGATGGAACGTTTCATCGTGCGCCTCGTCGACTCCTTTAGTGTGGGAAACGCTGTGAAGAACGGCATTCCCGTAGCCATCATCGGCGACACTAACGCCGGCAAGTCCACCCTCCTCAATCTGTTGGTGAATGACGACCGCTCCATTGTGAGCGATATTCACGGTACCACGCGTGACATCATCGAGGATACGGTCAATCTCCGTGGCGTCACTTTCCGCTTCATCGACACAGCCGGCATCCGCGACACACAGGATACCATCGAGACGATGGGCATCGAGCGCACGTTCAAGAAGTTGGATCAAGCCTCTATCGTATTGTGGGTAATCGATGCCACTACCACTGATACCCAATACCGCACCCTGTTAGAGAAGATTATTCCTCACTGCGAGGGTAAAAAGCTGGTGCTCCTCTTTAATAAGACCGATTTGATTGATGGTGCCCAGCGTTGTCGGCTGACAGCTTTGGCGGAGTCAACTGTCGGAAAGGATAAGGCGGAATTACTCTTCATTTCCGCCAAGCGGAAAGAGAACATCGTGGCTCTGGAACAACTGCTCATGAAAGCCGCCGCCTTGCCCGAGATAAACCCTGGCGATGTCATCGTCACCAATGTGCGCCACTATGAAGCACTCGTCCATGTGCTCGATTGCATCCACCGCATCCAAGTCGGACTGGATAACAGCCTTCCCGGTGACCTCCTATCGCAGGACATCCGTGAGTGTATTCACTACTTGAGTGATATCCTTGGTGAAATTACCTCCGACGAGGTTTTGGGTTCCGTGTTTTCCCGCTTTTGCATCGGGAAATGATCTTTCTGCATCAATAAACTATCTGAGGGAGACCATAGCACGTCTGGCAGCCTTCTTCTACGGGTCAGTCCGGAAACCCGGTGGCGATCTCATCCCGGCTTAACGTGTCTACAGTTTCAGTAAAATTCGCCCGGATAACGCAAGCGGTTGCACCTGCCAACGTAAGTACTTACATGAGCCAACGTAAGTACTTACATCGGGCAACGTAAGTACTTGCGTGGACACACGTAAGGTGACTGTTATAATGTTTGAATGATTTAATAGATTTTAAGCTGGTTGAGTAACATATGTTACCAGCAAGCGGTTTTTATACCCGTACCTTTGCATCAACAAGATAAGAAAGAACCCAATAAAAGATTCGAGTATATGAAAAAGTTAGATTTGTCGCAGAACATCTTTGAGTTGACAACTCAGTACCCGGAGCTCATTGACATCATGGCAAATCTTGGTTTCGTAGAAATCAAGAAGGAGTTCATGCGCAGGTCAATGGGTAAGTTGATGACATTGCCCAAGGGCGCCAAACTCAGAGGTATTGGTATGGAAAAGGTAATCATAGCCCTTATGCAAAATGGCTTTGAGCTATCGGGGGAGATGCCTGCTTTTGCAAAAGAAAAGACGGGAAAGATAAACTGCACTTCCGATTCTTCTGCTAAAGAAGAACGTATCGGTTTGCTAAAAGGATATTTGCATCGTCTTGATGCGGGTGAGGATATTGACGTTGTCAGGGAAGATTTCGTAAAAAACTTCAAGGATGTGGAGGCATCAGAAATCATGCGTGCCGAGCAGGAACTTATTCGTGAAGGAGAGTCCATTGACAAGGTGCAAAAACTCTGTGACGTGCATTCGGCTTTGTTCCATGGAGCTACACGTGAGGAAAGGATAGCCAATGCTGAAAAGGAAGTATCAGCTTCTGTCAAAAGAAATCAGCTCCTTGCCGCAGCTAAGGCACAGGAAGCTGATACCGTGGCTCAGGCCACCAAGAATATCAGTAAATGCGGAAGATTCGTAAATACAGAGGGACATCCTCTTCAGACATTCAGCCGTGAGAATGAAGCGCTTGAGATGTTTATTGCAGAAATCAATGACCGGATAGATAAAGGCGAGGATGTGTCATCTACTC
>CAVJRQ010000097.1:0-7354 GCA_963652075.1 Acutalibacteraceae bacterium
CGGCATCGGCAACTGTTATATAGTCATTGAATGTGTTTGCCGTTGCTTCAGTTAACCGGTCGCTCTCATTCAGATGATATTTGTTGTACAAATCGAAGACAATGCCTTGAGCCGATTTACGAAGTTCATTAATCGTTTGCATGTCTTCCTTGCGTAACTCCCACATGGCTTGAAGCTCTTCAATATTTTGCTCTCCTTCCATGGCCTTATATTCTACTGCTGATCGTGCCACGGTAAGCAATGCTTGAAAAGCAACTTGTGGACCATATCCACCGCCATTACCAGTCAGTAGCATCGTTGGATTCAAGGCATTTGAAATTGCAGCCCATTTCATATTATCCCTTTTTATGGACTGAATTCGTCTTATTAAATTCCGTTCTTCCTCAGTTATTTCAAACTTGCTAACAGCATCCATTAAGTCAATTCTAAAATCTTTAATTTCAGGCAGACCAATAATCTGCTGCATTGTTAGATTATTAATAAGCTGATTGGATTCATGTTCGAGAACAGACATGGACTTATTATGAACAATATTAGTCAAACTGTTTATACAGTAATTCATTTGCGACACTACATTTTCATTACCTGTCTGACTATTGCTCTGTCCCTCTACTTGGGTAGAAGATAGACTTAGTGCAATTAATGCATATATAAATTTCTCAAAACGCATTCCGATGTCTTTTTATTATTATGGTTTCATATTCATTATCTCCGTCTCTTGACAAGAGACGGAGGAAATGTGGAAGTCTATGGATTTCAACAATGTATATCCCCATTGAGACCTGTTTTGCTAAACTTTTGTATGTTTTTGGGCATCATAGCATCAGATTTTTGGTGAAAGATTCTTTTATTTCTCCTCTTTCCGCTACATTTGTGGTCAAATCTCCGTCTCTTGTCAAGAGACGGAGATTTTCACTAAACATCCGTCCCGAGTTTCCTGATGACTTTTTCGTTTGCTTCGTCCATCTGGTTCACGTCGATGCCGGACAAATAGATTCGGGTGGTGCGCTCGGAATCATGACCCAAACATTGGCTGATGACGTGGAGCGGAATGTCGCTCTGGCTCGCCGCACTCGCCCATGAGTGGCGGGCGACGTACATGGTCAGGGGGATGGAAAGACCGACGGCTTCGCCTATATTCTTCAGATTGTAGTTGATGCAGTGCAAGGCCGTGTCGTATCGCTTGCGAAGGTCTGTTTCCTCCGTGATGATCGGGAGGAGGCGGTCACTGCCCTGCCGATGATGGCGGTCTACAATAGTTTGCATCTCGTCTCGCCACTTTACGGATATCCGTTGGCCGGTCTTGCTGCGCTGATAAGTGAGAACTCCGTTCCTGATGCTGTTCGTCTTGAGCTTGGCGATGTCTACGAGCGACATGCCACGGGTGTAGAAACTGAACATGAAGATGTCCCTGGCGAAGGCCTTGGACGGAGACGCGGACAGGTCGAGGCGCAGTAGCTTGGCAATGTCGTCGGTGGAGATTCCGCGCTTGACGGTTTTGGCTACGCCGGTGTAGACTTGGTCGAAAGGGTGACGGTCAATTGTCAATCCTTCGTTGACGGCTCGGTTGTAAGCGGCGCGGAGGATGCGCAGATAGAAGGAGGTCGTGTTCAGCGACAGACCTTTTGCCCTCAGCCACGCCTCGTATGACTTGACTAAGGCCGGCGTGATGCTGTCCCACGAGAGATTCTTGCCGTTGCGGAAAGCCATGAAGCTTTTCATCGTTGCGGCATAGGTCTCCGAGGTGCGGGCATGTCCTTGCTCCTTTTGTTGCTTGACGATGCTCTGCATATAGGACAGGAAGAGCCAACGGGAAGTCAGCTCGTTGTAGTGGTGAACAACGTCGTCCGCAGTGTAGTCCACGCCGTTGTTGTTCAGTCCGCTGATTATTCTCGCAAGGCGAAGCCTGTCGTTCCTTATTCGGTCGGTCAGCTCACGGAGATAGTCGGAGCGTTCATCGTTACAGTCTTTGCTTGGTATGATTCTTTCGTCGTCTTTGCGCCATTCGGTAGCGTGAAGATGATAGTCCGTCCCTATTTGGCGGACTATGCGGTTGTGTATCACTTGGTAGTAGAGTGCGCCTTCTTTTCCGTCAACGGATGACCTTCGGAATTTGATTCTTACGGAAGTAGTATTCATGTTCTTCTTCTTGACTTTGAGGTTATATAATTCTTCGTCTCCCTCATCCATGACTTCGCCGTATAGGTTGTACGGATGGATGCGGAGGATAGTTTATGAGTGTTGTTTTGCGATATAAAAGCCGGACAGACTTGTTTCTTCTTGGATTTCGGTATAAATTTGCGCCGTTTTATAAGAAGCGCGTTGGCGAAAGGAAATAATTTATAGCGTAACCTAATAATATAGTATGATTACATTCGTAACTTCTCTCTGCATACTCGTCCTTGGGTATGCCCTCTACGGTCTCTTCGTGGAGCGTGTGTTCGGAGCTGACCCTAACCGGAAAACTCCTTGTTATACAATGGCGGACGGCGTGGACTATGTGCCGATGCCGACGTGGAAAGTTTATCTGATACAGTTCCTGAACATTGCCGGTACGGGACCTATCTTCGGTGCCATACAGGGTATCCTCTTCGGCCCGGCGGCTTTCCTGTGGATTGTGTTGGGCTGCGTGTTCGGCGGTGCCGTGCACGATTACCTCTCCGGAATGATTTCCTTGCGCAAGGGCGGTGTCAGTCAGCCTATCCTTGTCGGTCAGGAGATGGGACAGCGGATGCACTACTTCGTCATGGTGTTTGTCCTCGTACTGCTGGTTATGGTGGGTGCCGTGTTCGTTACCACTCCTGCGGGTCTGTTGGCTAACCTGACCGGTGGACTGGGCGAGTGGTCTACGCCGCTCTTCTGGTCCATCATCATCTTCCTCTATTACATGATGGCTACCGTGTTGCCCATCGATAAACTGATAGGCCGCATCTATCCGGTGTTTGGATTGGCGTTGCTGATTATGGCCGTCGGACTTCTTTGGGGTATCTTCGCCAAGGAGGGAAACCTGCCGGAAATCACCGGAGCCTTTACCAACCATCATCCTGATTCTCCGATTCCTCTCTTTCCGGGCATCTGCATCACCATCGCCTGCGGTGCCGTGAGCGGATTTCACGCTACGCAGTCACCGATGATGGTGCGTTGCGTGAAGAACGAGAAACTTTGTCGTCCTGTGTTCTACGGATCGATGATTACCGAGGGTATCGTCGCGCTCATCTGGGCAGCCGCCGCCATCAAGTACGCTGACTCACTGCAAGTGTCTGGCAACACGCCTTATGAGAAACTGTTGGCGGCCATGACTGTCAACGGGCAGATAAACCCCGCCATCATCGTGAATGACATCTGCAATTCGTGGATGGGCAGTGTGGGCGCGGTGCTGGCCATGCTGGGTGTAGTCGTTGCACCCATCACTACGGGCGACACGGCGTTGCGCAGCGCCCGCCTGATTGCTTACGACTTTTTCCGCATCAAGGATACGGGTGTCGTCAGGCGTTTGCTTGTCAGCTTGCCCATCTTCGCGGCCGTAGTCCTGTTCATGATGATTCGTTTCGACATCCTTTGGCGCTACTTCGCTTGGGGCAACCAGACGCTCTCCATCTTCACCCTGTGGGCCGTCACGGTTTGGATGGCGCGCCACGGCAAACTCTTTGTCGTTTCACTGGTGCCGACCGTGTGGATGATGCTCTCCTGCATCTCATATATCCTGGTGGCCAAAGAGGGGCTGAACCTGTCGCCACAGATTTCCAACGTGACGGCGTGCGTCGTGACGATAGCTTCGTTGGTTCTCTTCTTCCGTTGGTATTACAGCAACAAGGCGAAAGGCTTCCGCATCGACCAGGAGGCGTAAGGACAAAAGTCCGTAAGAAATTAAAAGAGGCTGCCCCGACTTAACGGGGCAGCCTCTTTTAGTAGTAATGTGGTCGAAAGATGGCGTTTACTTCACCTCCCACGTGTCGTTGGTCATCAACAACTCGTTGAAGTTGTGGTATTTCTTCTTCTCCTTCAGCTCTTCGATTTGCTCGGCAACGGCCGTTTCGTAGGTCGGTGCGTCGATGTCGCGAATCACGCCCAGGGCGATGGGGAAGTCAGGGCCTTCCATCAACGCCAGTTTCAGCTGCAGGGTGTTGTCCTCGCAGTGTGCGTCGTGCACCAGGATGTCTTTCTCCGTAATGCCGTTCTCGCCCAGCTTCACTACCTTCAGCCCGAAACCTTCTTGCATCAGTCCGTACTCGTTGTTCTCACCGAAAAGCATCGGCTTGCCGTGAACCAGGTAAATGGCGTTCTTGGCACGTCCCTCGCGGTTGTACACGGCATCGTGCGTGCCGTTGTTGAAGATGACGCAGTTTTGCAGAATCTCGCACACGGCGGCTCCTTTGTGCCGTTGGGCAGCTTTCAGGATTTCTATGGTGCATTCAGCGTCGGTGGCTACGGCTCTGGCGAAGAAGCGTCCGCGTGCACCGAAGCAGAGTTCTGCGGGACGGAACGGGTCTTCCACCGTACCGTAAGGAGAGGATTTGCTGACGAAGCCACGGGGTGAAGTAGGGGAGTACTGTCCCTTGGTGAGGCCGTAAATGCGGTTGTTCAGCAGAATCATGTTGATGTCGATGTTGCGTCGGATGGCGTGAATGAAGTGGTTGCCGCCGATGGCCAGTCCGTCACCGTCGCCCGAAACCTGCCAGATGGTGAGGTTGGGGTTGGCTACCTTGGCACCCGTACTGATGGATGCCGCGCGTCCGTGAATGGTCTGCATGGCGTACGTGTTCATATAATAAGGTAAGCGGCTTGAGCAACCGATACCGGAGATGACGGCCGTCTCCCACGGTGCAACGCCAATCTCTGCCATCGCCTTGTGCAGTGAAGCCAGGAAGAAGTGGTCTCCACATCCCGGACACCAACGCGGTTGTCCTTTCTTATAGTCTTTAGCTGTAAATTCGCTCATGATAATGTCTTTTTAAGATGTACGTTTACTTGTTGATAATCTCTGTGAACGCTTCGACCAGTTCCTTCACCACGAAAGGCTGTCCTTTCACCTGGTTGAACTGGTAAGGAGCGAATCCGTCTACCCTCATGCGCAGGTAACCGGCAAACTGACCTAAGTTCTGCTCGGCAACCACCACTTTCTTGTATTTCTTCAATACCTCGGCGGTGTTCTTCGGTAGCGGGTTGATGAACCCGAAGTGAGCCAAGGCCACCTTCATGCCGGCGGCGTTCATCTCGGTCATGGCACTGTGGAGGTGACCGTAAGTACCGCCGAAGCCTACAATCAGCAGGTCTGCGTCATCGGTGCGGCCTTCTACCTGCACGTCGGGCACAGGGATGCGGGCCACCTTTTCGGCACGCTCTCTACACATCAAGTCGTGGTTCTCGGGGTTGGTGGAGATGGCACCCGTGTTGCCGTCCTTCTCCAGTCCGCCTAAGATGTGCATGTAACCTTCCGTGCCGGGGATTGCCCAGTAGCGCACCTTCGTCTCCTCGTTGCGGCGGTAAGGCGTGTAGTTGCCTTTCATCTCCGCCGTAGCGTAAGGTGGGTTGATGGCGGGATAGTTGTTCAAGTCGGGCAGTTTCCATGCGGCGGAACCGTTGGCGACGAAAGCGTCCGTCAACAGGATGACCGGGGTCATGTGTTCCAACGCAATCTTGCAGGCCGTGTAGGCTGCGTCGAAGCAGTCGGTCGGCGAAGTGGCGGCGATGACAGGCATCGGGCTCTCGCCATTGCGGCCGAAGAGCGACTGCAACAGGTCGGTCTGTTCCGATTTGGTGGGCAGACCAGTGGACGGGCCGCCACGCTGAACGTCCAGAATGACCAACGGAAGCTCGGTGATGACAGCCAGGTTCATGGCCTCGGACTTCAGGCAGACACCCGGGCCGGAAGTAGATGTGACTGCCAGCGCACCGGCAAACGAAGCGCCGATGGCGGAGGCGCATCCCGAAATCTCGTCCTCACACTGCACGGTAGTCACGCCGAGCGATTTGTGTTTCGACAGTTCGTGGAGCACGTCCGTTGCCGGAGTGATGGGGTAAGAACCCAGGTAGAGTTTCAGTCCGGCCTTCTCGGCGGCGGCGATGAAACCGTATGCGGCAGCCTTGTTGCCGGAGATTTCCATGTAGCGTCCGGGAACTTTGGTCTTGCTCTCTATGCGGTAGGTGTTCGACACACTGGCGTGTGTGTTGTGTCCATAGTCGTAACCGGCGTGGATAACCTTGATGTTGGCCTCGGCAATCTCCGGCTTCTTGGCGAATTTCTCGCGGATGAAGTTCTCCGCGATGGAGAGGTCGCGGTTGAACAGCCAGCAAACCAAGCCTACGGCGAACATATTGCGGCACTTCAGCATCGACTTGTTGTCCATGCCCGAGTCGCTGAGGCAATCTTTCACCATTTGTGAGATAGGGGCAGCGATGACATCCTGTTTGATGCCCATTTCGCTGATGGGGTCGTTGGTCTTGAACTCGGCCTTCGCCAAGTCGCTCTCCTCGAAAGCGTTGGTGTCGATGATGATGCAACCTGTCGGTTTGGTGAACTTGTATTGGGTCTTCAATGCGGCGGCGTTCATTGCCACCAACACGTCGCACTGGTCACCCGGGGTGTAGACCTTGTCGGCTCCAATGCTCACCTGAAAGCCGGAAACACCGGTCAGCGAACCTTGCGGTGCACGGATGTCTGCCGGATAGTCGGGGAATGTGCTGATGTCATTTCCTACTGTGGCCGAAACCGTTGAGAAGATGTTACCTGCCAACTGCATTCCGTCACCGGAGTCTCCGGAGAAGCGGACAACGACTTTCTCTAACTCTTTTACTTCCATTTCGTTTGCTTATTTATTAAGTACTAACCTGATAATTGTTTACTTCGTGCAAATGTCGCAAATCTTCCGTAACCGACAAAGAAAAACCTTATAAATATAACAGATAGTCAGTAAAATTTCTTTCGTCTCATGGAGGCGGCTTCTTTCTTTTGTTTCCGTGGAGTTGTGAAAACGATGTTTCGTGTAAACTGTTTGTGAGATGTTTGATGTGTAAACTCGATTTGTACGTGGCAAGTTGTTAGACTGTTGGCTATTGGCATGGAATCCGAAAGGAGAGGCTTTGTGCCGTTTTTCTTTTGTTTTGTTGCGTTGATGGTATAATTATGCGTCAAGTTGATAACGTTTCGCTTTATCGGCGAATTATCTGCTCTTCGTCTCATGGATACTGGTGGCACAAAGTTCATGCGGACGATTATCGGGGCTTTCGCTTTGTCACTTTGCAAAAAGTGTGTACCTTTGCCACCGCTTTTGGCTTTGTAGTTCAACGGATAGAACGTGGGTTTCCTAAACCTAAAATATGGGTTCGATTCCCATCGGAGCTACGGACGGGCGTC
>CAVJRQ010000098.1:0-30262 GCA_963652075.1 Acutalibacteraceae bacterium
TGAAGCATCTTAGTAAAATAACACTATAAGTGTAAAGTAAATTCAGTCATAGTCACCATACACCTTACGTGTGTCCACGCAAGTACTTACGTTGCTCGATGAAAGTACTTACGTTGGCTCATGTAAGTACTTACGTTGGCTCATGTAAGTACTTACGTTGACCGATGTAAGTACTTACGTTGACACACGCAACTTCCTTGCCTTCTCCCAGGATTAGAATCCGTTGAAGAAGACGTAAAGACCAATCATCACGACAATCAGCAGCGTCCACAGCACGACCACGGAAGTGGCGGGTCTCGGCACCGGGATGCTCTTCATCTGGTCGCCCTCGGTGCCCTGTTTGCCAAGGAGGCTGACCATGACCATACCGAGGCTGATGGCAACGAAGAGGATGAAGGAGAGCATCATGAAGTGAGGCCACACGTCGTACTTCTCTTGCGGGAAGACGAAGAGATAGAGGATGCCCACACCGATGCTGAAGATGGTACCCGCAGTGAGGGCGAGGTTGGCGGCAGCCGTAGTGGTACGCTTCCAGAACACGCCGAAGACAAAGACGGCTGCCATAGGCGGAGCTATGAAGCCCAACACGGACTGGAAGATGTTGAAGAGGTTGAGACCCTTGATGCTGTCGATGGCAATGGTGATGACAACAGAGATGATGGCTCCTATCACGGTGACAACCTGACCGATTCGGATAATCTCCTTGTTGCCGGCGTTGGGCTTGTATTTCTTCAGATAGATGTCCATGGTGAAGACCGTACTGAGTGCGTTGAGGGCCGATCCGATGGTGCTGACCAAGGCGGCGGTGAGCACCGCAAGCACCAGACCTACCATTCCTATAGGGAAGAGGTTGGTAACCATGGTCATGTATGCCTCGTCGGGATTGGACAGCGTAGGATACAACGCCAGACAGAGTATACCTGGGAGAATGTACAAGGGCACATCCAATATCTTGAGCCATCCGGTGAAGTTGGCTCCCAACTGTCCTTGTTTCAGATCCTTGGCAGCCAACACGGGCTGCACCATCGACTGGTCGGTACACCAGAACCAAACGCCCATAACAGGATAGCCCAGTATAATGGGCAGCCAGGGAAAGTCCACGTCGCTGTTGGGACGGAACAGATTCCAGTAGTCCTTAGGCACATTGGCCACCAATCCATCTACGCCACCGACCTTATAGAGACCGACGATGACCAGTGTAGCGGACACGACGATGAGCAGCAACATCTGGAACACGTTGGTGTAGGCTACAGCCTTCAGTCCGCCTGCCATGGTGAAGAAGGCGGAGATGAGGAGCAGGATGAGAGCCGACTGCCACATGGGGATGTCGAAAATCTGACGGATGAGGATGCCGCCCGCAAACAAGGTTAGCGCCAGCCACGAAATGAGGATGGTGACAATGGTGTACCATGCCAGGATGTTACGGGTGGACTGACCAAAGCGATGACCCATGAACTCGGGCAACGTGGTCACTTTGGAACCTAAATAGCGCGGGGCGAAGACGAACGCCAACAGAAAGATGAACACAAAGGCGTACCAGGCGTAGTTGCCCGACACGATGCCGGTGGTGAATCCCGCACTGGCACTGGCAATCAGCATGGACGGTCCCACGTTGGTGCCCCACATGGAGAAACCGATGTGATGCCATTTGAGTGAGTTCTCCGCCATAAACAGACTGCTTCCCTTCTTGCGCTTCGTGCTGGCCCAGATGCCGATGCCTATCAGGATAACGAAGTAGGTTATGAGGATGCCCCAGTCCAGTGAATCTAATGAAATGTTTTGCATGTGATTGTATAGATTTAACGTTAAAATTCAAAAGAGGTTCACCACACCCACAAAGTCCTGTCGGAACAGCGAATGTGGTGAACCCGAAAGATTCGGAAATCAGTGTTGGCCGATGAGCTGCTTGGCTACGGTCACGGCGGAATTGGCGTTGTCGCTGTAGCCGTCCGCGCCAATCTCGGTAGCGTAGCCCTGGCTAACCGGTGCACCTCCTACCATCACCTTCACCTGATTGCGAATGCCTGCCTCTTCGAGGGCTTTGATCACTTCGGGCATATAGGTCATGGTGGTAGTGAGCAGCGCGCTCATGCAGAGGATGTCCGCATGATTGGTTTTCACCGCTTCCACGAATTTGTCTGCCGACACGTCGATGCCGACATTGATGACTTCAAATCCGCAACCTTCCAACATGGAAGCCACCAGGTTTTTGCCGATGTCGTGGAGGTCTCCCTTGACAGTGCCTATCACCACCTTGCCCAGTGTCACCGAAGCGTTGCCTTGAAGCAAGGGTTTCAGCAGTTCCAAAGCGCCCTTCATGGCACGTCCCGCCATCAACAGCTGCGGGACGAACGCCTTTCCGTCCTGGAAACGCTGTCCAACCTCCCCCATAGCTTTCACCATACAGTCGTTGATGATTACTTGCGGCTCCACGCCTTCGGCCACAGCCTCCTTGGTCACTTCCACGGCGGGCTCCAGTTTGCCCGCCACAATTGCGTCATACAGTTTACTTAACTCTGCCATAGTTATTTTGCTTGTAATAGTATGTATATATGTGTATGTGTATATATGTATCTATTGTCATCTGTATTTCTCCACGATACGCAACGCCTGTTCCACCTCGCCCTCGTTATGGAAATCCATGCTGAGCAACAATCCGTCAGTTCCCACATTGTCGAGCAGAGGCTCCAGTTCGGGCAATGTTATCCAGTTGGCCTGCACCGATTTGCCTCCAGCAAGGATTCGCTTGTAGAGGTCGTACCACTTGGGGTCTCCGCCTTGCGGCTCGCCCACACCGGGTGTCCACTGGATGGCGTTGAGCTCGTCAATCTCCAGCAGTGCGTCGAGGTGGCGGATGGCTCCCACGCCATCGAGGTGGTAGAGCGTGTAGTCAATCTTTTGGCATTGCTCACGGATGTAGGGCTGCACAAACCGGCGGTAATCCTCTTCACTTATCATGATGGAGATATCACTCTGCAGCTTGCTCACCGTTCCGGGTCCCCAGATGGAGAAGTAGCAGAAGGCCATGCCGTCGTCTTCACGGATGATGTCATGGAGTTCGTTGAACACACGGAAGTAGATTTCGTTAACCTGCTTCAGCTGACGGTCCAGCTTGTCCGGGTCCATCATCGTGTCCATCAGCACATTGTCCGTTCCGTGGATGGCCGCCAAGACATCAAGTCCTTCCATGAGGTCTGGCATGCCCACGTAGTAGTTGCCTTGCGCCAGCTTCCTGCAGTTGGCAAGCAGGTCTTTGTGGAGCTTCCACGCCGCATTGTCGGGGTCAAACACAATGTCGTCCTTGGGCGACGGGTCGGGATGAATCCAGATGGTATCCTCCCCACCTTCGAAAACACCGCCCAAGATGGCTGCCAGCGAACCGGGGCCAAGTTGGGTATTGGCAACGGGAGGAATGTCCGCCATCAGTGAGCTGTGCGCCACGTACCAGTTGAGTTGCTCGGCACGCCACTCAGGGTCGAACCAGCGTTGGTTCAGGTCTTTCGGTGCCGCAGGGGCAGGCACGTCGGCATGGGGCTTTACGCCCTCTTGAAAGTGCTCCCACATGGTAAGCACAATGCCTTTGTGGTTCCACCAGTCGATATATCGTTGTTTACTCTCTTCCCAATTAGATTTCCATGTTTTCATACTTCTACAAAGTTTTCGGGGTTATTGTTTCCAGATACCTTTAAAGTTTTTGTCGATAGGCAGCTTCACCGCTTTGGTGAGATCCATCTCATCGGTGCAGTCCACACTCTCATTATATACGGACAGGCAAGCGTTTTCCTTTACGAAAACGGGCATTTCGTCCAAGGGTACTTCCAATCCGTTGAGCCACTGACCACCTTCGTAGTGCTCACCGGTGAAGAAGTTCACCCACTTGCCGGCAGGCAGGTAGACATCACGGCGGTTGTCACTGTTCATCACGGGGGCTACCAGGAAGTCATCGCCAAAGTAGTACTCATCGTCGATGTGCCAACAGAACTTGTCCTCCGGGTGATGGAAGACGAGGGCACGCAGTACGGGATATCCCGTTTGTGTCGCCTTTTGACTCTGCTCCACGATGTAGGGGATGAGTTTATAGCGCAACTGCCACCATTTCTTCACCATGGGCGCAATGGCGGGATAGTGCCATGGCTCGCGCTTGTTGGTGCCGTGGTAACGGATGTGCGACGAGAAGACTCCGAACTGGGTCCAGCGCATATAGACATCGTCCGAGACGATGGAGTTCATGAAGTTGGGCAGGGTGTGGAAACCCGGAACGTCGTGACTCCAGAAGGCGAAACCGGAAAGCCCGAAGTGTATGCCTCCCTTGAGCGAACCTGCCATGCCGTCCCACGAGCTGCACGAGTCGCCACCCCAGTGTAACGGGTAACGCTGACAACCCGCCCAAGCGGAGCGTGCCCACACGATGCCGTCGCCCGTCACCTCTTTGGTGATTTCGTAGGCGGCTTTCTGGTAGAGCAGCGCATAGAGGTTGTTGAGCAGTTCGGGTTTCATGCCTTTATAGATAGCGTCCATGTGGATGTTTTCGCCAAAGTCCGTCTTGATGCAGGCAACGCCCATATCCAACAGGTTTTTCAGCAATCCCTTGTACCACTCGGTCGCCTTGGGATAGGTGAAGTCGATGGTACCGGCATAGTCCAGGGCAGAGAAGTTAGACCCTTCGGAAGCCTGTTTCTTGGTGAGCGGAGCGATGTAATCGTTCTTGCGGGCTTCGTCTATCTGCTCGGCATCTTCAGCCACATAGGGCAACTGCCACAGCGAAACGCGATAGCCTTGGCGACGCAATCCGCGGATGAAGCGTTCCGGGTCGGGGAAGCGTTTCTCGTTGAACTTCCATTCGCAGAGCCAGTCCGTACGGAACCATCCGGTGTCCAGGTGAATGACATCGCAAGGGTAATGTTCCTGGCGCATGCGGTCGCAAATCTCTTGCACCTCGTCGGCACTGAAGTAGGTCATGCGGCTCATCCACACGCCGAAGCTCCAAAGTGGCGGCATGGACGGATATCCCGTGAGCTCGCGATAGCCCCGGAGAATCTCCTCTATCGAATCGCCCGCAATGACGAAGACATCAAGCATGGCCTGGTCGCTCAGGAATTCCACCGAACGGGTGGACACGTCCGCAAGTGAGAGTTTGCTGTGTGCGCAAGTGTGGTAGAAAGTACCGTACATGCGGCTGGATATATAGAAAGGTATATTCTTGTAGGTGCGTCGGTTGTTGACTCCCTGCCCGTCCTGGTTCTTCAGGAAGAAGGTGTGGCCGCTCAAGTCCATCTTGGCAAAGCGTTCGCCCGTACCGGCAAAGCATTCGTCGGCTTTGCATTCGAACGAGATGGTGGCGCGTTCCTTCTGCCCGTCCTTGACGCAATAGGCCAAGGGCAGTCCGTCATAACGGGGAGGCGAGAAGTGGTCATAGGCGGAGAGGCATATCTCCTTTTTGCCGTCGGGATAGAGGCGGAGGTCCAACGTTTCCTGCGGGTCGGGCAAGAGTGTGCTCCAACGGTCGAGCACGGGCTCTTTCACGTTGATGACGGCACGTTTCACACCGTCGGCGGACTTGATGGTGTAGAGTCCATCGGACTCTACCACGTGCAGGGGGACTTGCTTCACCTCTTTGCCGAAACAGAGCATCTCCGACTTGTCGGTTATCTCCACCTCGCCAAAGCCGGCGAACAGGCGGATAATCTTGTTACTGTATTGGCGGACAAGAAGTGTATAGGACTCGCATGGCGTGTCGGTGTCGGCAGCCATGTCGTTGGCTAATTTCTGTTTCTGGAACGGAACGGTCACCAGGATGTCGCCCTTGTGTTCCACCACGGCCGTGGGTTTGCAAGCCTTCCACAGGGACTCGTCCTTGCTGAGGTTGAGGTCGAAATCGAGGAAATCGAACAGATGATAGTTTGTTGGTTTCATGAACTTATATTATGGTAATTTGTTTCGTTGATTATTCACGCACGGGGCGGGTCAGTCCGGCAGCCTGCTTGATGCGTTGGTCCACGGAAGGACCGTTGTTGCGCCACACGTTGTTGGGGCCAGGTTGGTTGGAGTCGAACCTTTCCTCGGGACACCAGTTGTTCTCCACGGTATAACCGTCCGTCGCCTCGTCAAAATAGATGTAGAAAGCGCGGTAGTTGGTGGCGTAAGGCGCGTCGGCGAGCTCCTCGATGCGGTTGGCCGACATCGCTGAACCGGGTTGGTTGGAGAGGGTGTAGAGTCCGCCCGCATCGTAGTTGCGACGGGCGAAGTGGTGCACATAGTTGGCCTCGATGCGGTTGTTACGCATGCCGCTTTCGAGTAGCGTCCACCCCCATCCTACGCAGATGCCGGAATAGTTGACGTGGCACACCTCGTTGTGCGAGATGGTCACGTCGCGCACATACCCTGCTCCGATGCCTACGCAGCCCCAGTCTTCGTTGGTCACTTCGGTGATGAGGTTGTTGTGGACGAGGATGTCCGAACAGAGTTCCGCCTCGTTGACCGGCTTGAAGGGGACGTGTGTCTCGAATCCCTTGTCGGGGAACGTGCCCATCTGCAGGGCCGTGCCGCCAATGTCGGTAAATCGGCAGTCCGACACTTCACAATGGCTGTCCGCCCATTCATAGTCCAGTCCCGTAGCACCCAGGTGGCGGAAGATGCATCCCTTAAAGTCGATATGTTGTCCACCGCGCACGCGTACGGCTGTCTCCGGACGGGCTATCCAGGCTTGATTCTCCAGTGCGGCCTTCTCCGGCAGTCCGGGAATCTGCAGCTTGTAGGCATCCAGCAGACGGAATCCGCCTTGCAGGGTGACGTGCCCTTCCATCGAAGGACGGTTCCATGCGGCGTGTTCAAAGTTGACGTTGCGGAATTGGATATGCTTCACAGGGCGTTCGAGCGAGCCGTTGACATCCGTCAACAGTTCCAAGGCCGGAGCAATGGCCTCGATGGTATTCAAGGTCTCGTTCTCACGCGGGTAGTAGTAGATTTTGCCCGAAGGATATTCCTGGAACCATTCACCCGGTTCATCCACTAGTTCCAAGGCGTTGGTAAGGCAGAACGAAGAGTTGCCCCGCTCCTCCCCTATCACCGGCTGTGGCCATGGGTGGGCGAACTCCAATCCGCTCTCTGGGTTATGGAAACGCACCACCGTCCGGCTGCCCTGTATGTCGAGACTTTTCACGCGCAGGATGGCGATGGCCCAGCGTTGATGGACAATCATCTCCAGCTGTTTGGCGTTTTCCAGTCCCTTGATGTCGGGGGTGGGTATCGTGATGGTTTCGTCCGCCTTGTTGAAAGCAACCATTCGTTGCATGGTACCGTCAGGGAATTGCGAGGCACGCTGCGCCTTCTGTCCGTTGACCCACAGTTGGCGGAACTCCAAGTGCCTGTTACCTACCATGGGAGCGTCGGCACACCAAAGTTTGTCGTTGTATTTCTTCCATCCGGTTATCTGTCTGCCACCGCTGATAGTGGCTTGTGCGCCGTCCACGGCCTGGATGATGGTGGGAGAGTCTTCCGTGCCACTGTCCTCGGGACGGAGGAAGAGCGTTTCGTCTTGGTAATAGATGCCGTCCTGCAACAGGATGCGGATGCCACCCGTGGCGCGCGGGTCGCGAAGCCGACGCCATTCACGCGCCTGCTTCACCGCTTGACGGATGGTCTTCAGGGGAGCTTTTTCAGTTCCTTGTGCCGTGTCGCTGCCGGTCGGAGCTACCCAAATGTCGCCCGCAAACAGGAGCGACGCGCCTCCAAAGAGCGAGGCCACAATGGTAAGAAGCCTTTTCATGTTTACAATGGTATATACAGATTAACCGAAACGGGTTCGGACATGCAAATATAGAAAAGTTCTTTTGAATTGGTGTAGAAAAGACTATCATTATTACTAAAATAACTAATTTTGTCACCGAATCACAGACAAACGACGATGGGAAAAATCATTCTTGTAACTGGTGGACAGCGCTCAGGCAAAAGCACGTTTGCCGAAGAGACGGCACTTGCGCTGACAGACAAGCCGGTGTATATGGCTACCGCCCGCATTTGGGACGATGAGTTCCGGCAACGGGTGGAACGTCATCAGCAGCGGCGCGGACCGCAATGGACCAACATCGAAGAGGAGAAAACGCTGAGTCGGCACGACGTGCATGGACGGACTGTTGTGGTGGACTGCATCACGCTGTGGTGTACCAATTTCTTTTTCGACCTCAAGTCGGACGTGCAGGCATCCCTGGAAGCTCTCAAGAGGGAGTTCGACGCATTCACCCGTCAAGAGGCGACATTCATCTTCGTGACCAATGAGATTGGCCTGGGCGGTGTGTCGGAGAATGAACTGCAACGCCGCTTCACCGACTTGCAAGGATGGTTCAATCAATATGTGGCCGCACGGGCCGATGAGGTGTACTTGATGGTGTGCGGCATCCCTACCAAAATCAAAGGATAAACAAACGGTAACGACTATGATGAAACAATTTCATATCAGTGTACCCGACGCGGCAATGGAGCCACGGTTGAGGGACAAAATCAACAATCTGACGAAACCTCTGGGCGCATTGGGTCGGTTGGAGGAGCTGGCTCTGCAGGTCGGACTGGTTCAGCAGACGCTGACACCCACACTGCGCAATCCGCAAAACATCCTGTTTGCCGCCGACCATGGCATTGTGGACGAAGGTGTGAGCAAATCGCCCAAAGAGATAACGTGGCAACAGTTGAGCCACTTCTTGCGGGGAGGTGCCGGAATAACATTCCTCTGTCGGCAACACGGCTTCCGTCTGAAGCTGGTGGATGCCGGAGTGGACTATGACCTGCCCTACGAAAAAGGCATCATCAACATGAAGGTAAACAGAGGCACGCGCAACTATCTGTACGGACCGGCCATGACGCAGGACGAGATGGAACTCTGCATCGAAAGGGGGGCACAAGTGGTGCGCGACAGTCATGCCGAAGGTTGCAACGTGGTGAGCTTCGGTGAGATGGGCATTGGAAACACCTCCTCTTCTTCACTTTGGATGCATGCCTTCACGGGCATTCCGCTGAAATCGTGCGTGGGAGCCGGCAGTGGCCTCGACGACGCAGGCGTGCGCCATAAACTGGAGGTGCTCCAGCGAAGCCGGGACAACTATCAGGGCGATGGTTCGGTGGCTGACATCATGCGCCACTTTGGCGGTTACGAGATGGTGATGGCGGTAGGTGCCATGTTGCAGGCCGCCGAGTTGCGGATGGTTATCTTGGTGGACGGATTCATCATGACCAACTGTATGTTGGCTGCCAGTAAACTCTATCCGGCGGTGACACACTATGCAGTCTATGGCCATCAGGGAGACGAATCCGGCCATAAGGCGGTGCTTGAGGCACTGAACGCAAAACCGATTCTTAACTTAGGGCTTCGCTTGGGCGAGGGTTCGGGAGCGGTGTGCGCCTATCCTATCGTGGAGAGTGCCGTGCGAATGATTAATGAGATGGACAGTTTCCAGTCCGCCTCGGTAACCAAATACTTTGAATGACGATGAATACCCTGTTTGCCGCTTTCATGTTCTTCACCCGTTTGCCCTTGTGGCGCATACGGCAGGTGCCCGCTGACAGCTTCAAGTCCGTGGTAAACGTGTGGCCCTATGTGGGATGGCTCACGGGAGGAGTGATGGTGGGTATATTCTATCTCACCGCTTCGGTGCTTCCTGTTCTGACGGCCTGCGTACTTGCGCTCTGTGGACGTTTGTTGTTGACGGGTGCGCTGCATGAGGACGGATTGGCGGATTTCTGCGACGGCTTTGGCGGTGGCACAGACCGCGCACGCACGCTGTCAATCATGAAAGACTCGCACATTGGCAGTTACGGTGTCATCGGGCTCATCTGTTACTTCCTCCTTCTGGTTTCATTGCTCACGTCACTACCCTTTCAGCTCACCTGCGTGACGTTGATAGCCGGAGACACGTGGGCGAAGTTTGTCGCCGCCAATCTGGTGAATCTGCTCCCCTATGCCCGCAAGGAGGAAGAGAGCAAAGCCGGTGTGGTGTACAACCGTATGCGTCCGCTCCATTTCGTGGCAGCTTTGGCGGGAGGACTCTTTTGGGGAATTACGCTCCTCCCCGCTTTCTGGTTGGCGTACCTGCTTTCCGTATTGGTATTCCTGCTGTTGGTGACACTGATGCGCAAACGCATCCAAGGTTACACAGGTGATTGTTGCGGCGCTGCCTTTTTGCTTTGCGAGCTTGCCTTTTGGGTGGGTATCTGCGTCACGTATTATGGCTTTTGAATCGTTCATAAGGCTATGAAGCCAACCGCAATGAGCAGGACTGCCAGCATCTCCACGCGGAGGTTGACGCTTACGGCAAGTTGCATGTCAGCGGAAGTAACGGGACGGTCGTTGTGACCGATATAGGGCTTCCACACCTCTTCGCCAAAATAGGTGTGCGGACCTCCAAAGCGACAATCGAGAATGCCGGCCAATGCGGATTCGGGATAACCGGAGTTGGGGCTCGCATGCGCCTTGCCATAGCGGTGGACAAAGCCAAGCAGATGCCACTTCCCGGAGACGATAATCATCAGCAAAGCCGTCAAACGGGCTGGAATGAAATTGGCCACATCGTCGATGCGCGCCGCCCAACAGCCGAACTGCGCATACCGCTCGTTGCGATAGCCTATCATGGAATCGAGCGTGTTGACCATCTTATAGGCCAACATGCCTTCTACACCCAACACGGCATACCAAAACAGTGGGGCAACGACCCCGTCGCTCAGGTTTTCGGCCAACGTCTCCAAGGCGGCCGTGCGCACTTCCTGTGCGGAAAGGCCGGAGGTGTCGCGTCCCACAATACGGGAAACCTGCTTACGGCCTTCGTCCAAAGAGCGGTCCACGGCTTGGAACACCATGCGTACTTCACGCGACAGTGTGGTGCCAGCTAAACAATAGAAAACGCCAATGGCGGTAAGCGTTATCACACAATACTTTCCTCCTACCCAATCGGCTATGTCAATCAGCAGGTGAGCCAAAAGGAAAACGAAGAGTATGAGCGTGATAGCCACCAACGCTCCGTTGCGCCGACGGTGCGATCCACGATTGAAACGACGCTCACCGAAAGCAATCATCCTGCCGAACCACACGACGGGGTGCGGCAAACGGACGGGGTCGCCCAACCCTTTGTCGAGCAACCATCCCGCCACCAACGGAATGATTAGACAGAGGTTATCCATAGATTAATGGCGTTTGTCAGTTTGTCGTTTTCCGTGGAAGTCTGCGTGGCGACACGGAAGAAACGCTCGTCAAGTCCGTCGAAGTTGGAGGCATCCCTTATCAGCAGGCCGTGTTCATGCGCCAGGTATTCCTTCAGGGCCGAAGCCTTGCCGTAACGAAGGCGCGCCAACATGAAATGGGTATCGCTGGGCCACACCTCTATCAGTCCGGTTGACAAAAGGGATTGCCGCAACCGATCCGCTTCACGGAGGTACTCCATAAGGTCGAAAGGCAAAGCCATCCGCTGTTCGAGGGCATAGAATCCGGTGGCTATAGCCATCGCATTGACACTCCACGGCATGCGGCGCAAACGGATTTCATGGAGCAGCCGTTCGCTTGCGGTCATATAACCCAATCTCACCCCTGGGACACCATAGTGTTTGGTAAGCGAATGGAGCTGTATCAGATTGGGAAAGTCCACACCTTCCTTAACGGAGAAGAGCCGCTGCAAGGTGAACGATTCGTAGGACTGGTCGATGACAAAGATGGTTTGAGGACGTTGCTCGATGAGTTTTGCCAAAGCCTCCCGGCTATATACCTGCCCCGTAGGATTGTTGGGGTTACACAACCATACAAGTCGTGCTTCCGCAGGAACAGTGTCGATCGTATAGAACGGCATCACCCGATGCGCATGCATGCGGCAAGCGTCCGCATATTCGCTAAATGTGGGCATGAGGATGGCCGACTTCGCTTCGCGGAAGGTCTGCGCTATCAGATAGATGGCCTCCGTGGCACCGTTCGTGACGCAGACGTTGCCGGCTTCCACGTGGAAGAAATCACCGAAAGACTTCTCCAATGAGGTTGGTACCGGTTCCGGATAGCTGAAGATTTGGTCTATCCGTTCTTGCAGGTAAGACTTCAGTTTGCTCTTGTCCGGATAGTTATAGACGTTGGAACTGAAGTTGGCCTCTATCGGTCGGGTATAATTGTGTATGTCGTCGCCGTGTCCGTTAATCATGGTTCTGAAGTATGTCGTAGAGCCGTGGCAGGTCGATGTGCTTGCGCACATGGTCTGCCAGCAGGTCGTACTGTTGGTTCTTGAAGGTTTGATAATCCGTGGCGGATGTCGTCTGTGACCTCTTTTGCAGATAGGGTGAGAGCAGGAAGTCTATGACCTCCGGATTGTCGAGGATGCCGTGTATATAGGTTCCCATGCAACGGTCGTCCACTCGGTATCCGTCCGTAGTGCCGTCGGCGAAATAGTTCAGAGGAGAAGCCTCCGCGCCTTCCACGGGTTGTGTATGTCCCATGTGTATCTCATAGCCGCTGCAGAGTGAACCGGATTGCATAAAGCGGAACTGCGTGCGGCAAGTCCTTTTCTCCCCTTGCATGGTGGTGACGGTTGGCAACAGTCCCAAGCCGGGGAGTGAGGCGATGTCACCTTCCACGCCGTCCGGGTCGAGCACTTGCTGACCCATTATCTGGTAGCCGCCGCAGATGCCGAATATCGTAGCGCCGTTGCGATGGGCTTTCAGGATGGACTTTGCCACTCCGTTGCGGCGAAGTTCATAGAGGTCGCCCAAGGTATTCTTGGTGCCGGGTATGAGGATGATGTCCGCCTTTTCGAGTTCATCGACATTGTTGGTATAGAACAGATGCACCCGTTCGTCCTGTTCCAAACGGTTGAAGTCGGTGAAGTTGGAGATGTGGCGCAGCATGACGACAGCGATGTTGACCAATCCCTGCCTCGCTTGGAGGGATTTCTGACGAAGTTCCACGGAATCCTCCTCCTCTATGTGTATGTCATTATAATATGGTATAACGCCCAACACCGGGATGTCGCAAAGCTCCTCCATCATGCGTACGCCTTTCTCAAAGAGCCGCAAGTCTCCACGGAACTTGTTGATAAGTATGCCCTTGATTCGTTTGCGGTCTTCCTCGTCCTGCAACATCACCGACCCGTAGACGCTCGCGAACACGCCACCGCGATCGATGTCCCCCACCAGAATGACATCCGCATTGGCATGGCGCGCCATGGACATGTTGACGATGTCAGCCTCCTTGAGGTTGATTTCGGAGATGCTCCCCGCTCCTTCCATGACGATAGGGTTATAGCGTTGGCTCAGACGGTCGAAGGCGGCGTTGACTTCACGGCGCAACGGTTCCCGGCTGTCCTTTTGCAAGTAATCGTAGGCGCTTTGGTGACCGATAGGCTTGCCGTTGAGCACCAGTTGCGACGTGTGGTCAGAATTTGGTTTCAAGAGCAACGGGTTCATGTCCGTGTGGCAAGGAACGCCTGCGGCTTCGGCCTGCACGGCCTGCGCGCGTCCAATCTCCAGTCCGTCGGGTGTGACGAAAGAGTTCAGTGCCATATTCTGGGCTTTGAAAGGGGCAGGACGGTAGCCGTCTTGCCTAAAGATGCGGCACAGAGCCGTGGCGATGACGCTTTTGCCCACATCACTGCCCGTACCCGCCAACAGAAGAGGATGTAATCGTTTACCGTTCATATCGGCGGCAAAGGTAGTATATTTCTACGAAAACTCCCCGATAACGGAAGGTTACCGGGGAGCGAAACAGAAAAGTAATTAATGTATTATTCCATCATTTTCTCAATTTCCTTGAACTCAGCATCCAAGCCGAGGTTGTAGTAGATGGTGTACAAACCATTCATCCACAACTCCTTGTTGTCCGGCTTCAAGTCTCTTGCCTTCTCGTAGTAAGGTCTTGCGGCCTCATAGAAAGCCTTAATCTTGGCCTGGTCTTCCTTGTATTTCGGATCGTTGAGGTCTGTGGTAGCCTTGCTTCCGTAGTCCAAGCCCTGTTGGCAGTAGCAAAGACCCAGGTTAGAGTAAGCCTCGGCATACTTCGGGTCTTTCTCGATGGTACGCTTGTAAGCGTCGATAGCCTTTTCGTAGTCTTTCTTGTTCTGATACAGATAGCCCATTACATAGAGCATGAACGGAGTCTCGCCACCCTTCTGAATCATATTCTCCGCAAACTGAAGAGCCTCGTCATACTTGCCCGAGTTTGAATAGTAGTCAATCAGGTGACCGGAGAAGAATGCGTAGTCGGGATATTTCTCGATACCCTGTTTCAAGGTGTTCAACCAGTTCACCGTGTCGCCGAGAGCCTTGTAAGCCGTAGCCTCAAACTCCAGTCCGGCCTTACCGTTCTCTTTGTCCGTAGCGGCAATCTGAGAGAACGCGAGCACCTCTTTGTAGTGTGCCTTCTCAGCCTCGGGGTTGCCTTGGCTGGATTGTGCCATTCTGATGGCAGCCAGAGAAGCGTAGTAAGCGACAACGGAAGCGAAGGTATCCGTTGCTGCGTAGTTCTCTTTCTCCAACATCGGGCTCTTGGCTGAGTTGAGGTACATGGCGAAGAACTTGTAGGCACTGGCATCGTCACTCTTGTTGAAGAAGAATACGCCACCATTGATGAGGTTCGGGCGGTCCATCTTCATTGACTCGGCGTTTGCCTTACGGAATTTCATCTTCACTTTACCCTTTGCGTCAGGAATCTGCTCCAGTCTGTCGCACTCGGTGTAGTACTCAAACATCTTGTAGATGCTGTTGTACATCTTCGTAGTGTCAAAGGCTTGCTTCAAGTAGCCTTTGGTGTTCTCTTCCTCGCTGATTTTCTTCTGGATGTATCCAGCCGTGTTCCATGTGCTGGCGTCTTTCTTCATCGTCTCGTCAGACAAAGCCTGATTAATCAGATTCTCAGCCTGGTCGAACTTCTTGCTGTCGGCCAACGACTTTGCTTCCTTAACGGTCTTCACCTGTGCCGTAGCGAAACAGGAGGCTGTCAAGAGCGCTGCTACAAATAAACCTTTTTTCATGTTTCTTGTGAATTAAAAGTTACTAATTGTGTATGAGTTATTCATTGTTATTCCCTGTTGTTTCTTCCTCTGCCGGAGCCTCTTCCTCCTCGGTTTCGGAGCTGACCTTGCAAACCGACGCAATGCGGTCGTTACGCTTTTCGAGGTTGATGAGGCGTACACCCTGCGTGGCGCGTCCCATGACGCGTACATCAGAAACCTTCAGACGGATGGTGATGCCGGACTTGTTGATAATCATCAGGTCGTTTTCGTCCGTTACCGACTTAATCGCTACCAGTTTACCGGTTTTGTCGGTGATGTTGAGCGTCTTCACGCCCTTACCGCCACGGTTGGTCACACGATAGTCCTCAATGTCCGTACGCTTGCCATAGCCTTGTTCCGAAACGACCATGACGGTCTCGGCCTCTTTGTCTTTGATGCAAACCATGCCGATGACTTCGTCGCCGCAGTTCTCGTCAAGTGTCATTCCTCTCACTCCGGTTGCCGTACGTCCCATCTCGCGTACCTTACTCTCGTGGAACCGGATGGCGCGTCCGTTACGGTTAGCCAGGATTATCTCGTTGTCACCGTTGGTAAGTCTCACGGCAATCACCTTGTCGTCTTCACGGATAGTGATGGCGTTCACGCCGTTTTGGCGCGGACGCGAGTACTGCTCAAGCAGCGTCTTCTTCACAACGCCGTTCTTGGTACAGAATATCAGATAGTGATTGTTGATGAATTCAGCGTCGTTGAGGGTCTCCACCCGGATGAAGGCGTTTACGCTGTCGCCCGCCTCAATGTTGAGCAGATTCTGGATGGCGCGTCCCTTGGAGACCTTTGTACCTTCGGGAATTTCATACACTTTGAGCCAGTAGCAACGGCCCTTCTGTGTGAAGAAGAGCATGGTGTTGTGCATCGTGGCAGGATAGATGTACTCCACGAAATCCTCGTCACGCGTGTCCGTACCCTTGGCACCTACTCCACCCTTCTTCTGTTGGCGGAATTCCGTGAGCGGCGTACGCTTGATGTATCCCAGATGGGAAATGGTGATGACCATCTCATCGTCGGCATAGAAGTCTTCGGGGTTGAACTCCTCTGAAGAGTAAACGATTTCAGAACGTCTTTCGTCGCCATATTTCTCTTTCACCTCTATCAGCTCATCCTTGATAATCTTCTTGCAAAGTTCATCGTTGGTGAGGACTTCCTCCAAGTAAGCGATTTGTTTCTCTATTTCCTCGTATTCGGCGTGCAGTTTGTCCTGCATCAGACCCGTCAACTGCGCGAGACGCATATCCACGATGGCCTTGGCCTGGATGTCGGTCAAGCCGAAACGGCTCATCAAGTTCTCGATAGCGTCATTCGGGGTCTTGGCAGCACGGATGATGCGGATTACCTCTTCGATGTTGTCCGACGCGATAATCAGACCTTCGAGGATGTGGGCTCTCTCGCGCGCCTTCTTCAGGTCGAACTGTGTCCTGCGGATTACCACCTCATGACGGTGCTCCACGAAATACTTGATGCACTCCTTCAGACTGAGGCTCTTTGGACGGCCATGCACCAACGCGATGGTATTGACGCTGAAGGAGGACTGCAATGCCGTCATCTTGTAGAGTTTGTTGAGCACCACGTTGGCGTTCGCGTCACGTTTCACGTCTATGACGATACGCATACCCTCGCGGTCGGACTCGTCGTTGGCATTGGAGATGCCCTCAATCTTCTTCTCGTTTACGAGGTCCGCAATGTATTTGATAAGCTCGGCTTTGTTTACGTTATAGGGTATCTCGGTGATGACAATCTTGTCGTGTGTGGCTCCCGTCTCGATTTCGGCCTTGGCGCGCATAACCACGCGGCCACGGCCTGTCTCGTACGCCTCGCGCACGCCTTTTATACCATATATATATGCACCCGTCGGGAAGTCCGGTGCCTTGACGTGTTGCATCAGCTCGTCCGTGGTGATATCGTTGTTGTCAATGTAGGCAACGCAGGCGTCGATTACCTCACCCAGGTTATGGGTGGGGATGTTGGTCGCCATACCTACGGCGATGCCGGAAGCTCCGTTCACCAACAGGTTCGGGATGCGCGTCGGCATCACGGTGGGTTCCTGTAACGTGTCGTCGAAGTTGTTTTGCAAATCAACCGTGTCTTTGTAGAGGTCCTGCATCATCTCCTCGCCCACTTTCTTCAAACGGGCCTCGGTGTAACGCATAGCGGCGGGACTGTCTCCATCGACCGAACCGTAGTTACCCTGTCCGTCGACCAACGGGTAGCGCATACACCAGTCTTGAGCCATTCTAACCAAGGCTCCATATACGGAAGAATCGCCGTGTGGATGGTACTTACCAAGTACTTCACCGACAATTCTGGCAGATTTCTTATAAGGTTTATCGGAGGTGTTTCCCAATTCCATCATACCGTACAGAATACGTCTCTGAACCGGCTTAAAACCATCACGAACATCAGGAAGTGCACGCGCAACGATTACCGACATGGAGTAATCGATGTACGACGTCTTCATCTCCTCTTCGAGGTTAATCTTTATAATCCTATCTTGTTCAAGCATTTAGAATATATATTAATTTATACTTTTCTCTTCTACAAAAATCACGCTAAAGTACTGCTTTTTCACGACATGATAAACCTTTTAATCAAAAAAACTCTTAAAAAAGCCATTTAACCCGTTTGGCTGACACCCGGACAGCGTTTTCGTGTCCCAAACCGAGTGGCACGTTATTTGTTGCAGCCGAATAAGGCGTGTATTGATTCATATTTGCACTGAACGGTGAGAGGACTCTACACAACATCATTTTAAAGACGGACTTTATGGACTATCGATTTTCATCAAAGATATCAAATGTCATCGAATATGGCAGAAGGATAGCGTATATCCACAAAAACGACCGCATAGGAGCGGAGCACCTGCTCTATGGGCTCTGTTGGCTGGAGGATTCCGCTTACATGACGCTTGTTCAACAATGCCATGTCGAAAACTACACCATACGACAAACGGCGGACAACTATCTCAGGCAGCACATGGGCAAAGATCCCGTGCCGGACGGTGTAGAGTTTTACTTGAATGAACCGGCGGCAAGGATTCTGAAGCTCAGTCTCTTCGAGGCAAAACAATTGGGCAGTAATGTCGTAACGCCTGTTCATTTGCTGCTCGCCATTCTGAAGGACGGAAATAACTGCGCGGCTGATATACTCCGCGACTTAGGCCTCTCGTACGAAGAAGCGTTGCAGGTTGCCAAAACGAAGATTGGAAAGCAGAACATTGGAAGTGAGCCCAACCAATTACCGAACGAGGGCGTTTCCATGCGGTTCGAGGAGGAATACGAGGACTTTGACGATGAGGATTACGAGGAGGCCGAGCCTCCCCATAGGGGTTCAGCCTCGGGGGCGGGAAAAAGCTCCATGGACAATGGCGGAGGACAAGTCCGTTACCTGGACAGGTTTGGCATAGACCTGACGGCGGAAGCGGAAAAGGGAAACTTCGACCCCGTTATAGGCCGTGACGTGGAAATAGAACGGGTGATTCAGACATTAAGCCGCAGGAAGAAGAACAATCCGGTTCTGATAGGCCAGCCGGGCGTTGGAAAGACCTCCATCGTCGAAGGGTTGGCAAACAGAATCATCGAACATAACGTTCCAAGCCAACTGTTCGACAAACGGGTCATCTCGCTGAACTTGGGTGAGATTGTCGCAGGCACCAAATACCGCGGACAGTTCGAGGAGCGGCTCTACGCCATTATCGATGAGGTGCGGCGGAATCAAAACATCATCCTGTTCATCGACGAGATTCACAACATCATCGGAGCGGGCTCCGCGTCAGGTTCCATGGATGCGGCCAACATTCTGAAACCGGCTTTGGCGCGGGGTGAACTGCAATGTATCGGTGCCACGACACTCGACGAGTACAGGAACTCCATCGAGAAAGACGGCGCTATGGAACGGCGTTTCCAAAAGGTGATGGTGGAACCCAACACCCCGGAAGAGACCTTGACCATCCTGCAGAACATCAAACCGAGGTACGAGGATTATCACAACGTGACCTATACGGACGATGCCTTGGCGGCTTGCGTGAGACTGACCGCACAGTTCCTCACCGACCGCAGTTTCCCGGACAAAGCCATCGACGTGATTGACGAGGCGGGAGCAAGAACCCGGCTGAACAACGCCAAAGTGCCTAAAGAGATAGAGCTGCAGGAAAGGAAAATCATAGAAGCCCAGCAGAACAAGAGCGCGGCCGTCAAGTCGCAGAACTATGAGCTGGCGGCAAGTTACAGGGACAAGGAGAAAGACCTGACCTATGAGCTCGCCAATATGAGGGAAGAGTGGCTGGTGCGCCAACGTGAACAAAAGGAAGTGGTGGGCGAAGCACAGATTGCCGAAGTGGTGTCGATGATTTCGGGCGTGCCCGTTCAACGCATGGCGCAGTCGGAGCACGAGAAGCTGCGTTTGATGGACAAGGAACTGAAGGAGAAGGTAATTGACCAGGACGACGCGATAGAGAAAGTGGTGAAATCCATCCAGCGGAGCCGTATCGGCATGAAAGACCCCAACAGACCCATCGGTATCTTCATGTTCCTTGGGTCAACGGGCGTGGGAAAGACCCTGTTGGCAAAGGAGGTCGCCAAGTATCTGTTCGGCTCCGCCGATTCACTCATCCGCGTGGACATGAGTGAGTTTAGCGAGGAGTACACGGTTTCGCGCCTTATCGGTTCGGCACCGGGATACGTGGGCTATGGCGACGGAGGACTTCTCACCGAGAGAGTGCGCCGTCACCCCTACTCCGTTGTCCTGCTCGATGAGATAGAGAAAGCGCACGGAAAGATATTCAACCTGTTGCTCCAAGTGATGGACGAGGGTCGGCTGACCGACGGCACGGGCAAACTGGTAGACTTCCGTAACACCGTCATCATCATGACGTCCAACGTGGGTACCCGTCAAGCCAAGGAGATGGGGCAAGGCATCGGTTTCCGTCCCTCCAACGAGGGTACCGGAACCTACTCGGCAAGCATCATACAGAAGGCCATGAAGCGAACGTTCTCCCCTGAGTTCCTGAACCGTATTGACGAGGTGATTACCTTCAATCCGCTCACCCTTAGTTCCATTGAGAAGATTGTAGACCTGGAGTTGGCGGTGGTGGACGAACGGCTGAAACCCATGGGACACAAGCTGAAAGTCACCCCAAAGGCCAAGAAATTATTGGCGGACAAGGGCTTTGACCCACAGAACGGTGCCCGTTCGCTGAAAAGGATGGTTCAGTCCATGGTGGCGGACAGGATTGTGGAGCTGCTGTTGGACGACAGCATCGAAGGCGGAACGGAGATTGTGGTGGATGTGGACAAGAAACATCCCGACGCGCTGTCCTTCCGCACCCAACAGTAAGGGAAGAAAAAAGCCTGCGATATTCCGACAAAATGTCAGACAACCTTTGTCTGGCATTTTTTTTGCTACGGGTTCGTCAAAATTTATACTATAAACAAAACTCGATACAGTATGCAAAAAGGTAATATTGGAGTTACAACGGAAAACATCTTTCCTGTAATCAAAAAGTTCCTGTACAGTGACCATGAAATCTTTCTTCGCGAAATAGTTTCCAACGCCATAGACGCTACCCAGAAGTTGAAGACACTGGCTTCCAAAGGCGATTTCAAAGGCGAGCTGGGCGATTTGTCCGTACGCGTGACATTGGGCAAGGATACCATCACCATCTCGGATAGAGGTATTGGTCTGACGGCCGAAGAGATTGACAAATACATCAACCAGATAGCCTTCTCGGGCGCTAACGACTTCCTGGAGAAGTATAAAGACGATGCCAACGCCATTATCGGACACTTCGGACTGGGTTTCTACTCGGCTTTCATGGTAGCCAAGAAGGTGGAGATTGTCACCAAGTCATACAAAGACGACGCCAAGGCGGTGAAATGGACTTGCGACGGAAGTCCCGAGTTCACGATCGAGGAGACCGAAAAGGCCGACCGCGGTAGCGACATCATCCTCTATGTGGACGATGACTGCAAGGAGTTTCTCGAGGAGGGACGCATCCAGGAATTGCTGAAGAAGTATTGTCACTTTCTGCCTATCCCCGTCGTGTTCGGCAAGAAGAAAGAGTGGAAGGACGGCAAGCAGGTTGACACCGAAGAGGACAATGTCATCAACGACACCACTCCGCTTTGGACCAAGAAACCGGCGGACCTGAAGGACGAGGACTACAAGAAATTCTACCGGGAGCTCTACCCGATGTCCGACGAGCCTCTGTTCTGGATACATTTGAACGTGGACTACCCGTTCAACCTGACCGGTATTCTCTACTTCCCGAAGGTGAAGAGCAACATCGAGCTGCAGCGCAACAAGATTCAGCTCTACTGCAACCAGGTTTACGTGACGGATTCCGTGGAAGGCATCGTGCCGGACTTCCTCACCCTGCTGCACGGTGTCATCGACTCGCCGGACATTCCTCTGAACGTTTCCCGTTCCTACTTGCAGAGCGACTCCAACGTAAAGAAGATTTCCACTTACATCTCCAAGAAAGTCTCTGACCGCCTGTTGTCCATCTTCAAGAACAACCGTACGGAGTTCGAAGAGAAATGGGACAACCTGAAGATATTCATCCACTACGGAATGCTTACCCAGGAGGATTTCTACGACAAGGCCAGCCAGTTCACCCTGTTGAAGGACACGGACAACAAGTACTATACCTTCGAGGAGTACAAGACTCTGGTGAAGGAGAACCAGACCGATAAGGAGGGGAATCTTATCTACCTCTACTCCAACAACGTGGAGGAGCAGTACAGCTACATCGAGGCCGCCAAGAACAAAGGCTACAACGTCCTGCTGATGGACGGACAGCTGGATGTCGCCTTGATCAGTCTGCTCGAACGGAAGTTTGAGAAATGTCGGTTCACCCGTGTGGACAGCGATGTAATAGACCGCCTGATTGCCAAGGAAGACCAGCCGACCAACGTTCTGGAAGCGGAGAAGCAAGACATGGTAACCGCTGTGTTCCGCAGCCAGTTGCCGAGCGTGAAGAGCGTGGAGTTCAACGTGGAGGTGCAGTCGCTTGGCGAGAACAGCAGCCCGGTACTGATTACCCAAAGCGAGTACATGCGCCGTATGAAGGAGATGGCCAACATCCAGGCCGGCATGAGTTTCTATGGCGAGATGCCCAACATGTACAACATCGTGGTGAACTCCGACCATAAACTGGTGAAGAACATCCTGGAACACTCCGACAGCAGTTGCAAGGAGGCTGTGGAGCCTATTCTGAAGGAGATGAAGGAACTGACAGACCGTCGCAACCAGTTGCACGATGCCCACAAGGGCAAAAAGGATGAGGAGATTCCGACAGCCGAAAAGGACGAGTTGAACGACATTGACAAGAAGATTTCGGAAAAGAAGTCGGAGAAGGAAACCATCTTCAGCAACTATGCAGCTGGTGACAAGACCGTGAAACAGCTGATAGACCTGGCCCTGCTGCAAAACAACATGCTGAAAGGCGAAGACCTCAACAACTTCATCAAACGGAGCATCGAGATGATTTGACAGATGCAAGTACTTACGATGGCTCACGTAAGTACTTACGTTGCCCGATGAAAGTACTTACGTTGGCCGATGTAAGTACTTACGTTGACTGGGGTAAGTACTTACGTTTGCCGGGACATTATTTTAACAGTGAAGGGGTGCATGGAATCAGTCATGCACCCCTTCACTGTTTTGTTTATATATTGCGTCCTCGCACCGTTTGGAGAAAGGACACGCTCAGGAGACTACCAGTTGTATGAAAGACCGAAACTCAAGAGTTCCTTCAGCTGGAAATAGTTGTACCCTTCTTTCTTCGACACACCGTCATCAAACCTCGCGTGCAGGAAGAGTTTGGTAGAGAGATAGCGGTTCAGGTTGAAGTTGAACGTGTTCTCCCACTCCGCCTGCGACTTCTGGTAAGTGGTGAAGTAAGAGATTCGCGACTCCCACTCCACCTGCGTGATGATTTTCCAAGAGGAGGTAACCTGCACGTTGGAACCCAAGTCATGCTTGAACTTCTTTCCCTCGTCCACGCTGAAGCTGGTCTCGTTCACCTCATCCTTGGCCACGTAGGTCATCTTGTAGGAGAGCGGTGCCAACACGGCGGAAACCGTATATTTCTTGGTAGAGCGTTTGTAGTCCATACCAATGTCAAACTTCAAGTAGGCCGGAGAGAGGAAGTTTGATATCACATCGGGGTTGTTCGACTTGTAGCTAGGAAACAGTTGCGTGTAGAACTCCGCCTGCAACGTGTAGTACCAGTTCTTGACGGCTTGCAAGCCGAGTTTGGAGGTCAGACGGACAAGGTCGGTGTTCGTTTTGTACTTGTGTAACGTATCCGATCGCGAACTCAAGAAACCGAGATTCCACTCCAGCTTATTGTCCCACTGCACCTTCTGTTTGTCATTATAGTTTGCCTCTATCGTCAGGCCGGACAACAGGGTGTTGTTGCTCTCACCGCCTTTGTACCAGTTGCCCGAGATGTAGTTTTGCGTGAACTGCAGGTAAGCCTTGCCGGACTTGGTCCAGAAGTTCGGCTTTTTCAGTCTTAGCTCCGAATCGAGTGCCCGGTCCTCCTGTGGCCTTGTGTCAATCAAGTCCACCACCTGTTCCGGTCGGCGCAGGTTCTTCACCGCATCCTTCTTGAACGAGCGTTGGTTCATCACCTCCTGCTCCGTGTAGCGAACAGCGGACGGATTGTAGAGATAGACGTTGAGCAGCGTGCGGTCTATCGAGGCGTTCACCTCCTCGTCCTCTTCCAGACTGCCGTCTGTCAGCGGAATGAGGTAGTCCTTTGGCAGTTTTTTCTCCTGTCCGTTTATGGAATTACTGATTACGCCTCCATACATTGTCACCGGCACAAACAAGCGGTAGTAATCCGGATTCACGTCAATCGGTCGCTCCGTCCAGGTGGAGTCCGTCCCGTACCTGCTGACCATGTCGGCGAGAGAGTCGGAATAGGCAATCATTACCTTATTGTACACCTCCTTATTCTTGAGACGCTGCTGATAAGAGGACGCGGATTTCTGAGCCGTAGCCGTCAGGGCAACCGACGAGAGCACCGCCACCGTACATAACGTGTATCGTATCTTCATTTCTTCTATTGTTTCAATATCTCCGCAAAGGTAATTTTATTTTCCTAACCTTGAAACATATTTTCTTTCATAATCCCAAAAACGACCTCACGGAAAGATGTTTTTAGGGAAAAGGTTCTCGGGTTCATCCTTTTTTTCTAATTTTGCAGTTTGAATGCCATAGAGCATCCATTTGACAAGAATATAAACACATAAAACTATATTATTGTGGCAGAAACAAAATATATCTTCGTTACAGGTGGCGTTGCCTCGTCCTTAGGAAAAGGCATCATATCGTCTTCCATCGGCAAGTTGCTTCAGGCAAGAGGTTACAATGTTACCATTCAGAAATTTGACCCTTACATCAACATCGACCCGGGTACACTAAACCCTTATGAGCACGGTGAATGCTACGTGACGGTAGACGGACACGAGGCAGACCTCGATTTGGGTCACTACGAGCGTTTTCTCAGTATCCAGACGACGAAAGCGAACAACATCACTACGGGACGCATCTATAAAAGCGTCATAGACAAAGAGCGTCGCGGCGATTACTTGGGCAAGACTATCCAGATTATCCCTCACATCACGGACGAAATCAAACGTAACGTGAAGTTGCTGGGCAACAAATACAAGTTCGACTTCGTCATCACCGAAATCGGAGGTACGGTGGGCGACATCGAGTCGTTGCCCTATCTGGAGAGTATCCGTCAGCTGAAATGGGAACTGGGACGCAACGCCCTGTGCGTACACTTGACCTACGTCCCCTTCCTGGCCGCTGCCAAAGAGCTGAAGACCAAGCCGACGCAACACTCCGTGAAGGAGCTGCAGTCTGTCGGCATCCAGCCGGACATCCTGGTGCTTCGCAGCGAGCACGACCTGAATGCCAACCTCCGCAGGAAGGTGGCGCTCTTCTGCAATGTGGACGAGAACGCCGTGGTTCAGTCCATGGACATGCCCACCATCTACGAGGTGCCTTTGCGCATGCACGAGCAGGGACTGGACAAGACAATCCTCGCCAAGATGGGATTGCCCACCGACGGCGAGCCGAACCTCGACTCGTGGAAGAAGTTCCTCGACATGCGTCACGCTGCCACCGAGGAGGTGAAGGTTGCCCTCGTCGGCAAATACGTCGACCTGCAGGATGCCTATAAGTCAATCCTCGAATCGCTGTCACAGGCGGCTACCTACAACAACCGCAAGCTCAAGATAGAATACGTGAACAGCGAATACCTGACCGACGAGAACGTGGAAGAGAAACTCGACCACGTGAACGGTGTAGTCATCTGTCCGGGATTCGGGCAGCGCGGCATCGAAGGCAAATTCGTTGCCGCCAAGTTCTGCCGCATCCACAACAAGCCGACTTTCGGCATCTGTCTGGGTATGCAGTGTATGGCCATTGAGTTCGCGCGCAACGTGTTGGGCTACGCTGACGCCAACTCGCGCGAGATGGACGAGAAGACCCCGCACAACGTCATCGACATCATGGAGGAGCAGAAGTCCATCACCAACATGGGAGGCACGATGCGACTGGGAGCTTACGAATGCGTTGTGGACCAGAACTCCAAGACCTTCGAGGCTTACCACAAAGACCATATCCAGGAACGCCACCGTCACCGCTACGAGTTCAACAACGCCTACCGTGCCGAGTTCGAGAAAGCCGGCATGAAGTGCGTGGGTATCAATCCCGAAGCGGATTTGGTGGAGATTATAGAGATTCCGGGACTCAAGTGGTACATCGGCACGCAGTTCCATCCGGAGTACAGCAGCACGGTGCTCAACCCGCACCCGTTGTTCCTCTCGTTCATCAAAGCCGCGATTGCCAAATAATTAGTCTCCAACACAACGTTCATCAATACTGAATATGGAAAAAAACACGCTTATCGGATTCACCCTGATTGGTGCAGTACTCATCGGTTTCAGCCTGCTCAACCGCCCCAACGCGGAACAACAGGCGCAAATGAAACGTTACCAGGACTCGTTGCAGAACATCCAACAGAAACAAGAGGCGAAGAAAGCCCTGGAGGCACAGCTTGCCAAAGAGCAGATTGCCGCCATGGCACAAGATTCCACCTCACTCCTGTTCAACGCCCGCCACGGTAACGACACGGTGGTGACGCTGAAAAACGACCTGGTGGAACTACGGTTCAGCAACAAAGGCGGAACCGTCCGTTCCGCCAAGCTCCTCGACTACAATGGACAGGACGGCAAGCCGGTCGTGTTGTTCAACGAGGACGATGCCCGTCTCAACTTCGCTTTCAACGGAAAGACGGAGAACATCATCACCGAGGACCTCTACTTCACTCCACTTAACGTGACCGACTCTACCCTCACCATGCGTCTGCAGACCAGCGGCGCGGGATACATCGACTTCAACTACCGTTTGCCGCACCATAATTATATGGTGGACTTCACCATTCAGGCAAATCGAATGGACAACTTCTTCGCTCCTTCCCTCAAGACCGTCGATGTCAATTGGGAGCAGGCCGCACGCCAGTTGGAGAAGGGCTTCTCGTTCGAGAACCGCTACACCTCCCTCACCTACAAGATGAAAGACGAGGGCACCGATTACCTGAGCGAGACACGCGACAGCGAAAAGGAGATCGAGGAGAAACTCGACTGGGTAGCCTTCAAGAACCAGTTCTTCTCCTCCGTAATGATTGCTTACCAGGATTTTGACAAAGCGCGTCTCACCTCCAAGATGCGGGAGAAAGGCAGCGGCTACCTGAAGAACTACACCGCGTCCATGACCACCTTCTTTGACCCTACGGGCAAGCAGGCCACGTCGATGCAGTTCTACTTCGGCCCCAACCACTACAAGACCTTGCAGCGGATGGACCACTATGCCGCAGGCGACAAAGACCTCAACATGCAGGAGCTGGTTTACCTGGGATGGCCGCTCTTCCGCTGGATTAACCGTTTCTTCACGATTTACGTGTTCGACTGGCTCTCCAACTGGGGATTGTCCATGGGGTTGGTGCTGCTCTTCATGACCATCATCGTGAAGGCTCTCGTCTATCCAGCCACCTACAAGTCCTACATGTCATCCGCCAAGATGCGCGTGCTGAAACCTTACGTGGACGAGATTGGCCGTAAATATCCCAAGCAGGAGGACGCGATGAAGAAACAGCAGGAAGTGATGGCGCTCTACAGCAAGTATGGTGTCAGTCCGATGGGCGGATGTTTGCCTATGCTCATCCAGATGCCGGTGTTCATCGCCCTGTTCAACTTTGTGCCCAACGCCATCGAGCTCCGTCAGCAGAGCTTCCTCTGGGCACCGGATCTTTCCACCTATGACGATGTCATCAACTGGGGTGTCAACATTCCTTTCCTGGGCGACCACTTGAGCCTCTTCTGCCTGCTGTTCAGTGTCACCAACATCCTCAACACGTGGATTATGATGCGCCAGCAAGACGCTTCCATGCAGCAGCAGATGCCCGCCATGAAGTGGATGATGTACCTCATGCCCGTGATGTTCATCTTCATCTTCAACGACTACTCTGCCGGACTCAACTACTACTATTTCGTGTCCGGACTTATCAGCATCCTCATCATGACCATTCTCCGCAAGACGACGGACGAAAAGGCGCTGCTCGCCAAGCTCGAAGCCCGCATGCAGGCCAACAAGAACAATCCGAAGAAGAAGTCAAACATGATGGCCAAGCTGGAGGCGCTGCAAAAAGAACAGGAACGCATCGCCCGCGAACGCGAAGCACGTAACAAAAAATGATTATGAAAACAAACCTATTCCTTATGACCGCAATCGCGATGCTTGCCTCGTGCGCCTCTCACAAGACGGAGCCGACCGGGGAGCCTATCGGGAAACAGACAATCACCGTTTCTGATGGCCGTCTCACTCCCGAAGCGCTTTGGGCGATGGGACGCATCGGTGGGTTGTCCGTTTCGCCCGACGGCAAGAAAGTAGTCTACACGGTAGCTTACTACAGTGTGCCCCAGAACAAGAGCCATCGGGTTATCAACACGATGAACATCGACGGCACCGACAACCGGCAACTCACCACCAGCGCCAAGAGCGAGGGTGAACCCTGTTGGATAAAGGGCGGCACCAAGATTGCCTACCTCAGTTCAGAGAACGGCAAGAGTGAAATCTGGGAAATGAACGCCGACGGCACCGACCGCAAAGTCATCTCCTCCTACGACGGCGACATCGAAGGGTTCAGCTTCTCCCCCGACGAGACAAAAATCCTCTTTGTGGCACAGGTGAAGTACGGCGAGCGCACCGTGGACAAGTATCCCGACCTCCCCAAGGCTTCCGGCATCCTCGTCACCGACTTGATGTACAAGCACTGGGACGAATGGGTCGAGACCATTCCCCACCCCTTCGTCGCTCCTTTTGACGGCAACCGGATGGGGCAAGCCAAAGACATCCTCGAAGGCGAACCCTACGAATGTCCCATGAAACCTTTTGGCGGCATGGAGCAGCTGGCCTGGAGTCCCGACTCGAAGACCATCGCCTACACCTGTCGCAAAAAGACCGGCAAGGCATACGCCGTTTCTACCGACTCCGACATCTACCTCTATGACTTGGAGACCGGAAAGACCGGTAACCTCTGCAAGGACTTCACCACCACCGTCAACATCGGCGGGTGGCTTGTGGAGAAAGGCACGGACGTGCCCGAACCGTCTGTCCGCACCGAGCGTGAAGACACCAACAACGGTTATGACATCAACCCCAAGTTCTCGCCCGACGGTAAATACATCGCTTGGCAGAGTATGGAACGCGACGGTTACGAGAGCGACCGCAACCGCTTGTGCGTGTTCAACCTCAGCGACCGGAAGAAATCCTACGTCACCGAAGGATTCCAAAGCGGCGTGGAGGACTACTGCTGGAACAACGACTCACGGTCATTCTACTTCATCGGAGTATGGCACGGTGCCACCATGATTTACAAGACTGACCTCTCCGGCGTGACCGAGCAACTCACCGAGGGCGACTACGACTACGCCTCCGTAGCCATGGCAGGCAACGATGTCATCACCAAGCGTCACTCCATCAGTGCGCCGGACGACATCTATCTGCTCAACACCGAGAACCGCAAGGTGGC
This sequence comes from Acutalibacteraceae bacterium, assembly GCA_963652075.1. Lineage (GTDB taxonomy): Bacteria > Bacteroidota > Bacteroidia > Bacteroidales > Bacteroidaceae > Phocaeicola_A. The sequence continues at coordinate 29,125 of CAVJRQ010000098.1, forward strand.
GCAACTGACAACGGAAAACAAACACATCTTCGACCAACTGACTGTCGGCAAGGTAGAGCCGCGCTGGACCAAGACGACGGACGGCAAACAGATGCTCTCATGGGTCATCTATCCGCCCCATTTCGACCCGTCCAAGAAATACCCCACCCTGCTGTTCTGCGAAGGCGGACCGCAAAGTCCCGTCAGCCAGTTCTGGTCCTACCGTTGGAACTTCCAGATTATGGCGGCCAACGATTACATCATCATTGCGCCCAACCGCCGCGGCCTTCCCGGCTTCGGCATGGAGTGGCTCGAACAGATTAGCGGCGACTACAGCGGCCAGTGCATCAAGGACTATCTCACGGCCATCGACGACATTGCCAAGGAACCCTACGTGGACAAAGACCACTTGGGCTGTGTCGGTGCCAGCTTCGGGGGCTACTCGGTCTATTACCTTGCCGGGCATCACGACAAACGTTTCAAGGCCTTCATCGCCCACGACGGCATGTTCAACATGGAACAACAATACCTCGAGACCGAGGAGGCTTGGTTCACCAACTGGGATCTCGGCGGAGCTTATTGGGAGAAGGACAATGCGGTGGCGCAGCGCACCTACGCCAATTCGCCCCATAAGTTTGTCGACAAGTGGGACACCCCCATCCTCTGCATCCATGGCGAGAAGGACTACCGCATCCTTGCCTCGCAAGGCATGTCTGCCTTCAACGCCGCCGTCATGCGTGGCATTCCCGCCGAACTGCTTATCTATCCGGACGAAAACCACTGGGTGTTGAAGCCGCAGAACGGCATTCTTTGGCAGCGTACATTCTTCAGTTGGTTGGACAAATGGCTGAAATGACGCATCGCCTCGTTTGATAAAAAAATCCGCCATCGGAGCACACTCGCTTCAATGGCGGATTTTTTTGGTTAGAAATATTTTGTTGGTTCAAATAATAGTTCTACCTTTGCAACCGCAAATTAAGGATGGTTCCGTAGCTCAGCTGGATAGAGCAACGCCCTTCTAAGGCGTGGGTCGAGCGTTCGAATCGCTCCGGAATCACCAGCACTTGCTTTCCAGCCTACTTTGTGCAAAGAAAGCCTCGGGGTGTAGCGCAGTCCGGTTAGCGCACCTGCTTTGGGAGCAGGGGGTCGTGGGTTCGAA
>CAVJRQ010000099.1:0-11397 GCA_963652075.1 Acutalibacteraceae bacterium
CAACGTAAGTACTTACGTGAGCCATCGTAAGTACTTTCATCAGGCAACGTAAGTACTTGCGTGGACACACGTAAGGTGTAAACAAAAAAGGGGATGCCACCTTTTGGTGGCATCCCCTTATAAACGGTTTTCGAGATTGGTGTCTTCTTATTCCATCTCGTTATAATCGAGCACGGTCTTGCGGTTGGCAAGGATACGGTCGTATTCTTCCTTTGAGCCGACGATAATCTTGTCGAACTCACGCTGACCTGTTCCGGCAGGAATCAGGTGACCGCAGATAACGTTCTCCTTCATACCTTCGAGCTTGTCGACCTTTCCGTTGATGGCAGCCTCGTTCAGCACCTTCGTAGTCTCCTGGAAGGATGCGGCTGACATGAAGCTGGAGGTCTGCAAGGCGGCGCGGGTGATACCCTGGAGTATCTGAGTAGATGTAGCGGGGATAGCGTCACGCACTTCGACCAACTTCAAGTCACGGCGTTTCAGCATACTGTTCTCGTCGCGCAGCTTGCGGGCGGTAACAATCTGTCCCGGTACCAGGTTCTCGGAATCTCCTGCATTGGTAACAACCTTCTTGCCCCAAATGCGGTCGTTCTCCTCCATGAACTCAAGCTTGTCAACAATCTGTTGTTCCAGAAAGCGAGTGTCACCCGGCTCGTTGATTTCCACCTTACGCATCATCTGACGTACGATAATCTCAAAGTGCTTGTCGTTGATCTTCACACCTTGCAGACGATATACGTCCTGCACCTCGTTAACGATGTACTCTTGAACGGCCGTAGGACCTTTGATGGCAAGGATGTCGGCTGGCGTGACGGCACCGTCGGACAACGGCGTTCCGGCACGTACGTAGTCGTTCTCCTGTACCAGTATCTGCTTGGAGAGAGCTACCAAGTACTTGCGTTGGTCGCCAGTCTTGGAAGTTACGATGATTTCGCGGTTACCGCGTTTCACCTTACCCATGGTAATCTCTCCGTCGATTTCGGATACCACGGCAGGGTTCGACGGGTTACGAGCCTCGAACAACTCGGTGACACGGGGAAGACCACCGGTGATATCACCAGCCTTACCTACGGCACGCGGAATCTTCACGAGGATGTCGCCCGGTTTCACCTTCTGACCGTCCTCAATGACTACGTGTCCACCTACAGGGAAGTTGTAGGAACGGATAACCGAACCGTCTTCAGCAACAATCTGTGCAGAGGGGACTTTCGTCTTGTCCTTGGACTCCGTGATGATAATCTCGTGCAGACCGGTCGCCTCGTCTGATTCAATCTTGTAGGTAACACCTTCGATGACTGAGTCGAACTTGATGTGACCGCCAGCCTCCGTGATGATAACGGCGTTGAACGGATCCCACTTGGCAATCAGCTTGCCCTGTTCCACCACCTCTCCGTCGCTCGTATAGAGCTTGGAACCGTAAGGAACGTTGTGGGTTGAAAGGACGATGCCCGTGTTCACGTCAATGAAGCGTACCTCAGCCAGACGGCCGACAACCACCTTCACTGCTTCGCCTGTCTCTTCAACGGCATCCACCGTACGGAGCTCTTCGAACTCAAGGCGGGCGTTGTGCTTAGCCACGATAGAAGCGTTGGCAGCGATGTTACCCGCCGTACCACCGGCGTGGAACGTACGCAGTGTCAACTGTGTACCCGGCTCACCGATAGACTGTGCGGCGATGACACCCACGGCCTCACCCTTGTTGACCATACGGCTGGTGGCGAGGTTACGTCCGTAACACTTCGCGCAGACACCCTTCTTCGATTCGCAAGTCAATACGGAACGTATCTCGACGCTTTCGATGGGCGACTCTTCTATCTTCTGTGCAATATCTTCCGTTATCTCCTCACCGCCGGCAACAATCAGCTCACCGGTGTTCGGATGGATGATGTCGTGAACCGAAACACGACCCAGGATACGTTCGTACAACGTAGCGATAACCTCGTCGTTGTTTTTCAGTGCGGTGCAAACCAAACCACGCAACGTGCCGCAATCCTCTTCGTTGACAATCACGTCGTGTGACACGTCCACCAGACGACGGGTCAGGTATCCGGCATCGGCTGTCTTCAAGGCGGTGTCGGCCAAACCCTTACGGGCACCGTGGGTGGAGATGAAGTACTCCAGCACGGACAGACCTTCCTTGAAGTTCGAAAGAATCGGGTTCTCGATAATCTGCGCGCCTTCGGCTCCCGCTTTCTGCGGCTTGGCCATCAAACCACGCATACCGGACAACTGACGAATCTGCTCTTTAGAACCACGGGCTCCGGAATCCAACATCATGTACACGGAGTTGAATCCTTGGTCGTCTTCGGAGATGGTCTTCATCAGAATGTTCGACAAGTCGCTGTTGACGTGTGTCCAAGTATCGATGACCTGGTTGTAACGCTCGTTGTCGGTGATGAATCCCATGTTGTAGTTCATCATGATTTGCTCAATCTCCTCGTTACCGCGTTTGATGAGTTCCTCTTTTTCCTTCGGGATGATGATGTCACCCAAGTTGAATGACAGACCGCCTTGGTATGCCATCTTGTATCCCAGATTCTTGATACCGTCGAGGAATTCGCAGGCACGGGCAACACCGACAACCTTGATGACGTTGCTGATGATGTCACGCAGAGATTTCTTTGATATGATAGTGTTCAGATATCCAACTTCATCGGGTACGAGTTCGTTGACGATGATACGTCCAACTGAGGTCTCGCGCATCATCTTCACGATGTTTCCGTTCTCGTCCAGGTCGTTTACGATAACCTGCACCGGCGCGTGAATGTCTACCTTGCCCTCGTTGTAGGCGATGATAGCTTCTTCCGGACCGTAGAACTTCAGACCTTCACCCTTGGCTCCTTTACGCAACTTCGTGATGTAGTACAGTCCGAGTACCATATCCTGAGCCGGCACGGTGATAGGAGCACCATTGGCAGGGTTCAGAATGTTGTGGGATTGCAGCATCAGCATCTGTGCTTCCAGTACGGCCTCGTTGCTCAAAGGCAAGTGCACGGCCATCTGGTCACCGTCGAAGTCGGCGTTGAACGCCGTACATGCCAACGGGTGCAACTGGATAGCCTTACCTTCAATCATCTTGGGCTGGAACGCCTGAATACCGAGTCGGTGCAGTGTCGGCGCACGGTTCAGCAATACGGGGTGTCCCTTCATGACGTATTCCAGGATGTCCCAGATAACCGGTTCCTTGCGGTCAACAATCTTTTTGGCCGACTTCACCGTCTTCACGATGCCGCGCTCAATCAGCTTGCGGATGATGAACGGCTTGTAAAGCTCGGCAGCCATCAGCTTAGGAATACCGCATTCGCCCATCTTCAGCTCAGGACCAACGACGATAACCGAACGGGCTGAGTAGTCAACACGCTTACCCAACAGGTTCTGACGGAAACGTCCTTGCTTACCTTTCAAACTGTCGGAGAGGGACTTCAACGGTCTGTTGGCATCCGTCTTTACGGCACTCGACTTGCGAGAGTTGTCGAACAGGGAGTCAACGGCCTCCTGCAACATACGTTTCTCGTTACGGAGAATCACTTCAGGAGCCTTTATCTCTATCAGTCTCTTCAGACGGTTGTTACGGATGATGACACGACGATAGAGGTCGTTCAGGTCGGATGTGGCGAAACGTCCACCATCCAACGGTACCAACGGGCGCAACTCGGGAGGAGTAACAGGAACAATCTTGACAATCATCCACTCCGGCTTATTGCGGCCACGGGACGCACGGAACGACTCTACGACCTGCAGGCGTTTCAAGGCTTCCGTCTTGCGCTGCTGCGAGGAGTCGCTTCCCGCCTTGTCACGTAACTCGTAGGAGAGGGCATCCAGGTCGAGGTTGCACAGCAATTCGTAGATTGCCTCGGCACCCATCTTGGCGACAAACTTGTTGGGGTCGTTGTCTTCGAGAAGGTGGTTGTCCTTCGGAAGCTTGTCCACGATGTCAAGGTACTCCTCTTCAGTCAACATGTCATACGTCTGAACACCCTGTTCCGACATAATACCCGGCTGAATCACCACGTACTTCTCGTAGTAGATGACGGCATCGAGTTTCTTTGTCGGCAATCCCAACAGATAGCCTATCTTATTTGGCAATGAGCGGAAATACCAGATGTGCGCTACAGGCACTACCAACTGGATATGTCCCATCCGCTCACGACGGACTTTCTTTTCGGTAACCTCTACACCGCATCGGTCGCAGACGATACCTTTATAACGAATGCGTTTGTACTTACCGCAATGACATTCGTAATCCTTTACCGGACCGAAGATGCGTTCGCAGAACAAACCGTCACGTTCCGGTTTGTAGGTACGGTAATTGATAGTCTCCGGCTTTAATACCTCACCACTTGAATTCTCCAGAATCTCTTCCGGCGAAGCCAATCCGATGGAGATCTTCGTAAAATTACTCTTTATCTTTGATTCTGTTCTAAAAGCCATATTATATATATTGTAAAGAGTTACTAAATTATTCCAGGTTGATGCTCAAGCAAAGACCTTTCAACTCGTGTAACAACACGTTCAGAGATTCAGGTATACCCGGTGTAGGCATCGGTTCGCCCTTGACAATCGCCTCGTATGCCTTGGAGCGGCCTACGACATCATCGGACTTGATGGTCAGAATCTCCTGCAGGATGTGGGCGGCACCGAACGCTTCGAGTGCCCAAACCTCCATCTCTCCGAAACGCTGACCTCCGAACTGCGCCTTACCTCCAAGGGGCTGTTGCGTAATCAGTGAGTACGGTCCGATGGAACGGGCGTGCATCTTGTCTTCAACCATGTGACCCAGTTTCAACATGTAGGTAACACCCACCGTTGCAGGTTGGTCGAAGCGGTCACCCGTACCTCCATCGTAGAGGTATGTCTTGCAATACCTTGGCAAGCCGGCCTTGTCGGTCCACTCGTTCAAGTCGTCCATGGTAGCTCCGTCGAAGATTGGCGTAGCGAACTTAACGCCCAATTCCTTACCGGCACGTCCCAAGACGGCCTCGAAAATCTGTCCGATGTTCATACGTGAAGGCACACCCAGCGGGTTCAACACGATATCCACCGGAGTACCGTCGGCCAAGAAAGGCATATCCTCCTGACGCACGACGCGCGAAACGATACCCTTGTTTCCGTGACGACCTGCCATCTTGTCTCCTACGCCAATCTTACGCTTCTTGGCAACGTAAACCTTTGCCATCTGAATGATTCCGGCAGGAAGTTCATCACCGATTGTGATGGCGAACTTCTTACGTTTCAGCTCAGCGTCAAGCTCTTTATATTTCTTCAAGAAGTTGATAATCAAATCGCGAATCATCTCGTTCTTGTGTGCGTCGGTTGTCCACTTGCTCAACTGAATGGCCGTGTAGTCCAGGCCGAGCAGGTCACGCTTGGTGAAATGAGCACCCTTTGGAATAACCTCTGTGCCCAGATAATCCTTCACGCCTTGAGAAACCTTTCCGTCGGTCAAGACCATCAGCTTATCTATCAAGATAGCCTTCAGGTCGGCAACCTTGGCCTCGAACTCTTCGTCAATCTTCGGCAACAACGCCTTGTCCGCCATCTTCGACGAACGGGTCTTTATGACGCGGGAGAACAATCTCTTGTCGATGATGACGCCCTTCAGTGACGGAGAAGCCTTCAGTGAAGCATCCTTCACGTCTCCGGCTTTGTCGCCGAAGATGGCACGCAACAACTTCTCTTCAGGCGACGGGTCGGACTCTCCCTTAGGAGTAATCTTACCAATCAGAATGTCGCCTGGTTGAACGCAGGCACCGATGCGTACGATACCGTTCTCGTCCAAATCCTTGGTTGCGTCTTCGCTCACGTTAGGAATGTCGGATGTCAACTCTTCCATACCACGCTTGGTCTCACGAACTTCCAGTGAGAACTCTTCCACATGGACGGAGGTCAGGATATCTTCGCGTACCACGCGTTCGTTGAGCACGATGGCGTCCTCGTAGTTGTAACCCTTCCAAGGCATGTAGGCTACCAACAAGTTCTTACCCAACGCCAACTCGCCATTCGCTGTCGAATAGCCTTCGGTAAGTATATCGCCCTTCTTCACGCGCTGGCCTTTGTCGCAGATAGGACGCAGGTCGATGGTCATATTCTGGTTGGTACGGCGGAACTTAGGTATCCTGTACTCTTTCAACGCCGGCTCGAAGCTTACAAACTCTTCGTCTTCCGTGCGGTCATAAAGGATACGTATAGTCGTTGCGTCCACAAAGTCGATAACGCCTTCGCCCTCTGCCGTAATCTGTGTACGCGAGTCTTCGCAGAGTTGTTTCTCGATGCCGGTACCCACGATAGGAGCCTCGGTCTTCAACAAAGGAACTGCCTGGCGCATCATGTTCGATCCCATCAACGCACGGTTAGCGTCATCGTGCTCCAAGAAAGGAATCAAGGATGCGGCGATAGAGGCAATCTGCTGCGGAGACACGTCCATCAGCTCTACCTCTTCCGGACCTACTACCGGGTAATCAGCGTCTTGACGCGCTTTTACCTTATTGCGGATGAAACTTCCGTCATCGTTCAGCGGCGCGTTGCCCTGTGCGATAATTTTGTTCTCCTCCTCTTCGGCGGTCATGTAGACAATGTCCTCGTTCTTCAGATCAACCTTGCCTTCGCTAACCTTGCGGTAAGGAGTCTCGATGAAACCGAGGTTGTTAATCTTCGCGTAGACGCAAAGAGAAGAAATCAAACCGATGTTAGGACCTTCAGGAGTTTCGATAGGACAGAGACGTCCGTAGTGCGTGTAGTGTACGTCACGCACCTCGAAGCCCGCACGCTCTCTCGACAAACCGCCGGGACCCAACGCGGAGAGACGTCTCTTGTGCGTAATCTCGGCCAACGGGTTTGTCTGGTCCATGAATTGTGACAAGGCGTTCGTTCCGAAGAATGAGTTGATAACCGAAGAGATTGTCTTCGCGTTAATCAAGTCCGTCGGAGTGAACACTTCGTTGTCGCGTACGTTCATACGCTCGCGTATCGTACGTGACATACGGGCCAAACCGATGGCGAACTGGTTTGAGAGCTGCTCGCCTACGGTGCGGACACGTCTGTTGCTCAAGTGGTCGATATCATCCACTACGGCCTTTGAGTTAACCAACTCAATCAGGTACTTGATGATTTCGATGATGTCTTCCTTGGTCAGGACTTTCACGTCCATGTCCGTGTCCAGATTCAACTTCTTGTTGATTCGGTAGCGACCTACATCGCCCAAGTCATATCTTTTTTCGGAGAAGAACAAGTTGTTGATTACTTCACGCGCGCTGGCATCATCGGCAGGGTCTGCGTTACGCAGCTGACGGTAGATGTAGAGCACCGCCTCCTTTTCGGAGTTACTCGGGTCTTTCTGAAGCGTGTTGAATATGATGGAGTAATCAGACTGGTTCGCCTCTTCCTTATGAATCAAAATGGTCTGAATACCTGACTCGATAATCTCGTCAATGTGTTCAGCCTCCAATGTCGTTTCACGGTCGATAATCACTTCGTTACGTTCGATGGAAACGACTTCACCCGTATCTTCATCTACGAAATCCTCTACCCATGTCTTCAGCACACGGGCAGCCAATTTGCGGCCGATGTATTTCTTGAGGCTTGTCTTTGACACCTTAACCTCTTCGGCCAAATTGAATATTTCAAGGATGTCTTTGTCATTCTCGAAACCGATTGCTCTCAACAACGTTGTTACCGGCAACTTCTTCTTTCTGTCGATGTAAGCGTACATCACGTTGTTGATGTCGGTAGCGAACTCTATCCAAGAACCCTTGAAAGGAATGATTCTCGCTGAATAGAGCTGCGTGCCGTTGGCATGAACGCTTTGTCCGAAGAATACGCCCGGCGAACGGTGCAGCTGTGACACTACCACACGCTCAGCACCGTTGATGATAAACGTGCCGTTGTCCGTCATGTAGGGGATAGGTCCAAGAAACACGTCTTGGATGACCGTATCGAAATCTTCATGATCCGGATCCGTACAATACAGTTTCAATTTTGCCTTTAATGGAACGCTATAGGTGAGCCCACGCTCTAAACATTCTGCTATTGTGTAGCGCGGGGGATCAATGTAATAATCCAAGAATTCGAGCACAAAATTGTTCCTGGTGTCCGCGATAGGAAAGTTTTCGGCAAACACTTTGTACAATCCGTCGTTCTTACGCATTTCAGGCGGTGTATCCAGTTGCAAAAAGTCCCGGAATGACTTTAATTGTACCTCCAGAAAATCCGGATAAGGCATCGGATTCTTTATAGAGGCAAAATTAACTCTTTGATTTACAGTATTTGAAGACATCTGTCAGTGAATTAGTAGAACTTAATTTAATAATAGACACAAAAAGGTTAAGAACCACCTGTGTGGTTCTTAACCGAGTTACCTGCTCAACAGGTTATTTGTTTTATTTAAGTTCAACTTCAGCTCCAGCTTCTTCCAAAGTTTTCTTCAAAGATTCTGCGTCGTCCTTAGAAAGACCTTCCTTTACTGTGCTGGGAGCACCGTCAACCAAGTCCTTTGCCTCTTTCAAGCCAAGACCGCAAGCCTCTTTAACGGCTTTAACTACTTGCAATTTAGCTGCACCGGCGCTCTTCAATACAACGTCGAATGAAGTTTTCTCTTCGGCTGCGGCTGCACCACCAGCTGCAGGACCGGCAGCAACAGCAACAGCTGCAGCAGCAGGTTCAATTCCGTACTCTTCTTTAAGGATAGTTGCAAGTTCATTAACTTCTTTCACTGTCAAGTTAACTAATTGTTCTGCAAAAGCTTTTAAATCTGCCATTTTTGTATAATTTTTATTGTTAAATACTTGTTTGAATATTGTTTATTGTCTTTCACCGAGTGTCTTCAGTACTCCGTGAATTGTGTTAGCACCAGATTGCAGTGCCGATACGACGTTCTTCGCAGGAGATTGCAGCAATGCGATAACCTCTGCAATGACTTCGTCTTTGCTCTTGATGCTTGTAAGAGCGTCCAATTGGTCTGCGCCAACGTAGAAACTCTCTTCGGCATACGCACCCTTCAAACCGGGAATACCATCCTTCGTCAAGTCCTTGATCAGCTTGGCGGGTACGTTGGCTACGTTGGTAAACAACACGGCCGTCGTTCCTTTCAAGCAACCATACAACGGAGAGAAGTCAGTGTCCAGGGATTCCATGGCTTTGTGAAGCAGTTTGTTCTTCACTACAACCATCTTAACCTCCTTGCTGAAGCACTCCTTTCTCATCTTTGACGTTTCAGCGGCGTTCATGGCCGTCACGTCCACAAGATAGAAATGACCGTATTCCTTGATTGTCTCGGCGAGTTTCGTTATAATAGCGTTTTTATCTTCCTTTCTCATGATTACTCCTTAATTTTAGATTTCCTCTATCGTCTTCGGATCGACTTTAATTCCAGCACTCATTGTACTCGAAAGATAAATGCTCTTGATATACGTTCCTTTCGCTGCGGAAGGTTTCAACTTGTTGATAGTAGCCAAGAACTCCTTGGCGTTCTCACGGATAGCCTCAGCAGAGAAAGATACCTTGCCGATAGAGGTGTGAACGATACCGCTCTTGTCTACCTTGAAGTCAATCTTACCTTGCTTAACTTCTCTAACAGCTTTAGCAACATCCATTGTTACAGTGCCGCTCTTGGGGTTAGGCATCAATCCACGAGGACCCAATACACGACCCAGGGCACCAATTTTACCCATGATAGACGGCATGGTGATGATTACATCCACATCTGTCCATCCACCTTTGATCTTTTCGATATACTCGTCCAGACCTACATAGTCAGCGCCAGCCTCTTTAGCAGCCGCTTCCATCTCCTGAGTACACAGCACCAACACTCTGGTTACCTTACCTGTACCGTTAGGAAGGGAAACAACGCCTCTCACCATCTGGTTCGCCTTACGAGGGTCAACTCCCAAGCGAACGTCAATGTCCAAAGACGCGTCAAACTTCGTGAAGGAAATCTCCTTCACCAACTCTGAAGCCTCTTTCAGTGAGTAAGCCTTTCCTGCTTCAATCTTAGCTGCAGCCAACTTCTGATTTTTTGTCAGTTTACCCATTACAATTGAAGTTTATTATTTATTACCCGGGAATTCCCCTTTTACAGCGATACCCATACTTCTTGCTGTTCCGGCTACCATGGTCATGGCGGCTTCAACAGTAAAACAGTTCAAGTCCACAATCTTGTCCTGAGCGATTGTACGCACTTGGTCCCAAGTCAACTCGGCAACCTTGTTACGGTTAGGCTCAGCGGATCCGCTCTTGATTTTAGCCGCTTCGAGCAACTGAATCGCTACGGGCGGAGTCTTTACCTCAAAATCGAAAGACTTATCTGTGTAGTAAGTAATAACCACAGGCAAGACCTTGCCTGCTTTGTCTTGGGTTCTGGCGTTGAATTGCTTGCAAAACTCCATGATGTTGATACCCTTGGAACCCAAAGCAGGTCCTACGGGAGGTGATGGATTTGCAGCGCCTCCTTTAATCTGTAACTTGATTAGTCCAGCAACTTCTTTAGCCATTTTCTTTGATTTTTATATTGGATATTAATTTCGGAACAACGCCTTTTACGGCCTTATTCCTTTTCAACTTGCATAAAGCCCAATTCGAGCGGAGTCTTCCGTCCGAATATCTTCACCATGACCTTCAGCTTCTTCTTCTCGCTGTTTATCTCCTCTATGAGCCCGCTGAAACCACTGAAGGGACCTTCAGTGACTTTCACCGTTTCACCTACTACATAGGGGATAGTCATGTCTTCACCCGTCTCTTGTAATTCGTCAACTGTTCCCAATATACGATTGATTTCAGACTGACGCAAAGGTGTCGGATTGTCCATACCTCCAAGGAAACCTATCACATTCGGCGTGTTTCTCAGATGATGAGTAACCTCGCCTACCAAAGCTGCCTCTACCAAAACATATCCGGGGAGATAACTTCTCTCTTTCACAATCTTTTTGCCATTGCGAACCTGATATACTTTTTCCGTAGGGATTAACACCTGAGACACGTAGTCACCAAGATCGCTGTTTTTGATGTCAGCTTCAAGATACTCTTTAACCTTAGCTTCTTTACCGCTTACGGCACGCAGTACGTACCATTTCTTTTCAATCTCAGACATGCTTTAGTGTGTTAATGTGGATAGACGTTTTCCATTACAAACTGGAAGAGTGAGTCCATGGCGAATACTACCAATGCAATAAGTAGGGAAGCATACAATACAACTACTGCACTGCTAGAAAGCTCAGAACGGCTTGGCCATGATACTTTATGCACAAGTTCATCGTAGGATTCCTTGCAGTATCCCACGCAACTTTTGACAAGTTTCTTGCTGAAATTTCCTATCTTAGACATATGCCTTTTCTTTATTAGCACGGGAAGAGAGGCTCGAACTCCCGACACCTGGTTTTGGAGACCAGTGCTCTACCAACTGAGCTA
>CAVJRQ010000100.1:0-9915 GCA_963652075.1 Acutalibacteraceae bacterium
ATGAGGGTCAGTTAACGTACGACATGAGGTACTATAGTCGTACGACGTTAGGGTGCATGGTCGTACGGCGTTAGGCCCCCCTCCCCGAACAAACGGACTTTGGTTAACGGCTGGTTAACGGTTGGTCAACGGTTGGTTAACCGAATAATCGCCACCGGGTTTTCGGACTGACCCGAAATAGCATGAAACCAAGGCATTTTATCTTCGGCCTCCTGCTGCTGGGCGTGACGAGTTGCATGTAACGAAAAAGGGTGAAGAAATTTGGAGATTAAGTCCAAAAGCAGTACTTTCACCGCTGCATGTAAATAATACGTTTATGATTGTACGGGGGAGGGGTGTGAATTCCTTTCCCCCGTAGTTTTTCCGGGCGCGTTGCGTTCTTTGTCCGCACTTATCGCTAAATTTGCGACGGATAACAAACAATATTGTACATAGCATGAAACCAAGGCATTTTATCTTCGGCCTCCTGCTGCTGGGCGCGTCCGCGTTGACGGCCGCCACGCGCAAGGGCTACATAGCCTCCTCCGGCGGGGCGAGAATCTACTACGAGGAGCGGGGCGAGGGCGAGCCGCTCATCCTGCTCCACGGGCACTCGCTCGACACGCGGATGTGGGACAGCCAGTTCAAGGCCTTCGCCGGGAAGTACCGCGTGGTGAGGTTCGACTTCCGCGGATACGGACGCTCGTCGGAGCAACGGGAGGACTTCCAGTTTACCCACCTGGGCGACCTGCTCACGGTGATGGACTCGCTCCGCATCGGCAAGGCGCACGTGGTGGGGCTCTCCATGGGGGCTTTCGTGGCATCCGACATGCTGGCCACGGCACCCGAACGGATGCTCAGCTGCGTGCTGGCGAGCGGCGGCATGAAGACCTACAAGGGCCCGAGCGAGCCGATGGACGAGGCGGAACGGGCGAAACGGCGCAAGGAGATAGCGGCGCTGAAGGAGAAGGGCGTGGACCGGATGAAAGCCGAATGGCTGGAGGCGCTGATTGCCACGGGAGGCTCCAACAGGGAGTCGATGCGCAAGCCGCTCAAGCGGATGATTGACCGCTGGACAGCCTGGCAGCCGCTGCACCTGGAGCCGCGCGTGATAGTGGCCAAGGACGGGCTGGAACGCTTCAAGCGGAACCGCTGCCTGGTGCCTACCCTGTTTCTGGTGGGCGGCGCGGAGCTGAAGGGGAAGGAGCCCGTCAGGCCGTGGATGATGGAGTATCTGCCCAACAGCCGCCTGCAGGTGGTGCCCGACGGCGGCCACATGATGAACATGGAGCAGCCCGAAGCCTTCAACCGGGCGGTGCTGGCCTTCCTGCAAGGGTTGTAGTTCGCCCAAACAAAAATATGCGCCCCCACAGAGGGCGCATACTTTGTTTATATTCCTTCGTGTTTCCGTTCGGGGGAGAAGACTCCTCCCCCCACCCTATATGGCGGAACGGGGTTTCCTTTTTTTCCAAGAAACATCCGTCGGGCGGAGCGGGGTTTCCCTTTTCCCAAGGTTCCGTCCCCAAGGGCGCGGGTCTACTTCTCCGCCGGAGCTTTCTTGGCGGAGGTTGACTTTCTGGACGGAGCGGCTTTCTTGGCGGGAGCTTTCTCCGCCTTGTCCTCGTACTTCGCCAGCTTGGCCTGCAGCTTCTCCACCTCCTTGTGCATAGCCACCAGCTCGCCGTCCTGGTTGCGGATGGTGGTGAGCAGCGAGTTGAGCTCCTCGTTGTCCATGTCCACGGGATAGAGCGAGTTGACGCGACTGATGAAGTCGCCCAGAATGTTCATGTAGTTGGTGAAGGCGTCGTAAGGCGAATCGTAGATGCCGCGGTTGAGCCCCACGTTGCTCTGCTTGGTGGTCATGAAACGGAAGTTGTTGCTGGCCTGCAGGTAGTCCCAGTCCTGCTTGACGCGGCGGTCGGTGCAGAGGTGTACGCGCTCGGCCACGCTATAGAGCTTGTTGAACGCCTCGCGCTGCATGACGTTGCCCAGCCAGCAGCTGATGTCGCGCTCCTCGTCCACCCACGACATCGGGTAGGGAACGTCCAGCGGCGCCACGGACTTCATCTTGGCGCAGAGCTCCGAGGGGGTGGAGAAGGTGATGCCGCGCTCCTTGGCCTCGGCGGGAAGCGCGTAGAGGAAGTCGAGGATGTTGGACGAGAGGGGCTGCGACATGCCCAGGGCGCAGAGCTCCATGAAGATGTTGATGACCTGCTCTTCCTCGGGCAGCTCGGCAATCCAGTCCATGTAGGTGTCGGCGAACAGGGGGTACGCGTCCCACTCCGAGTTGGAGAAGCGCAGGCAGATGTCGTCGGAGAGCTTGAAGTCGCGCAGCAGGAGCTTCAGGTTCGGGTTGAGGCTGCAGTGGTAGAGGTAGTGGGGGCTCTTCCATCCCAGTATGTGCTTGGCTCCCTCGGTGAGCATGCCCTTGAAGCCCATGTCGGCCACCTGCGCCCCGATTTCGTCGGAGTAGATGAGGCTGGAGTTGCGGAACACCTTGGGTTTCTGTCCGAAGAGCTGCTTGATTTTGTCGCTCATGCGCGTCACCTCCTCGCGGAAGCAGTCCTCGTTGGCCAGCGAGGAGAGGCCGTGCGAGTAGGGCTCGGCAAGGAACTCGCAGCAGCCCGTGCCGTTCAGCTCGTGGAGCAGCTCTATGACCGCCGGGGCGTGAATCTCCAGCTGCTCCAGGGCCACGCCCGAGATGGAGAGGGCCACCTTGAAGTACTTGCCGTTGTCCTTCGCCATGGCGATGAGGGTCTTCAGGGCGGGGACGTACGAGCGCTCGGCCACCTCGTTGATGGTGCGCTCGTTCTCGTAGTCGTCATAGTAGTAGTGGTCGGTTCCGATGTTGAAGAACCGGTAACGTTTCAGGTGTATGATTTGATGTATCTCAAAATAAAGGCAGATTGTTTTCATAAGCCATATGTGTTTTTATTGTTTTCTGTAACTGCTGATTACCTGGTCGTAGATTTTGCGCACCTTGAGCCCGACCTTCTCCCAGACGATGCCGTCGACCTCCTTCTTGCCCTCTTCCCTGAGGTACTCGTAGAGCGAGGGGTTGGTGCAGATGGAGTAGACGGCGTCCGCCATGGCGTGGATGTCCCAGTAGTCCGTCTTGATGCACTTGCTGAGAATCTCCGCGCAGCCGGACTGCTTGGAGATGATGGTGGGCACGCTGCACTGCATCGCCTCCAGCGGCGAGATGCCGAAGGGCTCCGACACGGAGGGCATGATGTAGACATCGCTGGCTTTCAGGCACTCGTAGACCTGCTTTCCCTTCATGAACCCGGGGAAGTGGAAGCGGTCGGCAATGCCGCGCTGCGCCGCCAGGGTGATCATGGCGTTCATCATGTCGCCGTTGCCGGCCATCACGAAACGGATGTTGCGGGTGCGCTGCAGCACCAGTGCGGCGGCCTCCACGAAGTATTCGGGTCCCTTCTGCATGGTGATGCGTCCCAGGAAGGTGACCACCTTCTCGTTGGGGATGCGGTGGGGCACGATGTCCTGAATCTCCTGCGGGAGCGGCGACACGGCGTTGTGTACGGTGGAGACTTTGCGGGGGTCCTGGAAGTACTTGTTGATGACGGTCTGCCGGGTGAGTTCGCTCACGCACATGATGTGGTCGGCGTGGTCCATCCCGTTCTTCTCGATGGCGTAGACGGTGGGGTTGACGTTGCCCCGGCTGCGGTCGAAGTCGGTGGCGTGAACGTGGATTACCAGCGGCTTGCCGGACACCTGCTTGGCGTGGATGCCGGCGGGATAGGTGAGCCAGTCGTGCGAGTGGATGATGTCGAACTCCTGCTGGCGCGCCACCACGCCCGCCACGATGGAGTAGTTGTTTATCTCCTCGTGGAGGTTGTCGGGGTAGCGTCCGGAGAACTCCAGGCATCCCAGGTCGTTCGTGTTCATATAGCTGAAGTCGGCGTAGATGTGGTCGCGCAGGTCATAGTAGAGCTGCGGGTCCATGTAGCCGCCGACGCGGTTCTTCACGTAGTCCCACTGCGCGTCGCGCCAGACGATGGGGACGCTGTTCATCCCGATGATGCGCAGGAAACTCTGGTCCTCGTCGCCCCAGGGCTTGGGGATGCAGAACGTGATTTGCATATCTTCCTGCTGAGACATTCCTTTGGTCAGGCCATAGCTTGCCGTTCCGAGTCCTCCCAGAATATGAGGAGGAAATTCCCAGCCAAACATTAACACTTTCATCTTCAATATCCTCCTTTATTGTTACAGGTTATACTTGCTCAAGAGTTTCAACACGCGCAGTATCTCCGCCACGTTCATGGCGAAGGAGACCGCCCCGCGGCCGCGGAACGGCGGGTTGCCGTCGAACAGCTCGGGGATGGAGCCTATGCAGTGGGAGGTCATCTCCTCCTCGAATCCAATCATCTGACGCTCCACGAAGGAGACACCGCTCATCTTGTAGATGCGCAGGTATGCCTCCATGTAGAAGCCCGACAGCCAGGGCCACGCCGTCCCCTGGTGGTAGGCGTAGTCGCGCTGGGTCTGCGGGCCCGCGTAGTTGGGGTTGTAGCCGCCGCTCTTGGGGCTGAGCGAGCGGAGTCCCTTGGGGGTGAGCAGCTCCTTGGTGACGATGTCAAGCACCCGCTTCTTCTGCGCCATGTCCAGCGGCGAGTAGTCGAACGCCACGGTGAATATCATGTTGGGGCGCACGCTCCAGTCCATCATCGCGCCGTCCACGTAGTCCAGCAGGTAGCCGTACTCGTTGAGGAAGGTGTCCACGAAGGAGCCGCCCGTGGTCTTGGCTTCCTTCTCCAGCTCGTCGGCCAGCCCGTCGTCGCCTCCGCCGCGGACGAGGTCGGCCACGAAGCGCAGTGCGTTGTACCACAGGGCGTTGAACTCAACGATGTAGCCCGAGCGGGGCACCACCGGCTTGCCGTTGACGGTGGAGTTCATCCAGGTGATGGCTTTGCCCGATCCGTTGGCGTAGAGCAGTCCGTTCTGGTGGAGGAAGAGGTTGGGGTGTTTCCCCTGGCGGATGAAGCCGATGATGTCCGTGAGGAACTTGCCGTACTTGGCGCGGCACTGTTCCTTGGAGACGAGCTTGGCGTACTGCTGCAGGGTCCACGTGGCCCACAGCAGGATGTCGGGGTGTTCTATCTCGTAAATCTTCTGCTGCACGGGCTTGCCTTCCATCCACGTGCGGAGGGCTTCCTGCATGGTGGCCATGGCGGACTCGAAGGACTCGCGCTCGTCAATGGCCAGGGTCAGTCCCGGCAGCGCGATGAGCATGTCCCTCGCCCGGCACTTGAACCAGGGGTAGCCGGCAAGGATGTAGTGCTGGTCGCCCTGCCTGTTGTGGAACTGGTGGGCCGAGTTGTAGAGGCAATGGAGGAAGCTGTCGCGCGGGATGCGGCTCTCCACTTCCTGTTCGAAGGTGCGCTTCAGCGTGCGGGTGGAGACGGGCGAGATGCCGCCGGAGAAGACGATGCTCTCCCCTTTGCGGATTTCCGCCTCGAAGTAGCCGGGCACGTAGAGGTCCTCGTTGGAGTCGTAGCCGCGTTCCAGTTCCTTGGTGTACTCGAAGTTGCGGTACCAGTCCGGGCAGAAGTGGAAGTCGTTCTTCTTGTTGAACTGCATGTAGAGTTCGGGATAGCCGGGATACATGCAGGTCTTGATGCCGTTCTCCACCTCCTGGTAGTCGCGGCGTGCCTGGGCGTTCTCGTGCGTGTACTGGCGCACGCTGCGGAAAGCGAGGAAGGGACGGAAGCGCAGGGTCGTGGGCGAGTGGGCGTCCAGCAGGGTGTAGCGGATGAGGATACGGTTTTCGTGGTGTACGAAGACTTTCTCTTTCTGCAGCAGGACACCGCCCACGCGGTAGATGGTTGTCGGCACTTTCTCGCAGTTGAACTCACGGATGTATTTGTGTCCGCGCGGACTGAAGTTGCCGCCTTGGTAGCGGTGCAGCCCCAGGTTGAACTCCGCCCCGTGCTGAATCACCGTCTCGTCCAGCGAGGAGAGAAGCACGTGGTTCTCGTCGTCCAGCTCGGGCACGGGAATCACCAGCAGGCCGTGGTACTTCCGCGTGTTGCAATCCACGATGGTTGTGCAATGGTAGGCTCCCGAACGGTTGGTCCGGAGAATCTCCCTTGGCAGGGACTCCTCGAGGTTCGTCATGAGAGTCTTGTCAAATCGCAAATAGCTCATAGTTGATATTTTAAGGTTTTCAATAAACAAATTAGATAACTGCTCTCGTCGTAAACCCACTGCGAAGCCGGTCCGCCCGCGGCCTGTTACGGTCCCCGTGCGCACGGCTCTCGTGTTTTACAGTTCCAAATATACAAATTTTAGTAAAGCGACAACCGAAAGTAGAAAAATATTTTCATTTTACGGGCTTTTTTGAGCGTCCGGAAGCCTGAATATGAACAAAAAGCGACAAAACGTGTTGTAGAGCAGAAAACGGGGAAGGGCGTTTTTCCCGGGTGTGATGACGGAGGATGAACTGTAAGCACTCGGCATTGGACGAGGGAGAACCGTCAGCCTCCGCCATGGACAAGGGAGACCAATGACGGAGGGAGGTCGTTGGTGTCCGGATTGGAGGAGGGAGACCAATGGCGAGGGCGAGCCGTCAGCGGCTGGCTCGGACGATGGAGACGAGGGAGACCAATGACGGAGGGAGGTCGTTGGTGTCCGGATTGGAGGAGAACGGACGGAACGGAGGGAGAACCGTCAGTCGTTGAAGAGTTCGAAGGCGAACTTGCAGCCCACGGACTGGAACTCGCCCTTGACGGAGCTGACGAAGAACCCCACGTCGAAGATGTGCGTGCCGAGGCCGTAGCCCAGCTCAAGGTAAGGCAGCAGGTGGGGCACGTAGAGTGCGCTCCCGTAGAGCCGCTCATAGCGTATGACGCTGGTGAACTTCACCAGGTGGCGCAGGACGAGGAAGGGCGACTCGTAGGTCACGTGCCCGCGCACGTATTTGTTGGAGGAGTTGTACCACCGCCTGTCCAGCAGATGGAACGCCCCTCCTATCTCGTCGTTCCAGCCCACGGGCAGGTTGTTGCGCGAGAAGTTGGCGAAGTCCACGAAGTACATCTCCTTCTGGTCGGTGAAGGCTCCGCAGCCCAGGCGGTAGAAGAGGTTGTAGGCTCCGCCGGACTTGGAGACCTGCTGCATGTCGAACTCGAGGCGTTCGTACCGTCCCTTGCTGCCGAAGATGCCGCGCACGCCTCGCTCCCAGTCGAGCGAGAAGGTGGGATAGCGCGAGCGCAGGTTCATCTTGCGCCGGCCGTTCATGTAGTAGTAGAGGTGGGGAGTCCACTCTATCCTGATGCGCGGGGCGAAACTGATGTAGAGGTTGCGCAGGCGGCCGGAGAGCTGTTCCTGCAGGGCAGGATTGTAGGGAATCCGGTCGTTGACCAGCGTACGGCGGTGGTAGGCCGCACCCACTTCCACGGAGAGGCCGTTGGCCACTTCCACCTTGTGGCTCAGCGTCAGGTAGTCGTCCTTGAAGTAGTCCAGCTCCATGCGGTCGAAGTGGATGGCCGTGTCCGGCAGGTTCTTCAGGTCGTCGAGCACGTCGCTGCTGTAGATGCGGTTACCGTTGCCCATGCGCACGAGCAGCTGTCCCATCCGTTCGGGCCAATAGACGAAGTCGGCGTCCAGCCGCCAATGGAACTCCTTGTCGGTGAAGTTGTAGCCTACGCGGGGCGTGATGCGCAGCAGCTTCTGGTCGGGGAAGAGGTAGGAATACTTGAACTTCTGCGCGTAGGAGTATCCGTTGCTGTGGCTGTAGCCGAACAGCAGGGGGTTGATGAGCGGCGAGCACTTCACGCTTCCGTAGTCGGCCATGTTGACGGTGTAGTTGCTGATGAGCGCGTCGCCAAGCGAACCGAAGAAGACGGCTCCCCGGGACTTCTTGCGTCTTGAGCGGAGCGTCGTGTCCGCCCGCAGCCTGTAGTCGGCGTAGATCCGTTTCTCCAGGGCGGTCAACGGCAACGCCCGGTGGGTGTTCATGTAGAGGGTGTCGGAGAGGGCCGCGGTGGAGTCCGTCCGCAGGTTGAAGGCGTCGGAGAGGTTGTACTTGTCGCGTTCCGGGACGGTGCGGCGCGCCGCGTCCGCCAGGTAGATGTTTTCATAGTTGAACACGGCCCGGTAGTCGGCCTCCACCTTGTTGCCGACAAAGCTGAAAAGCATGTTCGCCTCGAACCGCCGTGGCAGGTAGAGGGCGTTGCCCTCCTTGCCCATCAGCACCTTGGCGGAGAAGCGCACGTGCTCCACCTTGCCCGTGACGTAGAGTTCGTCAATGGTCCACGACCCGTGGTTCACCACCATGTAGCCGGAAACGAGCTGCTCGCTCTTGTTGCGGGGGAGAATGAGTATCTTGTAGCGCAGGGAGTCGCCAGCTCCGGTGACGGACTCGCAGAGGTAGCGGTACCACTTCATGCCCGTGCGCGAGAGGGGGGACAGCAACTGTTCGGGCAGCAGGTAGGGCGAGTAGATGTTCATCCGCAGGAACTCCATGATGCCGCCCACCGACCCCTTGTTGCTGCGCAGGGTTCCCGTCAGTGCCTTCACCTTCAGGTCGTAGATGTCCGGCGCGGTGTAGTGTATCTCGTTGTCGGACTCCACCAGGTAGTCCTTCACGCCCTTTTCCAGGCGGAACATGGTCGGCACCACCTTGATGAGGTGGTTCTTGCGGTGTACCTTGAAGCGTCCCTTCAGGTACATGTTGCCGAAGTATTCGTCCACGATGCGGGCGTACTTGCCGGAGGACTCTATCACGCGGTGAACGATGCTGTCCGCCTCCTCCGCGCCGTAAGACTCCTCTATGTCGTTGGGGTTCTCCGCAACGCAGGATTCCTCCACTTCGTAGTGTCCCTCCACGCCGTAGGGCTTCTCCACACCGTAAGGCTCCGGCGCAGACCCTTCCGCCGAGGCCACTGCCGCCCCCGCGAAGAACAACCCTAACAGACAGATGACAAATCTTCTCACTCCGCTCAATCCATGTTTACCGTGGACAAATGTAGGCAAATAGAGCGCATTCGTTTCCATTCTCGCCGCAATATTAACGTTCATTTGAATAAATGAGAGGAATATTTCGGCAAAAAGCGCTTGCGTATGCTATTTATTTGTATTTTTGTGCTGTATAACACAGTTCTTGAACACCGGTCTATGGTAAAGAAAGAGATTACAGAAGCGGAAATCATTGAAAGCCTTGCCGAAATGTGGCAATGGCTGAAGGAAGAGCAGCGCGCGTTCCTGGTGAAGCAGTTCACGATACAGCATTACAAGAAGAACGAGACCATCTATTGTGAAGGGGAAAAGCCGACCCACCTGCTCTGCCTGATTAGCGGAAAGGTGAAGATTTACAAAGACGGCGTGGGTGGCCGCAGCCAGATTGTGCGCGTCATCAAGCCCGTGGAATATTTCGGCTACCGCGCCTACTTTGCCGGAGGCAACTACGTGACGGCGGCGGCGGCTTTCGAGCCTTCCACCATCTGCATGATTCCCATGAAATCCATTGAGGAGCTGGCGGAGCAGAACAACCAGCTCGCCATGTTCTTCATCAAGCATCTCTCCATAGACCTGGGCATCTCGGACGAGCGGACGGTCAACCTGACGCAGAAGCATATACGCGGCCGCTTGGCGGAGTCGCTCCTTTTCCTGAAAGACAGCTACGGCATGGAGGAGGACGGGTTCACGCTGAGCATCTACCTCTCAAGGGAGGACTTGGCGAGCCTGTCGAACATGACCACGTCCAACGCCATCCGCACCCTGTCCAACTTCGCCTCGGAGAAGATTATCGCCATTGACGGCAGAAAGATAAAGCTCATTGACGAGGAGAAGCTAAGGAAAATCAGCAAGATAGGCTAATATAAAGCAAAATCGACGGTCATAGTCATCAAGACCCGTCCGGGGATACACCTTACGTGTGTCCACGCAAGTACTTACGTTGCCCGATGAAAGTACTTA
>CAVJRQ010000101.1:0-2698 GCA_963652075.1 Acutalibacteraceae bacterium
TATGATATTGCCAAGGCTCTCAACGTTGATGTGAAAACGCTGCTCAACGATACCCGTATTCGATAAACCTAAAGAAGAACTTTACAAGATGGATATATCACAATCTCAGATAGTATCATTTATATGGGGCATCGCCGACGACTGCTTGCGCGATGTCTTTGTGCGTGGGCAATACCGCGATGTTATCCTTCCTATGGTGGTGCTCCGCCGTTTCGACGCATTGCTCGAAGCCACCAAGGATCAGGTGGAAGAGGAGATAAAGACGCAACACGAGGTGCTCGAGCTGGACGACGACTCGCTCGACGAGGGCGCAATCCTCGACATTACGAATCTCTCGTTCTACAACACCAGCAAATGGACGCTGAAACGCATCCTCTCGCAAGCCACTAACGATAACAATATTCTCTACTCTAACTTTGTGGAGTATCTCAACGGCTACAGCGAGAACGTGAAGGACGTGCTTCGCAACTTCGACTACTACAACAAAGCGAAACGCCTTGCGGACAACGACCGCTTGCTCGCCGTCATCGAGAAGGTCACTGACCCGTATATCAACCTCACCGACCGCCCTGCCACCGACCCCGACGGACTGCCCCTGCCGCCGCTCTCCAACATCGCTATGGGTACTATCTTCGAGGAACTGCTACGCCGCTTCAACGAGGAGAACAACGAGGAGACGGGTGCGCACTTCACGCCGCGCGACGCTATTGCCCTGCTGGCTCGCCTCGTGTTTGAGCCGGTGAAGGACAACCTCCCCAAGACGATTATGCTCTACGACCCTGCCGAGGGTTCGGGCGGCATGCTCACCGAGGGGCGCGACTATCTGCTCGAACTGGGCGTGAAGGAGTCTGCCATCCAACTCTACGGCACGGAAATCAACCCCGAGACGTATGCCATCTGCAAGGCCGACCTTATCATCAAGGGCGTTGACCCGCAGGGCATGCACCTTGGCAACACCATCACCGAGGACCACTTCCGGGGCAAGTCGTTCGGCTACTGCATCACCAATCCGCCTTACGGCAAATCGTGGAAGACGGACAAGGAGAAAATCTACCACGACGGCGCACTCACGGATTCGCGCTACGAACTGCCGCTCGTCAACTTCCGTGGTGAGGTGGAGACGGTGGACTGCACGCCGCGCACCAGCGACGGACAGCTGCTCTTCATCCTCGAAGAGGTGGACAAGATGAAACCGCTCGAAAACCAGCCGCAGGGCTCGCGCATCGCTTCGGTTCACAACGGGTCGAGCCTCTTCACGGGCGATGCCGGACAGGGCGAGAGCAACATCCGCCGCTATCTCATCGAGAACGACCTCGTGGACTGCATCATCCAGCTTCCCAACAATATCTTCTACAATACGGGCATCGCCACTTATGTGTGGGTGCTCACCAACAAGAAACCTGACCAGCGTCGCGGCTTTGTGCAACTCATCGATGCGAGCCAGGCATTTGAGAAACTGCGCAAGAACCAGGGCAACCGCAACTGCACCATTACACCGCAGCATGCCGAGCAGATTGTGCAGTGCTACATGGCGTTTGCTGACCAGTCTGCCACCACCGACTGCCCCGTGGAGAGCAAGGTGTTCCGTGGCGACGACTTCCGCTACTATGCCGTGACGGTGGAGCGGCCTCTACGTCTGCGCTGCCAGTTCTCGGCTATCAAGGCGGATGCGTTGCTCTTCGACGCTAAGGACGAGGAGTTCTCGCGCTGGCTCTACCAGACCTACGGCGAACGGGTGTTCGACGGGCTGGCTTCGGAACTGCCTTCTATTAAGGCGTATCTTCAAGAGCAGGACATCAAGAAAACGGACAAGCAGTTGGTGGCGCTCATCGACCCGAAGAAGTGGACGGAGCGGCGCACGCTCATGCAAGCGGCGCAGAAGATTATGCACTCCGTGGGTACGGAGGTATATATGGACTACAACGTCTTTGCCGACAAGGTGACCGCCGTGGCTAAGGCTTCGGCACTGAAACTCTCTTCTGCGCAAATCAAGTCCATCTGCCGTGCCATGGCGGTGACCGACCCGGAGGCTGCGCCGGTCATCAAGAAGGTGCTGAAACCGAATGCCAAGGAGATCGCGGAACTTACCGACGCATTTGGCATTGCCGAGGCGCGGCTCGCCGACTATGGCATCTACCCCCAAGGAAAGAAGTTTGTGCAGTATGAGGCGGACAGCGACCTCCGCGACAGCGAGAAGATTCCCGTGGCAGAGGATATCTACGACTACTTCCAGCGTGAGGTGCGCCCCTATGTGGCGGATGCTTGGATTGAACTGCCGCAAACGAAGATTGGCTGCGAAATCTCCTTCAACAAGTATTTCTACCGCCCACAACCGCTGCGCTCGCTCGCCGAGAACGAGGCGGACATTCGTGCGCTCGACGAAGAGAGCAAAGGATTCATCGAGGCTATTCTCAACGCTAAATAACCGAACGGTATGGAAAGATATAGCAGTTATAAAGATAGCGGAGAAAAATGGCTCGGAGAGATTCCGGGGCATTGGAAATTAGAAAGGGTAAAACATTTGTATAAAACTCAAACGGGCTTTACTCCAAATACGAAAGTCCCTGAATTTTATTCGGATGATAATGAGAATGTATGGGTAAATATATCTGACTTGAAATCAAAAAAAATATCGGATAGTGAATCCCATATTTCAAATCTTTACATAAGACAATTCAACCCAACCGTTGTACCCAAA
>CAVJRQ010000101.1:2708-3181 GCA_963652075.1 Acutalibacteraceae bacterium
TAATCATACAGGCATAGTTTCGTCAACTGCCGTCAAATATTCTTGTACAAACCCAAGGGTAAATAAGGATTATTTGTATTATCTGGTCAAGGCTTATGAGAGGATATTTAAGCAAAAGGTATCTGGAACAACTATTCCTCACATGAGTATGTCGTATATTAACGGAAGTCCCCTCCTTCTTCCCCCTCTCCCCGAGCAGCGCGCCATAGTCACCTACCTCGACCGTGTGACGGGCGACATTGACCGTGCGATTGAGGAAAGCCAAAAGATGATTGACTTGCTCAACGAAAGAAAGCAAATTATCATTCAACACGCGGTCACTAAAGGACTCAATAATAATGCAAAACTTAAATACTCCGGTGTCGAATGGATCGGAGAGGTGCCCGAGGGGTGGGACATTATAAAGACCTCTTACGTTTTCAATAAAATCGGAAGTGGAACTACGCCTTCAAGTAGTAACTCTGATTACTACT
>CAVJRQ010000101.1:3191-4251 GCA_963652075.1 Acutalibacteraceae bacterium
TGAACGATGGTATCATTACATCAACAACAAAGAAAATTACAAAGAAAGCAATAAGAGAAAAGGGTATGAAAATATACCCAAAGGGATCGTTAGTAATTGCCATGTATGGCGCTACAATTGGGAAACTTGGTATATTGGGTATAGATACAACTGTTAACCAAGCATGTTGTGTGCTCTCCGCCTCCTCTAAGGTTAATATAAAGTATGCGTTTTACTTGTTCTCCGTTGCTAAATCTGATTTAATTTTGCAATCAAAAGGAGGAGGACAACCCAATATTAGCCAAGATATTATCAAGAATGAGAGGATTATAGTTCCAAATCTAATCGAGCAACAACAAATTGTGGACTATATTGAGAAATCTTTGCAACCCATCTCCCAAGCCATCGCCTCCGCCGAGCGCAAAATCGCACTCCTCCGCGAGCGCAAGCAAATCATCATCAACGAAGTAGTAACAGGAAAAGTAAAGGTGTCATGAATATAAAACCTACCGACGAAAGGGCGTTCGAGCAGCATATTGAATACGCACTCATTGGCTCAACACGTGAGGAACGGGAGGCGCAGGGGCTTACCGACGTGGATAAGCAAACGCCTGCCGCCAATCAGTATTACTGGGGACAACCCAAAGACATGGACAAGCGGCTCGCCATCGACCTGCGCCGTTTGTGGCACTTCCTGCGTGCCACGCAGCAAGCCACACTCAATGAGTACAAGGGGCGCGACATGGAGTCATCCATCCCGAAGCACATTGCCAAAGCGATTGAGACGCAAGGCATTGTGGACGTGATGCGCAAGGGTGTGGACATCGACAACATCCACCTCTCACTCTTCTATGCCCGTCCGTCTGCCGCCGACAGCCAAGAGGCGCACCGCCTCTATGCACTCAACGAGTTTTCGCTCACGCGTCAACAGACGTTCTCGGAGGCTCGTCCCGGACTGGAACTCGACCTCGCACTCTTTGTGAACGGTCTGCCGCTCCTTACCTTTGAACTGAAAAACCCGTGGACGCACCAGACGGCGCGTGTGGACGGCATCAAGCAATATAAGGAAGAACGCTCGCCC
>CAVJRQ010000101.1:4292-7010 GCA_963652075.1 Acutalibacteraceae bacterium
CCTTTGAACTGAAAAACCCGTGGACACACCAGACGGCGCGTGTGGACGGCATCAAGCAATATAAGGAAGAACGCTCGCCCAAAGAACCGCTCTTCAACTTCGGGCGTTGCCTCGCTCACTTCACCGTGGACAAGGACGAGGCGTTTTTCTGCACGCACCTCGAAGGACCAAAGTCTTACTTCATGCCGTTCAACAAGGGACTGCCCGACGGCAAGGGTGCGGGCAACCCCGTCAATCCCAACGGTTTCAAGACTTCATACCTTTGGGAGCATACCTTGCAGAAGGACACGATCTCGGACATCATCTCCAACTACGCGCTCTTCGACTACGGCGAGGCAAAGACGCAGAAGCGTGTGCCGCACATCATGAAGAACGCCAAGGTGCTTATCTTCCCCCGTTACCACCAACTCGACGTGGTGGAACGCCTCACCGCCGACGTGGCGGAGGTGGGCGTAGGCAAGACGTACCTCATTGAGCACTCTGCCGGTTCGGGCAAGAGCAACTCGCTCACATGGCTGGCTTACAAACTCATCGGGCTTTGCCCTAACTCGATGGACGCGGTGCGCGCCAAGGCGCTCGACGCTCCGCTCTTTTCCTCGGTGATTATCGTCACTGACCGCCGTGTGCTGGACAAGCAGATTACCGACAACCTGAAAGCCTTCGGGCAGAGCGACAAGATTTTCAAGCACGCCGACAACAGCACGGAACTGAAAGTGGCTATGGAACAGGGCAAGCGCATCATCTCTACCACCATTCAGAAGTTCCCGTTCATCTGCGACACCATCAGCGACGTGAGCGACAGCAACTTTGCCATCGTCATCGACGAGGCGCACTCTTCGCAAAGCGGTATCGCCGCCGACAAACTCAATGCCACGGTGCAGAAGATGATTCAGGAGGACGAGGAGATTTCTACGGATGCGGTGTTGGCGGAACTGATGCTCTCGCGCAAGATGTCCACCAACTGCTCCTACTTCGCCTTTACTGCCACGCCGAAAAAGGAGACGCTCGAACGCTTTGGCTCGAAGCACGAGGACGGCCAGTTCTATGCGTTCCACCTCTATTCGATGAAACAGGCTATCGAGGAGGGCTTCATCTTGAACGTGCTGACAAACTACACCACCTACAAGAGCTACTACGAACTTATCAAGAGTGCGGAGGGCAACCCGGAGTATGAGAACAAACGGGCGCAGAAACTGCTAAAAAAGGCGGTGGAAAAAGAGCCGAAAACGATTCGCGCCAAGGCGGAGCAGATGCTGGCGCACTTCGACAGCAACATCTACCGCACGCACCGCCTCGCCGGTAAGGCGAAGGCTATGGTGGTGACGAAGGACATTGAGTGTGCCATCCGCTACTACTTTGCCTTGAAGGAGGTGAAGGAGGAGAAGCGCATGCCGTTCGGCATTGTCATCGCTTTCTCGGGTGAGAAAACGGTGGACGGCGTGGAATACACGGAGGCTGGCATCAATGGTTTCTCGGAACTGAAAACGCCGGAGGAGTTCGACAAGGACGAAAACCGCATCATCGTGGTGGCGAACAAGTACCTCACGGGCTTCGACCAACCGAAACTCGCCGCCATGTATATCGACAAACCGCTTGCAGGGGTGCTGGCGGTACAGGCTCTCTCGCGCCTTAACCGCTCCGCACCGTCGTTGGGCAAGCGCAGCGAGGATCTCTTCGTGCTCGATTTCTATAACAATATCGACGACATGAAGGCTTCGTTCGACCCTTACTATACGTCTACCTCGCTCTCTGAACCTACCGACGTGAACATCCTGCACGAACTGCGTACCACGCTGCTCTCCGTTGGGGTGTTCGAACAGGAGGAGATTGACCAGTTCAGCGAACTCTACTTCATGGGCCAGGAGCCGGAGGCATGGACTCCGATTCTCGACACGGCGTGCCACCGCTTCAACGAGGAGATTGAATTCCCCGAAAACGGCAAGGCGGACTTCAAGATGAAGTGCAAGCAGTTTGTCAAGGTCTACAGCCGCGTGGCGGCTATCTTGGAGTTTGAGATGAAGGAGTGGGAAAAACTCTTCTGGTATCTCCGCTTCCTCATTCCTGGGCTACATGTGGACGTGGCAGGGCGCGACGACCTCAAAGACCTTCTCGACCAAGTGGACCTCAACACCTACGGCTTGCGCCGCACCAAACTCAACGAGGAAGTGCCGCTCGACGATTCGCCCACCGTGCTCGACCCGAACAAACCGGCCATGGCTGGCGCAGGGCAGGACGAGCCTGAGAACACGCTCCTCGACGAGATTGTGAAGATTTTCAACGAGGGGCATTTCAGCGGATGGGAGGCTACGCCCGACGACCAAAAGGCAAAACTCATCAGTATCGCCAAGAGCGTCACCGCCGACAAGGATTATCAAGACCTCGTGGTGGGCAATCCTGACCCCGATGCCGTGGAGACGACGCTCAACACGGTCATCGACCGTATCATCCGCCAAAAGCGCACGGGTGACATGTCGCTCTACAAGCAGTACCAGCAGAACGCCGACTTCAAGGCGCAGATGCGCAACGTACTGTCTCGCATGATTAACACGCTCGAAAGCGCACCGGCAGATTTGGTTCTCAAAGAGGTGGGCTTCACTCAATCAAGTGCCAGCACCATGTAGCCCTTTGGTAATTTGAAGAACATTAGGATAGACGGTTTATAGCGTCTTTTACTCCACATTACTTCGCTCATATCTTTGCTAACAAAAAGCAAGATAT
>CAVJRQ010000102.1:0-6809 GCA_963652075.1 Acutalibacteraceae bacterium
CTGATTTCGACAAGTTCAATGGCGAATTACCATTTGATGGTTTAGACAAAGAATGATATGAAGAAAAGCGATTTCAAATATGATATATCCGACTTAATCGCAAAAAGTGATGTAGAAAAGGAAGCAACGATGTTCCCTTTTGCCGTTGGCAATGAGTATCATTTCACTTTGAGCGAAAGCCTTTTTAGTAATCGAGCGGAATTAATAGATGGTGTATTGTGTAAATGGACGGAAGCAATAACCGATGATGGCGTGGGTATATCAATAAGGCAACTGACCCGAAGGAATAACGGATTGGTTCTCGATGGGAAGACAATAAAGGAACGATTGGCTTCATTTGTCGGTTTGTTTGATGCGAATGGGCATCTCGCTCTGAAAGTGACAAAAGTTATTGAGCGAAAGTTCATCCAACCAAGCGGGGCTGAAACGACATCAAGATACTTGAAATTTGTAAAGATATAAACAAATTAGCAGATAATATGAACAGGCTTGTTATCATAGGAAATGGATTCGACATGGCACATGGTCTCAAAACCAGTTATATGGACTTTATCAACTGGTATTGGGACCAGCGTGTCGCTTCTTTTGCTGGCAACAATACAAAAGTGTCAGAAGACATCCTATGCACGTTGGCCATTAAGGACAATACTGACCTCAGTTGTTGGAATGTTTTTGCTTATGACAACTCCTATTTCTTCAAGGATATTCTCCACAAAGAAAGATATTCTGGTAGCGAGGTGGTTCAGTTTATCAAAAGTCATCCGCAAGATTTCGCATTGGAATGCAGCCTGTTCTTCAACACAATATTGCAGTCCATTGAGACAAAGGGCTGGGTGGACATCGAAAACGACTACTATCAGTTATTGACGGGCTATATCGACAATCCCAATTATTACGTTCGGGTTAGTGAATTGAATGAACAATTGTCGTTTCTGCAAGCACGGCTCATAGAATACCTACAGACATTAGTTGATGCCCAGTACAGGAATGATATTGATGGAGAGATAAAAGACTATTTCAAACTTGCAGACTTTTCCACGGAAGGAAGAGGCAAAGCTCTTGACAATATCGGGGTCTCTGCGAAAGATTTTACTGGTGCCCTGCATAATCATGAGATACGCAACATGCTCTATCCAGGGCAGACGATGCTGTTGAGCTTCAATTATACCAATACAGCAAAGATGTATAGTGATACCGATATATCATGCAACTATATTCATGGTGAACTTGACGATCCCAAGAACGTGATATTTGGTTATGGTGATGAGTTGGACAAAGACTACAAGGATATTCTCGATAGAAACGACAATGTCTTTCTGAGAAATATAAAGTCGGTCAAGTATTTGGAAACAAGGCGTTACCGTGAAATGCTTGAATTTATTCAAACCGCCCCATTTCAGGTTTATATTATGGGACATTCCTGTGGCAATTCAGACCGAACACTGCTCAATACGGTATTTGAACACGAAAACTGTGTTTCTATCAAACCATATTATCACAAATGGGACGATGGAAGAGACAACTATTTGGAACTCGTGCAGAATATATCCCGAAACTTCACAAATATGAAGTTGTTTAGGGATAGAGTTGTGAACAAGCAACAATGCAAAACGATGTGATAAACTAAATCCGCCCGACTTTAAGCGTCAAGCCTAAGGTCGGGCGACTCTTTCATGTCTCTTGGTAAGTCCTTTCTTCTGTTGGTTCTTGGGTAGGTTCTTCTGAATCGTCCCAAGGCGGCTCTTCTGTTAGTCTCTTGGTAAGTCTATCTCTCCTGCTGGTCTTTTATCTGGCTCTTATTAGCTTTCTATTTGTTCCCGCTGACCCATGCCTCGTTGAGGCGTTTGGCGATGTCGGCAAATTCTTCGGGAGCGAGCTTCAGCTTCGGGTTGGAGAAGAGCATGTCCGACTCCTTGTTGATGGGAATCAGATGGATGTGCGCGTGAGGCACTTCCAGTCCGATGACCGCCTGTCCCACTTTCTTGCAGGGGAATACCTTCTCTATGGCGCGCGCCACTGACTTGGCGAACAGCTGTATCTGCGCCAATTCGTCGTCCTCCAAGTCGAACAGATAGTCCACCTCGCGCTTGGGAATCACCAGCGTGTGACCTTTCACGAGGGGGTTGATGTCCAGAAACGCGTAGAACTTGTCGTTCTCCGCCACCTTGTAGCTCGGTATCTCGCCCGCTACAATCATGCTGAATACGGATGCCATATCTTTCTTGTTTTATCGGTTAGAACGTGATGCTCACTATCTCCAGGCTGATTTTGCCTTGCGGGATGGCTATCTCCGCAATGTCGCCCACCTTCTTGCCGAGCAATCCCTGGGCGATAGGCGTGTTCACGGAAATCTTTCCCTCCTTCAGGTTCGCCTCGCTCTCGGACACGATGGTGTAGGCCATCTTCATGCCGTTCTTCACGTTCTTCAGCTCCACACGGGCCAGAATCTGCACCGTGTCGGTCTTCAGTTTCGAGGTGTCTATGATTTTCGCGTCGCTGATGACCGCCTTCAGCTGGTTGATTTTCATCTCCAGCATTCCTTGCGCCTCCTTGGCCGCGTCGTACTCGGCGTTTTCGGACAAGTCTCCTTTATCGCGTGCCTCTGCAATGGCCGCTGAAATCTTTGGACGTTGCACGGTTTCCAACTCCTTCAATTCCGCTACAAGTTTCTTGTAGCCTTCTTCTGACATGTATGCCATACTTATTCCTCCTAATTTTATCCCTGACGGGTTACGGTATAACAAAAAAGAATCCCGACATTAGAATGCTGATGTCGGAACCCTTAATTAGTTCACTCGTGCAAAGGTAGCGGAAGTTTTTTAATTGTCAAACTTCCTGCTTATGCTTTGTAACATAAATTCGTTAGAGCAGCTTCTTTATCTCCGCCTCGATGTCCTTCACGTTCTCGCCTCTCACTTTCAGCTCGTTGCCCCGGTTGATGAGGAAGAACGAGGGGAGGTTGGTCACGTTGTAGAGACCCAGGTAGTTGGAGTAGATGCCGTTGGCGTCGCGCACGCAAATCCACGGGAGATTGTCCGCCGAGGTCTTCCAGAAGTGCTCGTCGGCATCCAGCGAGATTTGGTAAATCTCCAGTCCGCTCTGCGCGTACTTGTCATAGAGCTCGCGCAACGCCAGGTTGCGTGTCGGCGACACGGCGTTCTGGTACACGGTGAAGTCGAGCAGCACCACCTTGCCTTTCAGGTCGGTCAGTCGGCGCGTATTGCCGTTCAGGTCTTTCAGCGCAATGTCGATGATGGTGGCCTCCTTTATCTTGTCCTCCGGAATCTGCAGTACCCTCTGCTGCGGCGCGCGCATGTTGCGCAAGCCTTTCATCACGATGTTGTACAGGTTCTTCGAGCGCAAGGCGTGCGGATAGTGCTGGTTGAGGCTCGTGGCGACAGCTTGGAAGCATTTGATGTCTTCCCTGCTGTTCAGCGGGTCGAATATCAGGTAGCTCCCCAATCTCTGGAAGAGGGCGAAGTAGGCGTACGCGCTGTCCGGTGCCTTGAAGATGTAGTTGCGTTTCACGTCCTCCTTGTAGGTGTTGATGAGGCTGAACAGACTGTCCTGCACCCGTTGCGGTGCCAGCTTGGCATCGTTCCGCAACAGTTTGTCCACGTTGCTTTGAAGAGTCATCTGCTTCAGTGCCAACTCCTTGACGACAGCGGATTGCTCAGACCCAGTCACCTCGTAGTTCGTCGCCATGCCCTCCTTTGAGGCTTTCACCGTGATGGTCTCGGTGGAGTCCACGGTCACGTTGATTACTTGGTCGCCCAACCTCAATCGGTAGTAATCCGGAGCTTCCGGTTGCTTCTGCTTGAACTTGAACGCACCGTTCGAGCCCAGTTTGACGGAGTCCAACACCTCCAGTTTCTCTATGCCTACAAGCTCCAGGTAGAGCTTCTCCCCCTTGGCGTCGGCTATGTTGCCCTGTATCGTGAAGCAGGGGCCTTGGTCTTTGCAGGAACCCAAGCTGATTGCAATCAGCAGGCAGCCTGCTCCGATAATCGAGTTTCTTTTCATGAGTCTTTCTACGTTTTAATTGGTGGCAAAGTTAATGCATGGCGCTTTCACCGCCAAATTATTCCCCATTTTCCTTCATTGTCGCCTCCGCGAGGCTCCCCTTTGGGACGTGTCGTATCAAAAAGTAAGGATATGTCGCTCTCGTGCGCAAGAAAAAGACCGATTTTGTAGGGCGGATGCATAATAATATGTATCTTTGCCACAATTTTTTAGAGATATACAGATATTAAACTTTTATGAACCCAATTGTTAAGACTATCGAGCTTGGTGATGGCAGAACCATTACCCTCGAAACGGGAAAGTTGGCAAAACAGGCTGACGGTGCAGTGATGCTGCGCATGGGAAATACGATGTTGTTAGCTACTGTTTGTGCCGCCAAGGATGCAGTTCCCGGAACCGATTTTATGCCTCTGCAGGTAGAGTACAAGGAGAAATACGCGGCGTTTGGCCGTTACCCCGGTGGCTTCACCAAACGTGAAGGCAAGGCTTCTGATTATGAAATTCTTACTTGCCGTCTGGTAGACCGCGCTTTGCGCCCGCTCTTCCCGGACAACTTTCATGCGGAAGTGTATGTGAACATTATCCTGTTCTCCGCTGACGGCGTGGATATGCCCGACGCGTTGGCCGGCTTGGCAGCCTCCGCTGCGCTGGCGGTGTCCGATATCCCCTTCGGAGGTCCTATCTCGGAGGTTCGTGTAGCCCGTGTGGACGGACAGTTCGTCATCGACCCCACCTTCCAACAATTGGAGAAAGCTGACATGGATATCATGGTAGCCGCTACCTACGACAATATCATGATGGTTGAGGGCGAGATGAACGAGGTTTCCGAGAACGACCTGCTCGAGGCCATGAAGGCGGCTCACGACGCCATCAAGGTTCACTGCAAGGCGCAGATGGAACTCATGGAAGAGGTCGGTTCTACCGTGAAACGCGAGTATTGCCACGAGGTGAACGACGAAGACCTCCGCAAGGCTGTGCACGACGCTTGCTACGACAAGGCTTACGCCATCGCGGCCAGCGGCAACCGCAACAAGCATGAGCGCGAGGATGCCTTCACCGCCATCTGCGACGAGTTCAAGGCTCAGTACACCGAGGAGGAACTCGAAGAGAAGGCTCCCATGATTGACCGCTACTATCACGACGTGGAGAAAGAGGCTATGCGCCGCTGCATCCTGGACGAGGGCAAACGTCTGGACGGTCGTAAGACCGACGAGATTCGTCCCATCTGGTGCGAGGTAAGCCCGCTTCCAGGTCCTCACGGATCGTCTATCTTCACGCGTGGTGAGACCCAGTCGCTCAGTACCGTTACCCTCGGTACCAAGGCCGACGAGAAACTGGTGGACGACGTGCTCGACCAGCATAAGGAACGCTTCCTGCTTCACTATAACTTCCCGCCGTTCTCCACGGGCGAGGCCAAGGCACAGCGTGGCGTAGGCCGTCGCGAGATTGGTCACGGCCACTTGGCATGGCGTGCCCTGAAGCGTATGATTCCTGAGAATTATCCTTACTGCGTACGTGTCGTTTCCGATATTCTGGAGTCCAACGGATCTTCTTCCATGGCTACCGTATGTGCCGGTACACTGGCGCTGATGGATGCCGGCGTGAAGATTAAACGCCCCGTGTCCGGTATCGCCATGGGATTGATTAAGAATCCGGGCGAAGAGAAGTACGCGGTGCTCTCCGACATCCTTGGCGATGAGGACCACCTCGGTGATATGGACTTCAAGGTAACCGGTACCGTCAACGGTATCACCGCTACCCAGATGGATATCAAGTGCGACGGACTGAGCTACGAGATTCTCGAAAAGGCTTTGCTCCAGGCCAAGCAGGGACGTGAGTACATCCTTGGCAAGTTGACCGACTGCATCGCCGAGCCGCGCGAAGACCTCAAGCCGCACGCTCCCCGTATCGAGACCCTTACCATTCCTAAGGAGTTCATCGGAGCCGTCATTGGCCCGGGTGGAAAGATTATCCAGGGAATGCAGGAAGAGTCCGGAGCTATCATCTCCATTGAGGAGATTGACGGCGTAGGCCGCATCGAGATTGCGGGCACCAACAAGGAGTGCATCGACAAGGCGCTGGGTATGATTCACGCCATCGTGGCTATCCCCGAGGTAGGTGAGGTCTACAAGGGTAAGGTTCGCTCCATCATGCCTTACGGTGTGTTCGTGGAGTTCTTGCCGGGCAAGGACGGTCTGCTCCACATCTCCGAGTTCGACTGGAAACGTCTGGAGACTATCGAAGAGACCGGCTTGAAAGAGGGCGACGAACTGGAGGTTAAGCTGCTGGACATCGACCCGAAGACCGGTAAGTTCAAACTCTCTCGCCGTGCCCTGTTGCCGAAGCCCGAAGGCTACGTCGAGCGTCCCGCCCGTCCCGAGCGTGACCGCCGTCCGCGCCCCGAGCGTCGCGACCGTGACAACAACAAGTAATCTATTTACCGTAGATACTAACCCACAAAAGGCTCGTCATGCGACGAGCCTTTTGTGGGTTTAGGGGGGGGTAATGGGACTACTGGATAACGACAAGGCGGATACGAACAATGGACGACAGCCCGGGAGATGGGTGATGACCCCGAATAATCGGAGCAGTCCGAAAACCCGATGGAATTTCATCACGGTTAATGGTCTCTACAGTTTCAGTAAATGAAGAGAGAAAGTGTACAGTAAAACCGGAATAATCACGTACGACATAAGGTTCTATAGTCGTACGACATGAGGGGTAGTAAACGTACGTCATTAGGTACTATAGTCGTACGACGTTAGGGTGCATGGTCGTACGACATT
>CAVJRQ010000103.1:0-3406 GCA_963652075.1 Acutalibacteraceae bacterium
CTCTTGGACGAAGAAAATCAAACACCCGTCAGAGTTCACTACTATCGGTGCGGACATCGACGTTCAGGTATTGGAGATTGACAAGGAGAACCGTCGTCTGAGCTTGGGTCACAAGCAGCTCGAGGAGAATCCTTGGGATGTATTCGAAACCGTATTCACGGTTGACTCTATCCACGAAGGAACTATCATCGAGGTATTGGACAAGGGCGCTGTAATCGCTTTGCCTTACGGTGTTGAAGGTTTCGCTACTCCGAAACACCTTGTAAAGGAAGACGGTACACAGGCTCAGTTGGATGAGAAACTCCCGTTCAAGGTTATCGAGTTCAACAAGGACGCCAAGAGAATCATCCTCTCTCACAGCCGTATCTTCGAAGATGCAGCCAAGGCTGAGGCCAAGGCCGAGAAGAGAGCCGCCAATGCAGCCAAGAAATCATCCAAGAAAGAGGAAACTCCGATGATTCAGAACCAGGCCGCTTCTACAACGCTGGGCGACATCGACGCTCTGGCAGCGCTGAAAGAGCA
The DNA here is from genome assembly GCA_963652075.1 of Acutalibacteraceae bacterium. Lineage (GTDB taxonomy): Bacteria > Bacteroidota > Bacteroidia > Bacteroidales > Bacteroidaceae > Phocaeicola_A. The sequence continues at coordinate 523 of CAVJRQ010000103.1, forward strand.
AATGGAAAAAGAGAACAAGTAATCATTTACTTGCAATCATACCCACAGGGAGGGTGCAACGCACGTTGCACCCTCTTTTTTTGTTTTCGACAGTTTTCACGCGACAGGACGTTTGGGAGATAGTGGATTTATGCCTACCTTTGTCACCACATGGAGAAGTTCGAAGTCAACATATTGGGATGCGGGTCGGCACTGCCAACCGTCAAGCACTACCCCAGTTCGCAAGTAGTGAACATCCGCGAGAAACTGTTTATGGTTGATTGCGGCGAAGGGGCGCAACTGCAGTTGCGCAGGTCGAAACTGAAGTTCACCAACCTGAACCACATCTTCATCTCCCATCTGCACGGCGACCATTGCTTTGGACTGATGGGATTGATTTCCACCTTCGGTCTGTTGGGACGCACAGCCCCCCTCCACATCCATGCGCCGCAGGAGCTGGAGACACTGCTGACACCCCAACTGGAATTCTTCTGCAAAGGCATCAGCTTCACCGTGGAGTTCCATGCCGTGGACACCCGAGAGGCTGCCTGCATCTACGAAGACCGGTCGGTGAGTATCTACAGCATTCCTTTGGTACACCGCATACCTTGCTGCGGTTTCCTCTTTGCGGAGAAACCCACGCCAAACCATATCCGTAGGGACATGATTGACTTCTACCAGGTTCCCCTCTACGAACTGAACCGCATCAAGAATGGGGCGGACTACACGCTACCCGATGGAACCGTCATTGCCAACAACAGGCTGACACGACCGTCTGACCCACCCCGGAAATACGCCTACTGTTCGGACACCATCTACAATCCTGCCATTGTAGAACAGCTAATGGGGGTGGATTTGCTCTTCCATGAAGCCACGTTCGCGTCGGACAAGTTGCCTCGGGCCAAAGAGACTTTCCACACCACAGCTACTCAAGCGGCTCAGATAGCGTTGGATGCCAAAGTGAAACGGCTTGTCATCGGGCATTTCTCCGCCCGATACGATGATGAAACCATCTTGCTCGAAGAGGCGCGAAGCGTGTTTCCCAACACCCTTTTGGCCAAGGAGAACCTCTGCATCAAGCTGTGACCATTCGTTTAAAAAGCCTAAAAAGCGGATGCCTTAATAGATTATTCCTTACCTTTGAAGTCTAATAGACGAAAAGAAAGCCATCCAGCAAGGAAATGAGCACCACGGACGAACAAGAACTGATAAGAGACCTCCACTGTCCCGAAAAACAGAAAGAGGCTTTCGCGTGCATGGTCAACCAATACAGCGAACAGCTCTATTGGCAAATCCGGAGGATTGTGCTCAGTCACGATGATGCCAACGACCTGTTGCAAAACACTTTCCTAAAGGCATGGATCAACATCGACAACTTCCGGGGCGAAGCGAAACTCTCCACGTGGCTCTACCGTATAGCCATCAACGAGACCTACACGTTCCTCAACAAACAGCAAAGCCAGAACGCCCAGTTGGTGGACGACCCGGAAGCGACACTCATGGACCGGCTGGAAGGCGACAGCTACTTCGACGGTGACCGCGCGCAACTGCTCCTTCAGAAAGCCTTGCAAACCTTACCTCCCAAACAACGTGCCGTATTCAATCTGAAGTTCTACAACGAGATGAAATACGAAGAGATATCCGAGATACTGGGCACCAGCGTGGGAGCGCTAAAGGCATCATACCATCACGCGGTGAAGAAGATAGAGAATTACCTGAAAGATTCTTTTTGAATTTAAACCTTTTGGCGCATCATATATCTAACTAATAAAGAAAGAAATAGACCACTATGAAAGAAGAAGATGAAATTAAGAGGTTGTGCGGCAACGGCAATCCGTTTACCGTTCCCGAGGGCTATTTCGAGACCTTCAGCAAACGGTTGATGGAGAATCTGCCCGAACGCACCAAAGTGCAGGCGACTAAGCGCGTCTCTTTCTACAGGAAATGGAGACCGTGGGTTTGCGCGGCAGCCGTGGTTACAGGTTTGTTCTTCGGCAAGGTGTTGCTCGACTACACCCTATTCTCGGACAACATGAACGAGGCCGCGCTGAGTGAAAACATCACGCAGGATTCCGGCGCTTACATTGAATCGATTATTTCAAGTGCCATGATGGACGACTATGCCATCTACTGCTATCTGACAGATGCCGAATAATATACAACGAGAGGGTTAAGATGAAACAAATTATTACAGTCAGCATACTCTTGATAGGCTTCTGCCTCCATGTCGGTGCCCAAGGGAAACCCCACTTCTCCAAGGAAGAGTTCCAGGCCAAGCAGAAAGCGTATCTTACAAAAAAGGCGGAACTGACACCGGAAGAGGCCGGGAAGTTTTTCCCGCTATATTTTGAGCTACAGGAGAAGAAGCGCAAGATAAACAACAAGGTCAACAAGATGATAGACCAGGCCAAGAAGCAGAGTAGCCACGAGACGAACTACGGAAGCATGGTAGACCGCATCATCAACTCACGCATCGAAGCGGACAAGCTGGAGCGCAACTACATCGCCCAATACAGGAAATTCCTGCCCGAGAAGAAGATTTATAAAATCATCACCGCCGAGATGACTTTTCATCTGGAGTTGTTGAAGGAGATGAAAGACCAACCGCGGCAACGCGAGCAACGGAACAACCGGCCACGCCGCAATCAGCAGACGCGGCAAAGCACGGAAGCCAATCCCCTCCAAGCAGACCCGTCAGAGCCTTTCAAACGCTAACAATAGAGCAAGAGCCGAAGGTTACTCATGTAACGCTTCGGCTCTTGCTTTTCTCATTTTATTTGGGGTCAGTCCGAAAACCCGGTGGAAATTTCAGCAAGGCTCAATTTAGAGTGTCTACTGCTTCAGCCAATGTGACTTAGTACAGATTTACTTTACACCGTTTTAACACTTTAAAAAGTAAAGAAAT
>CAVJRQ010000104.1:0-3356 GCA_963652075.1 Acutalibacteraceae bacterium
ATTTCTTTACTTTTTAAAGTGTTAAAACGGTGTAAAGTAAATCTGTACTAAGTCACGATGGCTCGGGTAAGTACTTACGTCAATCTAAAGTCAACTATCGGTTCTGATTCATCCGGCGCATGTTTTCTTTCGCCGTCTTCGTGAACTCCTGGATGTAGGGGTGGTTTCTGAAACTATCCGGCGCATTGTCGAGCAAAGTCTCTATCTGGGGTGTCATCACCGGATAGGGCATGTTGCTGCTCAGAATCATGAATACGCCCACGCCGAGCGCGTTGCTGTAGTTGCCCCGAATGAAAGTGTTCACCAGCTGCTCCATCTCGCCGGAGAGAGCCTGCCCCTCCTTGTTCACCGTCTCCTGCACCTCCTGCGAGTCTTTGCCGTCCATAATCATTTGGGTTTCCTTGTGCGAGAGGTCTTCAAAACGGGTTATCAGCGACTGCCGGCGTTCGATGAAATCGGCCAGTTTGTCGTTGAGGGGCGTACCCGTCACGGTCTGCTTCAGGTCGTTGATGGTAATCTTGATGTTGCCCCTCTCTATGACAACGGGGAACATGGCCTCATCGTCCATAAAGAGCGTCGCCATCACTACGGAATCCACCTTGCCCTTCATCTGGAACTTGCCGTGAACAATCTCGCACGAGTCGATGTCGGTCATCCTGTCCGCGTTCCATACCTTCACAAACAACATCTTTCCATCCAACCGCGAGATAGACGAGGTACCCTCTATCTTGTAATTGTTGCATGCCGTGAGCGACAGTATCAAAAAAGGCGCGATAAGTAACGATTTATTCATACGCTGAAATCTCCGTAACAATGATTACGCTGCAAAAGTACTAAGCATAGCGATACGAGTACTTTTATTTTATTAATCTTTAATTATTTAATGGGGGCATTTATAGGTATTTAATAAGAATCTTCATGCGCTGAAAATGGTAGAGTTAAGCATTTTTGTGATACCTTTGCCCCATAACTAAAAACTTTGGAAGAAACTATGAAAAGAAACAGACTGATACTTACGGCATTGGTGGCCATAAGTTGCCTCGTCGCCCGAGCCGACGAGGGTATGTGGATGCTACAACTGATGAAAGAACAGCATCTGATTGACCAAATGAAGAAACAGGGCCTCACGCTGGAAGCGCAGGACATCTACTCGCCCGACCACGTGTCGCTGAAAGACGCTGTGGGCATTTTCGGACGCGGATGTACAGGCGAGGTAATCTCCGCCGACGGACTCGTCCTGACCAATCACCACTGCGGCTTCGATGCCATACAACGGCACAGCTCCGTGGAGAACGACTTGCTGAAAAACGGTTTCTGGTCGATGAGCCAGGCCGAAGAGCTTCCCTCCGAGGGCTTGACCTTCACCTTCATCGAGCGTATCGAGGACGTGACAGACCACGTGGCGAGATACATGAAAGAGCATAATCTCACCGATGAGACGATGAACGTGAGCGAGATGTTAATCGGGGTGAGCAAGGAACTTGAGAACGAGAGCGATCTGAAAGGCAAACCGGGCATTTCGTTCAGCGTGTTGCCCTTCTATGCCGGCAACAAATACTATCTGTTCGTACAGAAAGTCTATCCCGACGTACGTCTGGTAGCCGCACCTCCCCAGTGCATCGGCAAGTTCGGCGGTGAAACGGACAACTGGATGTGGCCGCGCCACACTTGCGACTTCTCCATCTTCCGCATCTACGCCGATGCCCATGGCGAGCCCGCGGCTTACAGTCCCGACAATGTTCCCTTGAAGAGCAAGAAACACCTGACCATCTCCCTCCGGGGCATCGAAAACGAGGACTTCGCCATGATTATCGGTTTCCCCGGCAGCACGGAACGTTTCCTCACCGCCAGCGAAGTAGCCAGTCGTGCGCTCTCCATCAACATACCCCGTATCAAGGTACGTACTGCTCGTCAGGAGGTGTTGAAGGAAGAGATGGCAGCCAGCGACAAAGTGCGCATCCAGTACGCCTCGAAGTATGCCAGCAGCAGCAACTATTGGAAAAACGCCATCGGCATGAACAAGGCTATTGTCGACAACAAAGTGATTGAGACCAAGCAGGAACAAGAGAAACGCTTCGCCGAATTCGCCAAGCGGCAAGGCAACCGGGAGTACATCGAGGTGGTGGACAAAATCGACCGTGTGATAGCCGGGCTCGACTCTGTACGCAGTACCTACACGGCCTTCATGGAGACCTTCCGCGCCATTGAGTTCGCCACTCCGTTCATGCTCATGGACCAAATGAAGCAAGCCATCCAGAGCAAGGACAAAAAGAGCATTCAGGAGATTAGCAATCAACTGCGCGAAATGTACGCCTACGTACACAACAAGGACTACGACCACGAGGTGGACCGCAAAGTCGCCATAGAGCTTCTTTACTGCTACGCGGATTTGACCGATGAACTGCCTGCATTCTATGAAGAGATTTACAAGAAATACAAAGGCTACACGGACGCTTACGTCAACGACATGTACGGGAAGTCCATCTTCGCGTCCGAAGAGAACCTGGAGGCGTTCCTCAAGAAGCCTACCGTCAAGGCCATTGACAAAGACCTCTCGACCAACTTCTGCCGTTCGGTCTATCAAATGCGCGACTATCTTACCACCGCCATGAACGAGCGTCTCAGACTGTTGATTCCGCTCCACAAGACCTACGTCAGAGGATTGTGCGAGATGTACGCCCCCACGCCGAAAGCTGCCGATGCCAACTTCACCATGCGTATGACCTATGGCAACGTACGCCCCTACTCACCCAAGGACGGCGTGTTCTATCAGTACTACACCACGCTGAAGGGCGTGATGGAGAAAGAAGACCCCGATAATCCGGAGTTCAACGTGCCGGAGAAGTTGAAAGAACTCTACGAGAAGAAGGACTTTGGCCGCTACGCCATGAAGAGCGGAGAGTTGCCGACCTGCTTCCTCACCAACAACGACATCACGGGCGGCAACAGCGGCAGCCCCGTCCTCAACGGACAAGGCCAGCTCATCGGCTGCGCCTTCGACGGTAACTGGGAGTCATTGAGCGGCGACATCAACTTCGATACCAACCTGCAGCGTTGCATCTGCGTGGACATCCGCTACATCCTCTTCATGATAGAGAAGTTCGGCGAATGCCCTCGCCTCGTCAACGAAATGACCATCGCTGAATAGTTCTCCCCTCACAGAGGGAACTCCACATACAATCGTCCGCTCCGTTTCTCCCCGCAAGAAGGAACGAAGCGGACGATTCTTATTTTAGATTTTCAACGGTCAGGCACAACCGTTTGAGGAATAAACATTTAGCGGAGTATCTGAGAAACAGTGGTAACGAATTGGCAACCGTGCGATTTTCAGCGGTTTGCGGTGCTATGCTGTCAAA
>CAVJRQ010000105.1:0-1689 GCA_963652075.1 Acutalibacteraceae bacterium
GGCTCTCTGCGCCGCCCTCAACAAGACTACTGCCGACGGACGGCACATGGAGCATTACAGCGACCTGCTGCAGGAAGCCATTAACAGCATCGTGAGCATCAAGGAGGAAAGCGACATCGACAGTCTCTTCTCCGTGGGCGAGACCACCGCTCTGCGTGGAGAGATAAAAGGGCTGGACGATTTCGAGTTGATAACGTTTTTGATAATTAACAGGGTATGATAGTATTTCCAAGAACAACTCTCGTGGGCAAGGCTGTGCCGAAGACGGCCTTCTACCGCAACCTGGAGGTGAACGCCAAGGTGAAGCAGCGGTTTGTGGATGATGTGGCGAGCGTCACATGGACGGCAAAGATTGCGCCATCGACGCTGAATGTAGCCGATGGCAAGACGGTACATGAGATTGCTGTGTTCCATGTGGAGCTGAAGGCGGACGACACGCCCGACGACGTGTTCCTGGCCATCGACAGACAGATGCCGCGCCATGTACTTTTCCTCTTGCAGCACGATGACCGCTTCCGCCTCCTGCTCAACTACAAGGAGTGGGCTGACCGGGAAAAGGGGGTGTTCAATATCGTCAAGACGTTCCGTACCCAATGGCAGCACGCCGATGATCTCTCGCTCTCGCTCGACGGCTCCACGATGGACAGGCTCTATGAGCACATGGCTGGACAGATCTCGGGCTTCGGCACCGACACGGCGGAAGCCACCAAGCGCATCATTGCCTTGCAGGACACGATACGCTGCAAACAACAACAAGCGGAGGCGCTGCAGAAGAAAGTGCGCACGGAGAAACGCTTTGCACGACAGATGGAACTCAACGCCGAGGCGCGCCAACTGAAACAGGAGGTGGCACGGCTCAACGAACAACTCAACGAACTGACAAAACAATAACAACAAAACAACATAACATTTTATGGAAAACAAACCGGAACATATTGACCGCCTGTCGGCTGACGGCACACAGGTCAATCTCGATGCGCTCTACCGCATCATGCCCAGCGCATTCACCGAGGCGGCTGACCCGAAGACGGGTGAGGTGCGCCACATGGTGGACTTCGACGCGCTGCGCGAGCTGCTGGGCGACTGCGCCGTCACCAGCGACGACGGCGAGATGTATCAGTTCACATGGCCGGGCAAGCGCGCGGCTAAGGCGGAGGCGGCACGCCCTACCGACAAGACGCTGCGCCCCGTGCCGGAGGACTCCCTCGACTGGGACACCACAAAGAACGTTTACATCGAGGGAGACAACCTCGAAGTGCTCAAACTCCTGCAGCGATCCTATCTAGGGGGGTAAAAATGATTTACATCGACCCGCCTTACAATACGGGCAACGACTTTGTTTATCATGATAGGCGGCAGCATACTTCTAAGGAAGAAGATTTACTCGCAGGAAATATTGACAAATTAGGCAACCGCTACAGAAAGAACACCGACAGTAACGGCAAGTTCCACTCCGACTGGTGCTCCATGATTTACTCGCGCCTGCTCGTGGCGCGCTCGCTGCTCACGGAGGACGGGGTGATTTTTATCTCGATTGATGATAATGAATACGAAAATCTCAAAAGGGTTTGCAATGATATTTTTGGAGAGTGCAACTATCGGAATACATTGTTGGTGAGAAGACGCATTAAGAGTTTAAATTCTCAATTTGCAGAAAATGGTCTTTGGAGCATGAATGTAGCTTTTGAG
>CAVJRQ010000105.1:1699-2830 GCA_963652075.1 Acutalibacteraceae bacterium
TTCAAGTGGAATGATGGAGACACAAGAATATTGTCTTATATACTCCAAGAATAAAGAATCCTTTACAATGGGAGTTCTTCCGCTTGAAGAAGAAGAGGCTAATGATTGGTATCATGACGAACTTGGATATTGGAAAATAGGAAGAGGGTTGAAAGCAACAGGTATCAATGCCCCTCGCGAAGCTCGACCGAATTTGTTTTTCCCAATTTATATCAATGAAGATACTTTGGACTTTACCGTGGACGAGGAAGAAGCTGGTGCGGACTGGTACCATCTCATTCCCCTGACAGAAGGAAGGGAAATGAGATGGTACTGGAGTAAGGAAACGTTCAGACGAGATAAGAATGAAGTTATCATAAGAAAAACAACGGAGGGCTATTCATTATATAAAAAACAACGACCAGCTTTGGGGGATTTGCCTTCAAAACGTGGAAAAACCACATTCTATAGTTCTAAATATGCAAATGCAAATAGCAGTGCCGAGGTTAAACAACTTTTTGATGGGCGTAAAATATTTGACTATACAAAGTCTACACAATTAATCAAAGATTTTGTTTCTCTTGGAATAATTGAAAAGGACTCCCTCATCCTCGATTTCTTCTCCGGCTCCGCCACCACTGCCCATGCCGTGATGCAGCTTAACGCCGAGGACGGCGGCAACCGCAAATTCATAATGGTGCAACTGCCCGAAGAGACGGCGGAGGACAGCGAGGCTCGCAAAGCCGAGTACAAGAATATTTGCGAAATCGGCAAGGAAAGAATAAGACGTGCTGGCGCAAAGATAAAAGCGGACAACCCATTGAATACCCAATCCCTCGATACTGGCTTCCGCGTGTTCCGCCTCGACGAAAGCAACTACGAGAGCGTGAGCCTTGCGCCCAAGGACTACGACCAGGCGCAGCTCGACCTCTTCGCCGACAACATCAAGGCTGACCGCACCGACCTCGACCTGCTTTTCGGTGCCATGCTCTCGTGGGGCGTGACGCTCGACTTGCCCATGCAGACCGACGTGGTGGACGGATGCACGGTCTACACCGTGAACGGCGGCGATCTTGTGGCGTGCTTCTCCGAGCGCATCACCGAAAATGTAGTACGGGCAATGACGGAGCAAAGCCCCCTGCGTGTACTCTT
>CAVJRQ010000106.1:0-2745 GCA_963652075.1 Acutalibacteraceae bacterium
GTTAAAAAATATAAATAATGACGCTTTTGGAACGTAAAAAGGTGGAAGCACAGTAGGAGAATAAAAGAAAAGGAGTACATTTGCATCAAATGATTAACACCTTATTTAAAATATAATTTTATGGAAGTTAAAAAATCGCCCAAGGCAGACCTTGAAGGTAAAAAGAGTACCTGGCTGCTTATTGGTTATGTGTTGATCTTGGCTGCTATGTTTGTCGCTTTCGAATGGAGTGAACGCGACAGAGAAGTCTTGACACTACAAGGACCAGTTGAAGTTACATTTGAGGAGGATATCGTGCCAATTACCCAACAAGAGGTAAAACCGACTCCCCCGCCACCCCAAGCACCTTCTGCGGAAGAAGTGTTGAAAATTGTGGACAATGACGCGAACGTTGAAGAAACCGAGATAGCCTCTACCGAGGATAAAGGTGAAGCCGTACAGGTTGTAGCCTCGGGTCCCGCGGTGGTCGTTGCCGAAGTTGAACCGGAAGAAGAGCCTGTGTTCCAGGTTGTGGAAAAGATGCCTAAGTTCCCCGGTGGTGATGCAGAGTGCATGAGATTCTTGAGCAAGAACATCAAGTACCCGACTATCGCACAGGAAAACGGTATCCAAGGTCGTGTAATCCTTCAGTTCGTGGTAAACAAAGACGGTTCCATTGTGGACGTGGTTGTGGCACGTAGCGTTGACCCCTACTTGGACAAGGAGGCTGTGCGCGTGGTAAAACTGATGCCTAAATGGGAACCGGGAGAACAACGCGGTAAACCGGTGCGCGTGAAATACACCTTGCCGGTTATGTTTAGATTACAGTAATTTGTTTAATTAATAAGGTGATAAAAGGCTGCTCCGAAAAGCGCAGCCTTTTTTTTGACCGTTTCCAATCAATACCTATATTATTATGGTATATAGTTCATCTGCTTTGTTGGAAAAAGTGAATGCCGGCATCGCCGGACTCAAGTACTCGCGCGAGCCCAAGGGACTTTATGAGCCGATTACTTACGTGCTCTCGCTTGGCGGAAAACGCATCCGCCCGGTGCTGATGCTCTTGGCGTACAACCTGTACAAGGAAGAAACGGAGGCTGCGCTGATGCCTGCTATCGGCATTGAGATGTATCACAACTACACCCTCCTGCACGACGACTTGATGGACCGTGCCGACATGCGCCGCAACAAACCGACCGTACACAAAGTGTGGAACGATAACGTCGCAATCCTCTCGGGCGACACCATGCTGGTGCTGGCCTATCGGCTGATGTCGCGCTGTGGCGAGGCTCACCTGAAAGAGGTGCTCGACCTTTTCAGTCTGACCGCATTGGAAATAGGGGAAGGTCAACAGTACGACATGGAGTTTGAAAGCCGTAACGACGTGACCGAAGCCGAGTACATCGAGATGATTCGGCTCAAAACCTCCGTGCTGCTGGCTGCCAGTCTGAAAATAGGTTCGATACTTGCGGACGCTCCGTCCACGGACAGTGACATCCTCTATGACTTCGGCGTGCAGATAGGACTTGCGTTCCAGTTGCAGGACGACTATCTGGACGTGTATGGCGACACGGCCACCTTTGGCAAGAAAATCGGTGGAGACATCCTGTGCAACAAGAAGACCTTCCTGCTGATAAACGCTTTGCGCAATGCCGACGACAAACAACGCAAGGAATTGCAGACGTGGTTAGAGAAAAAAGATTTCCTGCCTGAAGAAAAGATTGCGGCAGTCACGAAAATCTATAACGAGACTGGTGTGCGTGAATTGTGCAGCCGCAAGATAGACTCCATCTTTGCCGCCGGTATGGCCCGCCTCGACCAACTCTCTGTCTCAGGTGAGCGGAAAGAAATGCTTCGCCGGTTCGCCCTCTCACTCATGCACCGAAAAGTATAGACGAATGCTGATAGATACCCATTCACACCTGTTTATGGACGAGTTCGCTCCCGATTTGCCGGAAGTGATGCAACGTGCTTTTGCTGCCGGGGTGGAACGCATCTACATGCCCAATGTAGACCTCTCTACCCTGGATCCGCTGTTGCGTGTCTGTGACCGATATGCCGGAAGGTGTTTCCCGCTCATTGGGCTTCACCCGACTTCCATCACTTCGGCAGGCTACCATGACGAGCTGGCGGCCATCAGGAAAAGCCTGGACGAACATCCCGGATTGTTTGTGGGTATCGGTGAAGTGGGTCTCGACTTCTATTGGGACACCACCTACGCCAAGGAACAGACGAGGGCTTTCGAGGAACAGCTGCAGTGGGCGTTGGCTTATGACTTGCCGCTGATTATCCATTGCCGCAACGCTTTTGATGCACTCTATGATTGCATGAAACCCTATGCGGATACGCCGCTGAGAGGGATATTCCATTGCTTTACGGGCGACGATGCCGATCGTTTCTCGTCATTCAAGCATTTCCTTTTCGGTGTAAACGGAGTTGTGACATATAAGAAGTCTCCGTTGCCGGCCATGCTGCGCAGCAAGATTCCCCTTGACCGGCTGGTGCTGGAAACGGACTCTCCCTACCTGCCTCCCGTGCCTTTCCGCGGAAAGCGGAACGAGACTTCCTATATTAAATATGTTGCGGAGAAGGTCGCGCAGATTTATGAGCTTCCCTTGGAACAGGTGGAGCGGCAGACTTCCCGAAACGCATTGTCCCTCTTCGGGCGTAAAGAGCCGCAGGGACGTATTAAAGAATTTTAAATTTGAATTATTATCGCAATATTTGGGTATTGATAACGGGTATAAGAAAAAAAAAGAATATATT
>CAVJRQ010000107.1:0-2674 GCA_963652075.1 Acutalibacteraceae bacterium
CTTACGTTGCCCGATGAAAGTACTTACGTTGGCTCATGTAAGTACTTACGTTGGCAGATGCAACCGCTTGGCTTCCAAAAAGGCTTGCGCTTCTTCGGTCAGCACCACTTTTAGTTTGTTGATACCCATTTCGTTTGATTTGTGATGCAAAGATAAAACAATGTTTCCAATCGACGATACTTCTTGAGGGTTTCTGTCGTTCATTTCTCCTTTTTAACTCTTATTGCAGAGAGATTGGCTCGTTCCCAATCGCTGTGTGAGATGCGTCGCCCGTTAATTCAGCGGCGATGGACGACTGCTTAGGGTGCGCTTGTGGATTGCTTGAGGTTTTGTCCGTCTTGACGGTGAAAAACAAAGCCGACAGGATGCCGTGTCGGATTTTATCCGTAACTTAGCGGCGTGAAACCAAGAACACGGAAATATGGTCGAGATTGTAAACAGATATCCGGTAGGAATACAGACCTTCGAGAACATTCGGGAGGGCAACTACCTCTATGTGGACAAAACTAAGTATATCGTTGACTTTCGGGTCAAGGGAATGAAATACATCTTCCTGAGCCGTCCGAGGCGGTTCGGCAAGTCGCTCTTCGCCTCCACCCTCCAGGCCTACTTCGAGGGTAGGAAGGAACTCTTCGAGGGACTTGCCATAGCCGACTATGAGAAGGAGTGGGTGAAGCATCCCGTGCTCCACTTTGACATGAGCGGTGCCAAGCACATGGGCGCGAAGGAGTTGGAGGGGTATCTCGACTTTATCCTCAGACCATACGAGAAAATCTATGGAAAGGAGGAATGGGAAGACACGTCCAACAAGCGACTGATGGGACTGGTGGAACGTGCCTATAAGCAGACCGGACAGATGGTGGCGGTCATCATCGACGAGTATGACGCGCCGCTACTGGATGTGGTCCACGAGAAGGAGAACCTCCAGCAGCTCCGCTATATCATGCAGAACTTCTACAGTCCGCTGAAGAAGCTCGACCCGTACCTGGAGTTCACCTTCATCACCGGCATCACCAAGTTCTCCCAGCTCAGCATCTTCAGTGAACTGAACAACCTTGACAATATCAGCATGCTCGACCAGTACTCCGCCATCTGCGGCATCAGCAAGACGGAGCTGACCACCGTGATGAAGCCCGACGTGGAGGGACTGGGCAAGGCTCTCGGCATGACCTATGAGGAGTGCCTGAACGAACTGACCCGCTATTACGACGGATACCATTTCGGCAAGCAGTCCGAGGACGTGTTCAACCCGTTCAGTCTCATAAGGGCTTTGAACGGACAGGATATCCAATCCTATTGGTTTGGCTCCGGCACGCCCAGCTACCTCATCAAGACGCTGCAGAAGTACCACGTCAACGTGCTGGACATAGAGAGCAACAGCTGCGACGTGGACGACTTTGACGTGTCGCCCGAGCAGATGACTTCCGCCCTGCCTTTGCTCTACCAGAGCGGCTACCTTACCATCAAGAAATACAACCCCATCCTGCGCCGCTACGCCTTGGGCTACCCCAACAGGGAGGTGAAGATAGGCATGCTGAAGAGCCTCGCTCCCAACTACCTCTCGCCGGTCTCCATAGACAACAGCAGTCTGGTGGGTGACTTTCTGGAGAAGCTCTACGACGGCAACCTGGAGGGTGCGATGGTGCGCCTGAAGGCTTACCTCTCTGGCATCTCCAACCGACTGTCCAACAAGAACGAGCGTGACTTCCAGACGGTGTTCTATCTCATCTTCAACCTGATGGGTGCCTACATGCGGGTGGAGGAGGAGAGCGCCATAGGCCGTGCGGACGCGGTGGTCCACATGCCGGACACGGTCTACGTGTTCGAGCTGAAGTACGACGGTTCTGCCGAGGAGGCCGTCAAGCAGATAGACGACAAGGGCTACCTGATTCCCTATTCGGCGGACGGCAAGCGGCTGGTGAAGGTAGGTGTCAACTACGACAGCCAGCAGCGTACCATCGGCGAGTGGGTCATCAGGGAAGGATAGGCCGGTCAAGTCCATTGTCAATCGGAAAGGCATTTGTCCGTCTTGACGGTGAAAAACAAAGCCGACAGGATGCCGTATCGGATTTTATCCGTAACTTAGCGGCGTGAACCGTAAAAGATGATGATATGGCAGATTTAGTCAACTGTTATCCCGTGGGGGTGCAGACCTTTGAGAAAATACGAGCGGAGAAGTATCTCTATGTCGACAAGACAAAATACATAGTCGATTTCCGAAGGAAAAAGATGAAATATCTCTTCCTGAGCCGCCCGAGGCGGTTCGGCAAGTCGCTCTTCGCCTCCACCCTCCAGGCCTACTTCGAGGGTAGGAAGGAACTCTTCGAGGGACTTGCCATAGCCGACTATGAGAAGGAGTGGGTGAAGCACCCCGTGCTCCACTTCGACATGAGCGGTGCCAAGCACATGGGGGCGGAAATGCTGAAACATTACCTCGACCTGCAATTGACTCCATATGAGGAACTGTACGGCAAAAACGAAAACGAGATTTACCCCAACGAGCGTTTGGACGGTATCGTCAGACGTGCCTATAAGCAGACCGGACAGATGGTGGCGGTCATCATCGACGAGTACGACGCGCCGCTGCTGGATGTGGTCCACGAGAAGGAGAACCTCCAACAGCTCCGCTATATCATGCAGAACTTCTACAGTCCGCTGAAGAAGCTCGACCCGT
>CAVJRQ010000108.1:0-2332 GCA_963652075.1 Acutalibacteraceae bacterium
ATTTCTTTACTTTTTAAAGTGTTAAAACGGTGTAAAGTAAATCTGTACTAAGTCACTCAATTCACTCCCTCGGCAGTGACTATATCTGATTGAACGCCTGCTCGAGGTCGTCCAGGATGTCGTCGATATGCTCCACTCCGATGGAAAGACGGACAGTGGTTGGGGTGATGTGCTGCGAAGCCAGCTCCTCGGGGGTCATCTGCGAGTGGGTGGTGGTGGCAGGATGTATCACCAAGCTCTTCACGTCCGCCACGTTGGCAAGCAACGAGAAAATCTTGAGAGAGTCGATAAACTTCCAGGCATCCTCCTGCGTGCCGTTTATCTCGAAAGTGAAGATGGAAGCCGCCCCGTCGGGGAAATATTTCCGGTACAGGGCATGGTCGGGGTGAGTGGGCAACGAGGGGTGCGAGACACTCTTCACCTTCGGGTGCCTGGAGAGGAAGTCCACCACCTTGAGCGCATTGTAGACGTGCCGTTCCATGCGCAGAGGCAGAGATTCAACGCCCTGCAACAGTATCCATGCGTTGAAGGGGCTGATGGTAGCACCCGTGTCACGCAACAGAACCGCACGGATACGGGTCACGAAAGCAGCCGCTCCAGCCACGTCGGCAAACACGGCACCATGGTACGAAGGGTCCGGTTGAGCCAAGGTGGGATATTTGTCGGCATTGGCCTTGAAGTCGAACTTGCCGCCATCCACAATCACGCCGCCCAGACTGGAACCATGTCCGCCGATGAACTTGGTGGCCGAGTGAACCACGATGTCCGCCCCGTGCTCGATGGGACGAATCAGGATGGGAGCAAAGGTGTTGTCGACAATCAGCAGCGTGTGGTGACGGTGCGCCACTTCGGCGATGGCATCGATGTCCGCCACGTCGGAGTTGGGATTACCCAGCGTCTCGATGTAGACGGCTTTGGTATTGGGTTTGATGGCTGCCTCCAAGGCTGCGAGGTCGTTGCAGTTGACAATGTCATACGTCACGCCGCGGTTGGTGAGCGTGTGCGTAATCAGGTTGAACGTTCCGCCATAGAGGTTGTCGGCAGCCACGATGTGGTCGCCACAGTTGGCGATGTTTTCCAGCGCGTAGGTCACGGCCGCAGCGCCCGAAGCCACCGCCAGTCCGGCCACGCCGCCTTCGAGGGCCGCTACCCTATCCTCGAACACGCCCTGCGTGGAGTTGGTCAGACGGCCATAGATGTTGCCCGCGTCACGCAAGCCAAAGCGGTCGGCCGCATGCTGGGAGTTGCGGAACACGTACGAGGTCGTTTGATAAATAGGTACTGCACGGGCATCCGTTGCCGGGTCCGGGGTCTCTTGTCCCACATGAAGTGCCAAAGTCTCAAGATGAAGTTTTCTTTCTGCCATAATCGTATGCTTTTTAATTGTTGTTATTTCCGTTCGTTTCAGTTATTTTTTCTGTTGCAAAGGAACAATGAGTCCAACATTCGGCAAAACCGCTTTGAACATTCAGAAACATCCACTATTTTTGCGTCGTTCAATAGAACAATATTCCAAAACCATACCAATATGAACCAGAAAACAGAATCATACGAGTTGGACGAAAAAGACGCGCTGTTGCTCAGGGCACTACAGCAGAACGCACGGCTCACCAACAAGGAACTGGCCGCCAAAGCGCACCTCTCCACCACCCCAACCTTTGAGCGGGTGAAGCGACTGGAACAGCTGGGGTTCATCAAGCAGTACGCTACCATACTGGATGCGGGGAAGCTGAACAAAGGATTCGCGGTGTTTCTCACCATCAAGCTGAAGAGCATCAACAGCGAGCGTGCCCGCGAGTTTACGGAGTTGGTGAACGCCATCCCCGAAGTGACGGAGTGCTACAACATCTCGGGCAGCTTCGATTACCTGCTGCGCGTGCAGGCTCCGGACATGCGGTACTACCAGCAGTTCCTGCTCCATGTGATTGGCCACCACGAGAATATCGCCAACTTAGAGAGCACCTTCGTGATGGAAGAGATAAAGCACGAATACAGCGTGAGCGTGTAATATGTTTTCATTTCTCATACCCCTCATAGTAATAGCTTTGCTCAATTCCCTTGAATATCACTTCGCGGTTCTCCGTATCCGAGGTCAGATTCCGTGAAAGGAGATAGCGCAGTTCGAGGTCGTTGACGGGCGAGCGTTCCATAGCGGAGAGATACCGGTCTTTGTCAACATACTGCCAGTTGACGACCTTGCCGAGCGAGCGTTTGAGCATCCTATCGAGCCAAATGCGGGCGGAGCGGCCGTTGCCCTCCATGAAAGGGTGGCACACGTTCATCTCGACATACTTCTCTATGATATGCTCAAAGGTGTCTTCGGGCATCTTTT
>CAVJRQ010000109.1:0-2027 GCA_963652075.1 Acutalibacteraceae bacterium
AGAGTGGCACAAAAGCCAATCATAGAAACCCCGTTGTACAATCGTAGATACTACGCTGTACAACGGGGAAAACAGTAAGAAATCAGGGGTGTCATTTGGAATGGAACTTACACCTCTTCCTTGACGATCCAGCCGCCGAGGGTGCGCTGCGCGCTGTCGTAGTTGACGCCTATCTTGAAGAGCCTCTTGCCGTCGGCGGAGTACGGGATGAGGTAGCCTTTCTCGTCTATCTGCCTCAGTGCGTCCTCGGCCGATCCGTCGTACTTCAGTTCGAACACGTACACGGCATCGGGCATGTGCACCACAGCGTCAGCCCTCCCTACGGCGGAGTCCTCCTCCACACGCATATATGCGCCCATCAAGTTGAAGATAAGGTAGAACACCGTCTGGAAGTCGCGCTCGTCCTTGTTGGACAGACGGTTGGATATGCCCGCGAGGAACGCCTTCAAGCGCACCATAGCCTCCTCCACCTTGCCGTCGTAGAGCAGTTCCACAAGGTCGCCCACCGAGCACTTGCTGCCCGGAGAGACCGGGGTGAGGTAGTTGGGGGCAAGACTCTTCAGCATGCCTATCCTGACTTCCCTGTTGGGATAGCCCAGACGGTAACGCTTGAGGACTGGACTGTATTTCTTGATGGTGAGGTAGCCGCTCTGGTACAGCAGTGGCAGGGCTGAGGTCATCTGCTCGGGCGACACGTCGAAGTCGTCCACTCCGCAGTCGTTCTCCTCTATGTCCATCACATTGACGTGGTACTTCTTGAGGATGTTGACGATGTAGCTCGGCGTGCCGGAGCCGAACCAGTAGGACTCCAGCTGTTGGTTGCCCATCGCCCTTATCATGCTGAACGGGTTGAACACGTCCTCCGAACGCTTGCTGAAATGATAGCCGTCGTAGTACCTGCGCAGTTCCTCCAGACATTCCGCGTAAGTCAAGCCCAAGGCCCTGCCCAGCCCCTCCACATCGGGCTTCATCACGGTGGTCAGCTCCGTCTGGCTGATGCCGCAGACGGCGGAGTACTGGTCGAGCATGCTGATGTTGTTGAGGTTGTTGAGCTCGCTGAAGATGCTGAGCTGCGAGAACTTGGTGATGCCCGTGATGAAGACGAACTCCAGATAGGGGTCGAGCTTCTTGAGCGGACTGTAGAAGTTCTGCATGATGAAGCGCAGGGGCTGCAGGTTCTCCGCCTCGTGCACCACGTCGAGAAGGGGAGCGTCGTACTCGTCGATGATGACTACGGCCTTCTGCCCGGTCTGCTCATAGGCGCATTGCACAAGGTCTTTCAGACGGATGTTCGGGTCTACCTTCCC
This sequence comes from Acutalibacteraceae bacterium, assembly GCA_963652075.1. Taxonomy (GTDB): domain Bacteria; phylum Bacteroidota; class Bacteroidia; order Bacteroidales; family Bacteroidaceae; genus Phocaeicola_A. The sequence continues at coordinate 1,308 of CAVJRQ010000109.1, forward strand.
ACTCTTGTAGCCAAACGGCTTTTCCGCATCGTCCAGCATGTCGGACAAGTACCTTTCCAACGCCTCCGGACTCATGTGTTTGGCTCCGCTCATGTCGAAGTGGAACACGGGGTGCTTCACCCATTCCTTCTCGTAGCCGGCGATGGCGAGACCTTCGAAGAGTTCCTTCCTGCCCTCGAAATACGCCGCCAATGTGGAGGCGAAGAGAGACTTGCCGAACCTGCGGGGACGGCTCAGGAAAACATAACTCATCTGTTTTTCCCTGAAATCGACAATGTACTTCGTCTTGTCCACATACAGATAGTTCTTCTCCCGGATCTTCTCGAATGTCTGTATCCCTATAGGGTAACAATTTACAATTTCCGTCGTCATACCGGCTCTGTTTAGGTTTCACGCCGCTAAGGTACGAATAATCTTGCAAATGCTAAAAGGATATGCGTTGTTTTTTGGAGGTGCCATAGTGCGGAGGAAATACACCGCCTACTATTATTAGTAAAACCGGTCAAGAAATCACGTTTTCCCTGGCCGTACAGGCATAGAAACCATGGCCGTACGGCCATGCGACCCCATAAAAACTGCCGCCAGAGTGGCACAAAAGCCAATCATAGAAACCCCGTTGTACAATCGTAGATACTACGCTGTACAACGGGGAAAACAGTAAGAAATCAGGGGTGTCATTTGGAATGGAACTTACACCTCTTCCTTGACGATCCAGCCGCC